>DWZS01000062.1 GCA_019117445.1 Candidatus Limosilactobacillus excrementigallinarum | reverse complement strand
TAAGAAGTCGAGTTGATGATAGTGGATTACATAGCTGAAACCGACTAGTTGATTATTATCGTAGTAGGCCAGAAACTCTACATGCTTTGACTTTGCTTTCCACATCAGCCATGACCACTTAACCTGCTCATCAATCGGAAAAGAGGCATGGTAAAGTTGTTTGATTTGTTCGTAGTCTGTTAGGTGTTTACTGACTGTTTGGGCAGTAAGTGACACAATATCCCTCCTAATTTGTCCTACATTCTACCGAAAAGGCTTTGAAAAAGCAAACTCCACCAATAACGAACAAATAATGTTAAAATATAGCTATTGATTTAATGATTCGAGGAACAATGATTATGGATGAATGGCTTAACTATGACCAATTTGATCGGGCAACTTGGCACAGCTTTTTTCCGAGTAAACGGGTCATGTTGACGCAGGAAAATTTGGATGCAATCAAGTCGCTGAATGATCAGATTTCACTCAATGACGTTCAAGAAGTGTACTTGCCACTAATTAAGCTGCTTCAGTTACAATACCAAAATTACATTCAAATGCAGCTTCAACGGCTGACGTTTTTGAAAAAGCCGTCCCGGCGGATTCCCTATATTATTGGGATCGCGGGTTCCGTAGCGGTTGGTAAAAGCACAACCGCACGGTTATTGCAGATTCTCCTCAACCGTTTGATGCCTGATCAGCAGGTTGAACTCGTGACAACGGATGGTTTTCTCTATTCAAATGCGGAGCTAAAAAGGCGTGGCTTAATGGCGCGAAAAGGTTTTCCGGAGTCATATGATATGGAACGCTTGCTGACATTTTTGAACGATGTGAAAGCCGGAGCGGCAAGGGTTGAAGCACCAACTTATTCGCACAATACCTATGATATTTTACCGGACCAGCCACAGATTATTGAAGAACCAGATATATTGATTGTGGAAGGAATTAACGTTTTGCAACTACCAACCACCCAACGTCTCTACGTTAGTGACTTTTTTGACTGGTCGATCTATGTTGATGCGGATGCCGAATTGGTTAAGCAGTGGTACCTCGAACGGTTTGGCTTGCTACTAGAAACAGCATTTCAAAATCCGGATAACTATTACTACCCTTACACCAAGGGTAAACGGGAAGATGCCTTTGCGATGGCCCGCCAGGTGTGGGATGAAGTGGATTTGCCGAACCTGCGGGACTATATTTTACCAACACGGAATCGTGCGGACATCATTTTACATAAAACCCACCATCATAAAATTGATCGGATTTATTTGCGTGAAGACTAAAAAAAGCAGGCACTGCCTGCTTTTTTCTATGCACGGAATGTAATAACAAAGCTGATCAGTCCATCTTGATAGGACGCCCTAATTTTGCCGTGAAATTGTGTTACGATTTGTTGGGCCATTGAAAGACCGATTCCAAACCCGCTCTGGGATTGAATATGGTGAGCTGTATCAGCACGGTAGAAGCGGTTAAAGAACTTGTTATAATCGACGTCTTTTCCTGCTGCATAGGAGTTAGAAATTGTTAAAACAACGTTTTTAGAACGCTTGGCTTTACTCAAGTTTAGTTTAATCAGGCCCTGAGGATCGCAGTATTTATTGGCATTATCAAGGAGAATATTGATTAATTCTTCTAGACGAGAGTCTTCAGCTTGGGCATGGAGGTGCGGTTGAATATGAACCTGAAACTTTTGGTTATTTTGCATCGCCACACTCTTGAAGCTATCAGCGACTCGTTGACTAATCTCACTGATGTTCACACTGGTAATCTCGATTGTTGGTTGTTCTTGAATCCGAGCTAACGAGATTAAGTTATTAATGAGCCGGGTGAGTCGCGTGACTTGTTCGCGGGTACTTTGTGTCCATTCATTTTCACCAGTGGTTAATTCCTGCATTTCTGTATTTGCGGAAATAACGGTCAATGGGGTTTTTAACTCGTGACCAGCATTCGTAATGAACTCGCGCTGACGATGCTCAGCTTCGATGATTGGCTTGATGGCACGCTTGGAAAAGGCGATAAGAACGGTTGTGTAGAGTACCAATACGATCATGCCCAGTAAAATACTGACTCGTAGAATTTCGTGGGCCTCAGACATTAGCAGGGATTCGTCCAAGAAAACAACTTGGGTGGCCCGTTGACTTTGTTTGATTCGGTAAGCATAGCGGGTTCCCCGATAGGTAATCACGCCCCGCTTATTCGACCGTTGAATAACGCGCCGGGCTAATTTTTTAATGGCAGGGGGTTGAACAGTCAGAATATGTTGATTATCAACCTGGATGGGATCTTGGTTCGCGGGAACCTGGGCGCTAAAGTAGCGGTATTGAAACATTCCTTCCCGAGTTATCCGGGAACTAAAGAAACCCCGGGGTTGCTGGGGCACCTTATTGTTTTGTAACTTGCCGTCATTTTCTACCAGCATATTTAAGATGGCATTGACTTCATTTTGCGAGTGGGTAAAAACAATTGCTGAAATACTTCCAATAATGGTAAATAAAACAACCACGAGCGCGGTTGTCGAAACTACAATAAATTTTCTTTGAAAGTGCCGGATCATGGAATCACTCCTTAACTACTTAGTAATGGTAAATGGTCCCGTTTTATCTCCAGTAATGGTAACTGTCGAACCGACCGACTGGAGCTTGCGGCGGAGGTAGGAAATGGTGAACCAAACATCTTCCGTATCCGCGGTTTCATCATCGTCATCCCAAGTATGGTTGAGAAGTTCATTGATGGATAGTTGTTTGTTGGCATTTAAAATGAGGTACTGGAGCAAGCGAGCTTCCTTACTAGTAAGGCTAATTGAGTTATTGCTGACCAGGGTTTGCTGATTATTATCAATGGTCAAGTCGCCAAATTGTAAAACGTCCTGGTCGAGTCCTTCATTACGCCGTTCTTGTGACCGTAATCTTGCCAATAGTTCCTTAAGTGAAAAGGGTTTGGTCATATAGTCATCGGCACCAGCGTCTAGCCCAGTCACTTTGTCATCGACTTCAGACATCGCCGTTAGCATCATCACGTAGGTCCGATCCCCAGTGGCCCGGATTTCTTTCAGGGCTTCTAGTCCAGTTTTGACTGGCATCATAATGTCAAAGATCATGATATCATAGGCGTTGGCTTTGGCTAAATCCACGGCACGTTGGCCATTTTCAGCGTGGTCGACGTGGTAGCCAGCGTTGGTCATTGCCATCGTCAGGACACGGGATAATTGAGCTTCATCTTCCGCTAATAAAATTCTCATGCTGCTCACCTTCTAGTTGTTTTCGTTAATTAATTGTCGAATGGTTTGCATCTGAACATCGCACGATGCGAGTTGATCTGCACACCGTTTTAGTTCCTTACCAATTCGAGCGGCGTTTTGAATATTATGTTTGTATTTCATTTCATGCTCGAGGCTGGCCCAGGAATCCATCGCAATGGTGCGGAGTTGAATTTCCGCAAAATAATGACCAGGTACTTGACCAGTAATGTCCCGGTAAGGAGTTGTAACGTCCAGAATAACGTGATAACTACGGTAACCATTGGGTTTGGCATTGGTGATGTAATCTTTTTCTTGCACAATTGAACACCAATCTGCTTTATGCAGGAGGGTGAGACAATGGTCAATGTCATCAATGAAGTTGCAAACAATTCTGACCCCAATTGAGTCTTTACACTTGCGCAGGGCGGAAGTGGTATTAACAGGGTAGCCTTTACGTTGACATTTTTCTGCCATGCTGGCGGGTGTTTTAATCCGGCTGATAAGGTGTTCGTAAAGTTTAGGCTGATGATGGTCGATGGCCTGCTGATTCATTTGTTGAATTTTTTCCAGAAGGTCCGCCATGACTTGATTGAGCGTCTCTTCATAATCACCATAAATATTCATATGCTTAGTCCCCTTTTGATTTGGCATTATTATAACAAGAAAATGCGTTTGGCGAGGCCCTGAATGCCGATTTAAGATGAACTTAGGAAATCCCAAACAAGGGGGCAAGCTTGTATTGACCCGCTTGAGTAAACACCGTACAATAGTTTTAAGTTTTGAATTCAATATAAAGGAGTGGGACAAGTGGCGAACATCGATTTAGATGCTTTTGATAAGATCTTAGTGCTTGACTTTGGTAGTCAATATAACCAATTGATTACCCGGCGCATTCGTGACTTTGGGATATACTCAGAGCTGATGTCGCATAAGGTTAGTGCAGAAGAAATCAAGAAGTTGAAGCCAAAGGGAATCATTTTCTCTGGTGGGCCAAATTCCGTTTACGCAAAGGATGCCTTTAAGGTAGACCCAGAAATTTATCAATTGGGGATTCCAATTTTAGGGATTTGTTACGGAATGCAGTTGATGGCTTATGATCTGGGCGGCAAGGTTGAATCAGCAGATGATTCTGAATACGGTCGGGCAGATATCGAAGTGACAGATGCACAAGCAGCGATGTTTAAAGGCTTACCAGACAAGCAATTTGTATGGATGAGTCATGGTGATCGCGTCACAAAAGTGCCGGATGGTTTTACCGTTACAGCTACTAGCAAGAATTGCCCAATCGCGGCGATGGCGGATGATGACCGCAAATTATACGGCCTTCAATTCCATACCGAAGTCCGGAACACTGAGTATGGTTTAGACATTTTGAAGAACTTTGCTTTTGGTGTTTGTGGGGCGAAAGCTAACTGGTCGATGGATGACTTCATTGACATGCAAGTCGACAAGATTCGTGAAGAAGTTGGCGACAAAAAAGTCATCTTAGGTCTTTCCGGTGGGGTTGATTCTAGTGTGACTGCAGTGTTACTGCATAAAGCCATTGGTGATCAACTGACTTGTATCTTTGTTGATCATGGCCTGCTCCGGAAAAATGAAGCGGATCAAGTGATGAATGCTTTGAGCCGTGACTTAGGGGTTAATATTATTAAGGTTGATGCGAGCGACTGCTTCTTGGGTAAACTCAAGGGGGTTACTGATCCAGAGCAAAAACGGAAGATTATTGGTAAAGAATTCGTCGAAGTCTTTAACGAAGAAGCCAAGAAGATGGATGATGCTGAATTTTTGGCCCAAGGAACCTTATATACCGATGTAATCGAATCCGGGACTGACACTGCACAAACAATCAAGTCTCACCACAATGTTGGTGGATTACCAAAGAAGCTTGGGTTTAAGTTGATTGAACCACTCCGGAGCCTCTTTAAAGATGAAACGCGTGAGCTTGGTGAAAAGTTAGGAATTCCACACGAATTAGTATGGCGGCAGCCATTCCCTGGCCCTGGATTGGGAATTCGGGTAATTGGTGAAATCACTCCAGAAAAGTTGGAAATTGTTCGGGAAAGTGACGCCATTTTACGTGAGGAAATTGCCAAGGCTGGCTTGGACGAAAAAATCTGGCAATACTTTACGGTTCTGCCAGGGATCCGTTCAGTCGGTGTCATGGGTGACGGACGGACTTATGACTACGCCGTGGCCATTCGGGCGGTGACCTCAATTGATGGAATGACCGCTGACTTTGCGAAGATTCCATGGGATGTCTTACAAAAGATTTCGGTCCGGATTGTTAACGAAGTCGATCACGTTAACCGGATTCTTTATGATGTCACGAGTAAGCCGCCTTCGACAATCGAATACGAATAATTTAATAGAACAATATGAAGTGGGAATCCTAATTTGACGGCATTTGTAGAGGCTAGATCTTAGTAGAAAATACAGGTTTAAGTAAAGTTGTCTACCGTTTTTCTACTGTGATTCTATTTCGATGATTAGGTAACACAAAAGGAACTAGAGCATGTTTACTGCGACTAGTTCCTTTATTTTTTCTACTAGAATAGTATTTATTAACGTGACTACCTTGTCTTTAAATAGCTAGGCAGTCATTTTTTTCTTATATTTCCCGATTTGGTTAAATTGAGATAAGCACGTATTAATCTTAATATTGTCTGTTTTTGTTTTTCGCTAAGTTCCTTGAATTCGTTACCATACCAATTACTCTTACTTAAAAGTTTCTCAATTTCTTTTACAGCATCTGTCTTAAACATTTTTTTGAATTGCTTGGGGTCAGGAACATCTGCAATATTTCCAGCAGTTATCTCGTCAAGACTTAAATTCATTATACGGCTGAGCACTACTGCCGTTTCAAATGTTGGAATACGTCCAGCTATGATATTAGCGATCACAGCACGTGACATTCCTGCACGTCGGGCCAATGCTGTTTGAGTCATGTTATTATCAGTTAAATACTGAACAACTGCTGATCTGAAACGATTAGCTATGATATGTTTTCTTGTTTTTTCTAAATCTTCCATGTGGTTATGTTTCCTCTCATATAAGATACTATCTGTATAGTAAATCAAATATAATCATTTTTAAAGTTTTTTATCAAATTATGTTGACATTTGATTCAAACGTAGTACTATAAATAGTGAAGAGAGGGAAGCAACCAATCTTCTAACAATTAAATAAATTAGTGTAAACTAGTTGCCAGTAGGCCGTAATGTTCTGATAACTGAAGTCAAATAGGTTACAGGAAGCCGTCTGAAACGACGAAATAGGAATAGGACCGTGATAGATACTCTATCGCAGGCAGAGACCAACTGCCCTGAAACAATTGAGAAGCAGCGAAGAGCACTTAAAATAAACAAATTACCGGTAGCACGGGATTTGAGATCACTAAAGGATGATAGTCCTTTCGAGTATAAATACTGATCTCAGATTCTGTACTACCGTTTTTTAGTGGTCTAGAAAGGAATGTCTTGATCGCTAGTCAAATTGTTGATCAAATTGCCAGTAAAGTTGTAGAAAAGCTCCAGCAAAGTAGAAATTTCGAGTCACCTCAACAAATGACCTTTGAAGATTCACTTCATAAGTTATTTCATAACAAATCACGCGAATGGGTCAAGTATTATGTCATTCATAAGTATCCTGAGATTTTAACTGAAAATGGTGGATGGATTACCAAACCCGCCGGACGAGGTGTTCGTATTCGTATTATAGATGTAGCAAGAGCTAAGAAATGGCTAAAAGTTAATAACAATAAAATTGACTGGAATGCACCGGAGCCAGTGACGCTACGACGTCGACAGGGTGTTGTTAAGCCAATCAAACATAATAACGATAAAATTTCAGAAAGGAAGTCATCACTATGACACTAGATTCATCACATTTTCAATTAGTAGTTTACCAGCGCGTTATTGTTACTAGGTACGGTAAAGAGGTCGGAATGGAAAATGGTTGCGGAATTAAAGATCCTAATAGTACACGTGTATATGTTGTTGTTTCATATGCCTATCCTTTAACTTCGGAAGTTAAGGAAAATAGCTACAGTATCTACCATTATGCCGTTGGCCGTCGCTTTAGGACTCTTGGTACTTATGATACATATTCTAAAATGATTGATGAACACCCTGAATATAAGCATAATCTCGGCGCAGTAAATAAGCTATGCCGTAAGCTAGCGAAGCATAAAAAAGAAAACTAATGTGTGTTTCCTAATACAATTTATCTAGTTTGCTTACTTTAGATTAAAGTAAGCAACTGTTGGCTACCTTATCGTTGATTGATAAGGTAGTCATTTTTTTGTTTCTTTTTGGTGATTCAAAAAGAAATTGTTGGTCCAGTTGGCAAGTACAGCTGGTCGTTGTTGTTACTTATGGCGAAATCATAAGTAAATCAGATATGAAATCTCAAAAATGACCTTGAATGTCAATCTCGAGGTACTCATTTTTGAATGTAATATCTGATCGCTCGACAGGGTGCAGGGAA
>DWZS01000061.1 GCA_019117445.1 Candidatus Limosilactobacillus excrementigallinarum | reverse complement strand
TTCTTTGGAATCTCAACATAAGCAGTATTGAATTGGCGGTAGCCATCAGGCTTCAGAATACCGAAGATGTCACGAATAATCTTTTCTTGCCAATCAATCAAGTCAAAGGGTTTTCCTGCCCAAGTTCCCTTAGTATGGCAGAGACATTCAATGAAAGAAACTGCAAAATCAGCTGCATCTTTGCTGTAAGTGGAATCCTTAGCCATAAAACGAGTTGGTTTATAATCTTTTAACTTTCTCAAGAAAACATCACTTCCTTTCATTAGTACTAAAAAAGCACTGAGAATGAACTCAATGCTTAATGATTAATTGAATTTACCAGTTAAAATCAAATTGACATAGCCGGCCCGTTCAGTAGTCAGGTAATCGATCAAATCGTGGCAGTTGTAATAGTAGGCCAGTCGTTTAACATTCTCGATATCAAACATGTTTACTTCGCCAGTATTGCGAATTTGTAAGACCTGCTGGCGAATGCGGTCACGTCTAGCTAGTTCATCTTTGATTCTGCTCATGATTAGGCCTCCTGATTCTTAAAAGCAGCTGATCCGGCTAAATTTCGTAACAGTACTTTCCGTTGTGCTTTGTATTCGGGACCGATAAAACCCAGGCGTAGTAGAAAACAACGAAAAGCATATTTCTCATTGCTTTCTTCATGAGGTTCTGACACAATCCGTTGATGATCTTTTGCATATTGCACAAGTTTGTCGATAAATTGTTGATAAGCTGTGGCATCATCAAGCTTTACATTGTTGAACCAGTTAAATGTCACCTGTTGATCATCAACGTCTAGTTTTAGCGAATCGAGCTGACAAGCATCTTTGATTAGTTGTCCCTTGGCCCAAATTAGGTGACGCAGGTTTTCTAAGGCTTGATCGGTAAAGTCGTCTCGACGGTAAGCAAGATGCAATTTGATAATGTTAGCGGGCCGGAAACCAAGTTCTTTAAGTTTGTCGATTAGGTTGGATGGAATCTCATCAGGGGATGAAAGGTTCCCATCTTTACTGACAGTGTATTTGCCAATCTGGTATGCGTAGGTTGGTGTGTACTGATATTCAGCTTTTTGTTGAGTATAGTTAGCAATCTGTTCGACTAGCTTTTTACGCTGTTGACCATGAACATTAAAATTAATTTCCATATTCTGTACCTCCTTGTTTGATCACTGTATACATCACTCTAAAAGGCACAGATAGCAAGGCTTTCCCGCGCTTTAGGCCGGCTTCTTTAGATTACTGTAAGGAATTATATGACCATCTCTTTCCACACTGATATCTTGATCCGAATCGACTTGTTTGATGTAGCGATTAACAATCACATCACAGTATTTAGGATCCAGTTCCATCATGTAGCAAATCCGGTTGGTTTGCTCACAAGCAATGAGGGTAGATCCAGAGCCACCAAAGGGATCAAGAACCGTACAGTTAGACATTGTCGAATTCATAATTGGGTAAGCAAGTAATGGAATAGGCTTCATTGTTGGATGTTCCTTACTTTGTTTTGGTCGATCAAATTCCCAGATGGTGGATTCCTTGCGACCGGTATACCATTCGTGCTTTCCATCGTGCTTCCAGCCGTAGAGCACGGGTTCATGTTGCCATTGATAAGGGGAGCGACCGAGTACCAGTGATTGCTTTTTCCAGATACAACAACCGGATAGATAAAAACCAGCATCTTGAAAGGCTCGCCGGAAGTTCAGTCCTTCCGTATCGGCATGGAAAACATAGATGCTGGCGTCGTTAGCCATTGCAGTATTCATGTTTTGGAAAGCAGCTAATAAAAATTTATAGAACTTATCATTATCCTGATGATCGTTCTTAATCTTGCCGGCTTTACTTTGGTAATCAACGTTGTATGGTGGATCAGTAAGAACTAAGTTAACCTTATTATCGCTGAGTAATTTATGGAAACTTTCCTTTTTTGTAGCATCACCACATAGCAATGTGTGCTTTCCTAGGTGCCAAAGATCTCCTGCTTTAGAGAAGGTTGGTTTATTCAATTCACTATCAACGTCAAAGTCATCATCATGCGTGTCGTCAGCCGTGCCAAGAAGGTCGGAGATCTCATTCTCGTCAAAGCCCGTTAATGAAACATCTAAATCACTGGCTTGTAAGTCAGTCATTAGGAGGGCTAACTTATCCTTATCCCAATCACCACTGATCTTGTTGAGCGCAATGTTCAGTGTCTTTTCTTTCTCATCATCCAGACTAACGACCACACATTCGGCTTCCTGGATTCCTTCATCTTGGAGGATTTTTAACCGTTGGTGGCCACCAACCACGTGACCAGTTTGTTGGTTCCAAATAATTGGATCGACATAGCCAAATTCATGCATCGAGCGTTTTAATTTTTCATAATCAGGATCACCAGGCTTGAGATCCTTCCTTGGATTGTAATCGGCAGGGATTAAATCGGTAATTTTCTTTTTAACAAATTTCATTAGTTCATTCCTTTCCGGCTTCTTAAGAGCCGTTCCATGACATCATCTTGTGGTGTTGATCCTTGATAAGTTGTGGCGTTATTTTCCTTAACCACTTGAAAAATTTGAAACCATAATTGGCTGGACTGTTTCATATAGTCGCGGCTCATGGAAACATATGGTGAAGCAATTGCGTTACCAGTCGTAGGGTGGCGAGCGAGGAAACCAAACTTAGAGATACATTCTTCACACTGAATCCACCGGCTGACGCTAACGGCATATTGTTCAATCAATTGAGTGTTAACTAGTTTTTCACAACCACGCTCGACCAACCATTCCCAGGTTTCTTTGAAAATATCAGCGGCGTCAAATTCTAAACCATTCTTCTGTTTGGCCTTGAGGTACTTCTTGACTGGCGGCATCACGTGACCTTCCAGATTAGCTGGTTCTGGCAAATCGATGACGGTTGCTTCTTGGCCAGCTTCGAGCTTATCGTGAAGTGATTTAGATTTTCTGCCAGCCCCAACCCGAGCGCCACCACGATTTGTACCATCTTTAGCCAACTCTCTCCCTCCTTCCGGCAGGGGTTAATACCCTGTTTGATTTCGATTTTTTGTACACGAAGGCCCAGGCCCGCTCCC
>DWZS01000060.1 GCA_019117445.1 Candidatus Limosilactobacillus excrementigallinarum | reverse complement strand
GGCAAATCCTAAATTAATGAAAAGAAACTACTAACATCATTCGAAATAGTTGATAACTGTGATAATCCTATCTGATCTTCGAACTTTAGCCCTATTTGCTCAGAGATTCTAATATCCAAACCGTTATATTGAGGAATAAACCTTAGCGCCTCATGCTTAAATAAATCAAAATTTAAATTATCACAGGTCACATTTGCTAATGATTCCTCTTTGTCTGGAATTCTCTTAACTTCTTGAAATTTACCTTCAATAGCAGGCCAATTATCTTTATAGATTGAATGCGGCATCCAATTTGTTAGATGAAACGGTAATTTCACATTTCATTTTATGATGTTCATGTATAGTTATTTTTAAAATATTATTTAACATCCATTTTCACCCTAAGTTAGTTGTGCCCTTATATGTAATAAGGAAAATATTACAAAAACAAAACTGTTAATTTAATCCTTCACAACATATCGACTCGCACGACCCTTACCCAATAGCTTGATTTTACCTTGTTTCCGCAAAAATGCTAATGCATGCTTGATGGTACTTTCACCATACTGGGGAATTAAATCCATTAATTCACGTCTTGATAATGGCTTCAAACTATTATTAAGCCTACTCAATACTAACGTTTTTGGACTTCTTTCCGTGTCATTAGCAAAGTCGATCCGTGAGTTTAATTCACGATATGCCTGTAAAACAATACTCAAAAAGTAATTAACATACGGACCATAGTCATTCTTATTAGCAATCCATGCTGTTCCGGAACTTTCTAACAATGTCCGGTAATATTGTACCTTAGTTTTTTCAATTAACCGTTCCAAACTGATATATTTACCAACTTCAAAACCTAACTGATGTAGTTCAAGCAACATAAGAAGCCTTGACATCCTACCATTACCATCTCTAAAGGGGTGAATTGAAACAAAGTCCAGCATAAATGCTGCGGCTAAGATTAATGGCGGAAAAGTGTTATCTTCAATTGCATTATTGTACGCATCACATAGATTCTGAATCAGTTCAGGAGTTATATAAGCCGGTGGTGGAGTAAAGCGCGTTTCTTTGTGTCCATCAGCAAAGGTAGTTACAATTGAATTGTCAATATTTTTAAATTCACCGCCCCATGTACTTTCAGTAAAAGTAAATAATTGTTTATGTAGAGCTAAAATATTATTGGATGTGATTTTGATGTACTCATAGTTTTCATGAATAGTTGCTAAAACGTCTCGGTAACCGGAAATCTCTTCCTCACTCCGATTTTCTGGAGTGGTCTTTTGATTCATTAATTTTTTAAGTCGGGCATCACTAGTTGCAATACCTTCAATTCGGTTTGATGAATCTGTACTTTCAATTTTAGCAACCGCTAATAGCTTATCCATAATATCCTTAGACTTTAAGGAGACATGTGCTGTTTTCCCCTTTAGCTCATAAATTTGATTGAGTTTTTCGACCATCTTAGTGGTTAGCTGCAGATTATTTAGCGTCTGGTAATCAAATACTTTCAAGTATTTCATCTCCCTTCATTAGTATTTCTCTTTAGTATTTTATACCAATTATCAGTGCAATTTAAAGATTATCGGTGCAAAATAATCTAATTTTGCACCGATAAATTATTTATTGCACCGAAAAACATCTTATGTAACGAAAAAAGCCTGTAACGCCAACGGTAATCGCTGGTATTACAGGATTTTATATACTTAGTAGTGCTGACTAGATGGGCAGAGTGATACTGCTCTAAATCCTACATCCACATGATGTGACTCAGCAAGATACTAATTATTGTGTTTTGGAAACACACAAAATTTTTTTGACACTCCTGTTTTAGTTAATAGCACCAAATTCAGATGCCTTTTTTAGATGAACAACTTTAAACACACAAAAACACACGAATTATTTATGGTGTGTTTTGAGTGTGCCCAAATTAGCTATTCATTCTAATTCATAACCGTTCACATTAATTTAAAAGGTTACAAAAAAGCCCGCAACACAAACCTTTACAGTCTGTTCTGCGGACTTATGAACTCAAAAGAATTCCTTCTAGTGCTCACTAAAGGATTCGAACCTTCGACCTCATCATTACTAATGACGTGCTCTGCCAACTGAGCTAAGTGAGCATTAATCAACAAAAAATAGTATATCAAATTGACAATTAAAAGGAAACCCCTATTTTAAAATAAATCAAAAAAATCTCATGGCGTATGACACCATGAGATCAATCTAGTTCTTTAATTTTTGATATTCCGCACACATTTGCGCGACGCACTTCTTCATTTCTGCAATATCCAAGACACTCTCCGCAAACTCTTTTCGTACTAAGTCATCTGGTAAATATTCATCATATTTATCAAACACCGGTACTTCCTTGGGATATACCAAATCCATGGGCGCAAAATCTTTTGCAGCTTCTTCCCCAAGGATTTGGAAAAATTCATCCGCTGAAGCATCCATTGCAAATTCCATAAAGTACGGTCGCGACGAGTTAAAACCACGGAGATTTAATCGTTTAGCACATTTTATTCTTAACAGTCGTTCTAGCGCAAGAAAAGCATAACTACCTGTCCACGGTAATAAACACCACATTTTACCGCCCAAATTAATTAACTGTTGCTGCGGAATTCCAGCAATATTACAAGTATCTCGTGCCTGCGTTAATCGTGCTTGAGCGTTATTCATCAAGTACGGATACATTGTGCTTTCATTCAGGACTTGACGCATCCGCTGGAGAATTTTCGGCTGAATATCGCCCGGCACGTCGCCAAAATACGCTGGAATACGGCCTTTAACCTCATGACAGTATACTTGATGACGCTTCCGATCCACATCTTCAACCACCCATACACGACCCGCAATGGCAATCTTATCGCCAACCGGCGGCGGTTTCACAATGGTGCCTAATTCTTCTGACCCGGCATGTACACTATATTCCACGTTTTCTTGAAAGACCGCGTAGAACTTAAAGTTATTGACAACCCGTTCACCAGCCAAGCCAACAATTAAACCACCATTTTCGGTTTGCTGAATTTGATTGGTCTTAATCAAATGGCGTAATAAAACTTTATAGTCATCTTGACTGACGTTATGGAAATAGGTCAATGGTAAAACCCGTGAGGCTAGCTCAGCCGGAGTCATTTCACCACTTGATGCCAACGTACTCATCGTTTGATGATACAACAAACTATACGGGAGACGATTCGGTGCTGGCGGTTCAACCCACCGTTCTTCTAAGTACAATTGAACCAATGCAATTCCCTGCAACAAGGGCCACGGAACCAAATCGGGTAGCATGGCCCGTGATTCTGGATGTTCTTCACGCATCACAAAATGCATTTCTGGTGGGTTGCCACGTCGACCAGTCCGCCCCATCCGTTGCAAAAATCCAGATACCGTAAACGGTGCATCAATCTGAAACGCACTTTCCAATTTACCAACATCGATTCCTAATTCTAACGTTGCCGTGGCACACGTGGTCATATAGGCATCTTCATCCTTCATCGCATCCTCAGCTGTCTGCCGCAATGCCGGTGATAGATTACCATGGTGGATTAAGAAGCGATCTGGTTCATGACGGTACGCACAATACTCGCGGAGCATCTGACACACTGCTTCACATTCTTCGCGACTGTTCGTAAAGACAAGGCACTTTTTACCACGCGTATGCTCAAAAATATAGCCAATTCCCGGATCAGCTAATTCTGGAGCCTGATCGGTTTTCGGACCAATTAACTGATTATTTTCCTCCTGGTTTTTCGCCGCTTGGGGCCCCATTTTATAGAAATGTTCCATTGACAAGCGCCAAATTTGCCGGGTATTTTTAACTTTTGGTGCTACCGTTTGGTGACCACTCCCAGCACCTAAAAACCGACTGGCCGCTTCGGTATTGCCAATTGTTGCGGATAATCCTATCCGCCGTGGATCAATGCCCGCTAATTTAGATAACCGTTCAATTAAGCAAAAAGTTTGGCCACCCCGGTCGCTGCGCAAGAACGCATGAAGTTCATCAATCACAATAAACCGTAAGCCGTGAAATAAGCGCGGAATATCCATATGTTTATTGATCATAAAGGATTCCAACGATTCAGGTGTAATTTGCAACACCCCACGCGGATTTTTCAGCATCCGCCGCTTTTGTGATTGTGAAACATCACCATGCCACCGCCAAATTGAGACATCCTGATCTTCACAGAGGTCCGTTAGCCGCCGATATTGATCGTTAATTAACGCCTTTAACGGTGCAATGTATAGACACCCAATGGAATCAACGGGATGTTCAGTTAATTCCGTTAATATCGGAAAAAAAGCCGCCTCTGTTTTCCCAGCAGCGGTCGATGCTGACAGGAGAACGTTGTGATCAGTTTCAAAAATTTCTTCGGCGGCCGCAACCTGAATTGGACGTAACGTTTGCCAACCTTGTTCATAAATGTAATCTTGAATAAATGGCGCATACCGGGAAAAAACATCCATTCTCCTGCCCTCCTTTTATAAAGTAAATTCAGTGTAATCTTTGGTTTTCTGATCGCTAACGGCAGATTGTTCCGTATACGTGAATTGATCAGAATTCAATAGTTCTTCAATTGTGGTTGATGGATTTTGCCATACAATATCCAACATTTCGATAAAGTCACGGATCACTTCCCGTGGTGTAATGTTGGTATCCGCGCCAATACGGGCGTACTCAATTTTGATAAATTTAGCAAGGTCATCGTCAGTAACGGAGCGTTGATAACCGTATAAACCAGCATGCATATCAGCCAATTTTTCAGTTAAAACTAACATTTCTTCCGGAGTCAGCGGATCAAGCTTAATCACTGGTGCGTACATGTCACGAGCTCCAGCTTGAGAAAATTTTCCCTCGGCTAATCGTGACCGTAAAGCTTCGTAACTGTAAACACCTCGCCGACGATCCTCAATCGCTTGCGGAGTTCCACCCATCAAGATCCCCAGATACTTCGCCTTTCCCTGTAAAGCATCGTTGTACATTGTTAAAATTTTTTCATAGTTATATTGACGACTAATACTGTTCGGGATTTTGTAGATATTCACTAATTCATCAATCATAATGATTAATCCAGCATAACCCGCTTGACGGAAGAAACTAGCAAATAATTTTAAATATTCGTACCAATCATCATCAGAAATTATAATGTTAACCCCTAATTCCTGCTTAGCTTCCGTCTTGTGAGTGTACTCACCACGGAACCATTTAATTACCTTCGCTTTGGTTTCATCATCGTTATCGAGGTAAGCGTGATAATACATATTCAATAACTTAGCAAAGTCAAAGCCGTGGACGAGCTCACTCAAAGATGAAATAACCGCATAAATCTTCTTATCAGTATTTTCCACGAATTGTGGATCGTCATCACTAAGTCCGGTTTCCGTGGCCACTTGCGTCTGCACGGAATTAATCCACCGATCAAGAATTAAGGTTAGCGCCCCACCCTCTGGACGGGTCTTCGTTGCTAAATTCTGAATTAGTTCGCGATAAGTTGCTAACCCCTGGCCTTTGGTTCCTTGTAACCGTCGTTCTGGTGATAGATCACCATCAACAACTACAAAATTTTTATCCATCACATAATTACGAATCGTTTGGAGCAGAAAACTTTTTCCTGAGCCATAACGACCGACAATAAAGTGGAAGGCGGCGCCACCTTCAGCTACCACATCGACATCATGCAGTAAGGCCTCAATTTCTGCTTTACGACCAACCGTAATGTAAGGAAGCCCGATCCGTGGAACAACTCCTCCCTTTAACGAGTTTAGAATCGTTTGGGCAATTCTCTTTGGTACCCGCCGTTTTTGCTCTGGCATTATGCACCATCCTCCTTTAGTAGTTTTCGTAAGTCGTCTTCATAATCTTCAATTATTTCTGGCTCATCCTGATCATTAAATTCAATCACCGAGTCACCAATTTCATCGAACAGTTTTTCATTAATCGAATCCACCAAAATTGATGTCATCAAGTGATGTTGCTTTAAATAAGCTTGATACGGTTCTTGATGAAGCAACGCTTGCACTAAGTATTGTTCGTCAGCGTTTAAAATATCAGCGGTCGCATTATCAGTTTTCACCGACCCATTTTTAACTGGATTAACTGACGGGATATCTGGCTCATCATCCATCTGCTTCTCTTCATCAGTCAACAAACTATCCCGGGTAGTGGAAGCATCTGCTCGAATTTGGTCTAACGAAGCAAGGTTTAACTTGATCTTTGGTTGACGGGCTAACGTTTCCTGTTTTTGATATTCCTTTAATCCTGTCCCAATCAATTGTACTATTTGCGGTTCTAATGGACGTGGCTTTAAGGGATGCCCCAAATGAAACACCTGCCGGGCAAGTCGATCGACCTCATGAAAAAATGTATTTAAACGTTTTTGTTGGTCCTTGAGCGGGTACCATGCTTGGCAATAATACTTACGATATTTCAACTGGTACGTCCGTTCTGAATCAATCGGATACTTCATTAATCGTGGTTGCCGGTGAAAGGAAAAAACCGCTCCTGCAAAAAAATATTTGGCACTTAATGTCTGAGTCGCAATCAAGTCCGTAAATATTTGCGGATTCTTATGAAAAGCAACCTGCCAAACCATTGCTACAACTTCAGCCCACTTTTGTGGGGAGTTTTTATATAAACGGCACTTCTTCAAATATGGGCTATGGTCCAAAAATACATCCATAACTTCTGTCGCCGAATAGTCTTCTGAATGACGCAGAATATGATATTCCCGATCAACCTTAAGTTGATCGGCAAATACCAAATTCGCTTTTGTGCGCTCTAAGCCATAATATAAAACATAATCCTGCATCCACTGGTGAAGATAGTCCTTCATCCGCTGACCATAGCTGGCAGCATACTTTTGATCAAATTCCAAGAGTTTCTGAAACCCATCATTTGGATCTTTTACTCCAATATTATTGAGTAGTTCATAAATATAAACATACGCATATGAAGTACTACTGACAGTAAATTTCCCCTGCCGTAACTGGGTCCGCCAAGTAAAGTAAGTCCGCAGTTGGTGACCGTTCATTGCATGATAATCTGGATAATAGCGGCGTAGCTCATAAATTTGATCATAATCATCTTCATAATCCGCTACCATCTGCCCCTGTCGGTAAAAATTTTCTCCTTGTTCGTTCATGGGCAAAATAGTGTAGTCATAACTCGCCATCATTTTTTCTAATGGCTCGGGAAGTCGGTGCTTTTGAGCGAACTGTTGACGTTGCGGAATAAGTTGCGATTGATACTTTGAATCAGTACCATCACTTGGCAAATACACCAATTGTTGTGCAATAAAATTTTGATTACCGTTAGTCGCTGACTTGAATGCATAATCCAAAATATTAAAAAGATCTTGTGCTTTAATCTGGGCTAACCGGATTCCGACCCATTCTGGATGATTCATTAACCGTGGTTCAGTAAATCCTGGTAAATTTTGTATCGTTGCTGCGAAGTTTGGACATTTAACATCAAGTTGTGGGGTGGAGGTGGATAAAACTATAAAAGGATTGTGCGCAGTAACTTCGACTATTTGTAAATTTAATGGATCAACTGTGGACTTATGGAATGTTAGGCCATATTTATTTAAAAGGTAATCTTTTAGGACCTGCCGTTCCATTTACTCTCCCTCCACTCCGTACATACGTTCTAGTTATGATTATACCAGACTTTAGATTCTTTGGTAGTACAAAAAAACGCAGACTGCATAACAGTCTGCGTTTAATATTTGCGTGGCAACGTCCTATCCTCGCAGGGAGCGATCCCCCAACTACTTTTGGCGCGTTGAAGCTTAACTTCTGTGTTCGGCATGGGAACAGGTGTATCATTCAAGCCATCATCACCACACTTTGAAAGCTT
>DWZS01000059.1 GCA_019117445.1 Candidatus Limosilactobacillus excrementigallinarum | reverse complement strand
GGTATCTGAATTCACGGCCTCTCAAATGTTTGAACTGGCGAACTCCAATTGAGATCTTCTTGCTTAATCTGCGTCATTAAATTTGTTCAAGTTATTTATTGCAATCTGCCAAAATCAAAAATCATGGTTCGGTTTTCTATATTAAATGTCAAGATTAAAATAGTTTATTCCCAGCCTCTTTTTAATTGAAATTATGTCAGTAATTCGCTAAACTTTGATATGTAAATGTTTACATGGAGGTAAGCAAAATGATGCAACAAGTTTACCAATTGACTAATCACGGTCGGGTCGTGATTGATCAAGCGGATGGCCAGCAACTCACGTTTAGCAACGGTGGGGTCGATGGCGAATTTCAAGTCTTTGTGACCGATATTGACCCGGTACCAGAACTTTTTAACCAAGTTGGAGAATTACCGAATGGCGATTACGTGGTCAAAGGGATTGCAATTGGCAAGGATGTTCCCGAAATTAAGTTTTCTGGCCACTACCTGGTTTATGGCAATCCGGAAGATGGCAACGTGATGATTGTTAAACAACGCTAATCTTGCGCTTTGGCGCGTAGAATGCTAAAACTAATAGAGGTTGGGAATTGGCTATTCCCACTGCTAATATTATTCGAAATAGAATGGAGAGCTTGACTATGGCAAAACACAATGCAAGTACCGCACAAGACTACAATCAAAAGGGGATTAAACTGGCGGCAACTGGTAACCCAAAGGAAGCCTTACAACAGTTTGATAAGGCGATCAGTTTGAACTATAGCCCACTGTACTTTGGAAATCGGGCAATGGTGCAATTCGCAGGAATGCCAACCGCTGGTGAAGATAGTAACCACACGATGGATGTTAAGTCATCGTGGACGGCAGATGATTTCATTATCGCAGCACTCTTATTATTTGAGCGCTACTCAGAAGTAAACGCAAAAGAACCAGTGACCAAGGGTCAGGCAGCCACTTGGGGTGCCGGTATCATGACCTACCTTTACGGGGCTGGTTGTATGATGTTCATTGAAAACAACCCATTAGTAAAGCCAACCAGCGAAGATTACTACGCAGTTGACTATTTTAAGAATTACATGATTTCTTTTGCCAGTGAAAAGAATGCGTCTCAGACCTTTAATTCATGGATTGATAAGGACAAGGCATTTGTTACCTTCTTGGCTAAGATGGCCGAAGAAAACAAGGATAAGCAACCAGTTTTTGATCAAATGACAAACGTGCCATTACTGTTCGCCAAGCGCCTGCAGGATCCGGAATACTTGAAGAATGCCCGTGAAGATGTGCGGCATGTTTTGGGTCACACAGACCGGGTAGCTGAATTGCGGGTTATGGACCGGACCCTCTTTGGTGAAACGCACAAAGATGACGAATTGTACTTCAATGCCGACCAAAATTAAAAAATAATTAGAAAATGGTTGACATTCTCTAATCAACCGGCGTATGATACTTGCAACAACTTAATCAGATCAATTAACCATTGTGATGGAGTCACTGCAGAGTGAGGTCACAGAGAGTACCGTTGAGTGGAAAGGTATCCTGACTCTCCAGTTAAAGATGACAATGAAAAAGTTGCTTTCCGAGGCAACTTGGTGGCACCCAATATCGTGCAGCGGATCGCAAGTTTTTGCCGTCCGTTTGAGGTTGGCGATGTGAGTCGACAACGAAAAAAGGTGGTACCACGTGGAAGCGTCCTTTGTTCAGAAATTGAACAGAGGACGCTTTTTTGATTGATCGAATAATGCTGAAAGGATGATGACAAATGAAGTATGGAATTATTGGTGCTGGGGCGATGGGTTACCGGTACGGAGTGATGTTGCAAGAAAATGCTGGGGCACAAGTTGACTTTATTGATACTTGGCAACCGAATGTTGAGAAGGTGCGGGAGCAAGGCGGTGTTTCGGTAGCCCGCGATCACGAAAATCGGCATATTGTGCCAATCAATATTTTCTATCCTGAAGAATATACGGGGCATCCGGATGTCTGGATTATCTTTAAAAAACAAATGCAATTGGCAGACGAACTACAACGGGATGCGAAAGCAGGGATTTTCCATGATGACCAGTACGTATTCTCAGCAATGAACGGGATGGGTCACTTTGAAAAGATTGCTCAATACTTCTCACCAGACAAGATGGTTTGTGGGACCGCGATGATTGCGACTCGAATGGATGCACCGGCCAACGTTGATTTTATGGGGGCTGCCGGGTCAGAAGTAATGCACATGGCGCCGTATAATAGTGAAACTCCTGATGAGACCATGCAAGTAATTTTTGCGGACTTCCAAAAAGCAGTGCTGGGTCCGGTCTGGGCAAAGGATTGGCAAGGGATGTGCATGTCGAAGGTGGTTTTCAATGCCGTCTGCAATACCCTTTGTACAATGTTCCAGATTCAGATGGGTCAATTTATTGCATATGATGGTGTCCGTGACATGGCTCGCCAACTTTTTGACGAAGCCTTTGATGCTTGTGAGCGAGCAGGGATTTACCTAATCGAAAGTCGGGAAGAGGAAGTTGAATCAGTGATTGAAGTTTCCAAAGCTTATAAATATCACTATCCGTCCATGTATCAAGACTTTAGCAAGGGACGACCAACCGAGGTTGATTATATTAATGGCTATATTGCAAAGCTCGGTCGTGAACATGACTACGTCTGTCGAACGCATGAATTTGTGGTGCATGAAGTTCATTTGGCGGAAACAATGCGGCAATTCAAGAAGTAAAGGTAGACTTTTGAAGGAGGTCTTTTTGATGGAATACAATTACTCAAAAGCAGTTCCCCAAGGTGGGGTTGATACAGTTGGCGAAATTCTTAAGGTGGCGGCATCGCCGAACGTGATTTCTTTTGCTGGTGGATTACCAGCGCCGGAACTATTTCCAACTAGTCAACTGCAACAGGCCACGGACCGGGTTTACCAAACTTCTGCTGAATCAGCGCTGCAATACAGTAATTCAAATGGGTTTCGGCGGTTGCGTGAAATTTTAGCGCAGCGGATGGCGCGACGTGGGGTCAGCTGTGATGCGGATAACATCGCCATTACCACTGGGTCGCAACAGTCGATTGATCTGATTTCTAAAATGTTTATTAACCGTGGTGATACCATTCTTGTTGAAAAGCCAACCTACATGAGTGCGCTGGATGTCTTTAACACTTATGGTGCCAATATTGTGGGTGTAGAAATGGATGATGAGGGTTTACGAATGGATGCTTTAGAGCAGGCTTTAAAAAATCATCCAGAAGCCAAGTTCCTGTACACCGTGCCAACTTTTCAGAATCCAACTGGTCGGACACTGCCAGTTGACCGTCGGCAGCGGATGGTCGAACTAGCCCGGCAATATGATATTGTGATTATCGAAGACGACCCGTATGGTCAACTACGCTTTGCGGGTGATCCGGTACCGGCAGTAAAGAGTTTTGATTCTGACGGACGGGTCTTCTATCTAAGTACCTTCTCAAAGACCCTAACGCCAGGACTACGGACGGGTTGGGTAGTGGCTGATCCGGCATTTATTAAGCACTTTACGGTTATCAAGCAATCCGCCGATCTACATACGGATAACGTTGCACAACAAGTTATTGCGGAATTTTTGGCGGACTTTAACATTGATGAGCATATTGCAAAAATTCGCCAGGTTTATCGGCAACGTGAGCAATTAATGATTGAACAAATTCAAAAGCATTTTCCAACTGGCGTGAAATACACTAACCCAGATGGTGGGCTCTTTATTTGGGTTGAGATTCCAGGCAACATTAATACACAAGACCTCTTTGACCAATGTATTAAAAATAATGTCGCTTTTGTACCAGGCGAACCATTCTATCCGGGTGAACCAGAATCTGGAACCTTCCGCCTGAATTTCTCCAACATGAGTGAAGAAAAGATCAAGGATGGCATTCAACGACTAGGCAAGGCAATTACGGAATTTACGAATTAAGATCTCTTAGTGATCCGATCGTTTGTATATACGAATGCATACATCTGTATATACAATAGGAAATAATTTGTCATAAGGATGTATTTACAAACAAAAAGGACTGCATGAAGCAGTCCTTTTTAGTTAGTTAGTGAAATGTTGATTTGACGAGCTGGCGGCCGATTTTGATAATACGCCGCCGCAGGTTGGCAACGGCTTGGCGGGAAATTCCCAGCCGGTCAGCAATCTCACTCGGTTTGTAACCGAGGTATAAAAGCTGAAGATAACGGCGTTGTTGAGTGGTCAATTGCGTTATCAAGATTTGTAAAAAGTTATGAATTTCTCTTTTAGTGAATTCATGTTCCGCCGCAAAGTCCTGTAAAATTTTTTCTTGTTGAATCTGGGCGGCGGTGTTGGCAAAATCCTTATCAAGTGACATTTGGATTTGTTCAGTCTGGCGTTTTTGAACCCGCAGGCGGTCAATTAGACGCCAATAAAGATGCTGATAGAGGTAGAGATATCGTGCATGGCCATGCTGTGAAGGCAGCTTCGAATGAGTGGTATCAAACCGCTGCATCGCCTTGGCCATGATCATCCGAGCTTCTTGTTCAAAATCAGCACGATCAGGGTGATAATAATAGATATGCAGGCGTTTGAGGACGCCAAAAATGATCCGTTGGCATTCCGGATCGGTGTAGGTAGTTTGTAAATAATCGTTTAAGTTTAAAGTCATTGTAATTTCTCCAATCAATTACTCGGGCCCGGTAAGGTGAATAATAGCTGAGTGGGTGAACGAAAACGATTATCAAAAAGTCCATGATCAGACTTAAAAGTTCTGAAATTCGGGTTAAACTACAGGAAAAATGCAATAAATAAGTTAGTATACAGAACTTTAACCCAGAAATCTATAAAATTTTACGTGACTGAACGACTGCTCAGTCAATTTAAAAATTTTTGATTGACATGGTCAGGGCTTTCCCGTAAATTAATTGGCGATGAAATAAAGCCGGCGCAAATTTATAATCGGGGAGAGATAATTACCAATGACGAATTGTCAGTTTAAAACGACGACTTTTACCACCATTAATGAATTAAAGCAGGGGCCAGTGACGCTGACAGGTTACTATCAACTGACTTGGGACAATTTCTTATTAATTACTCACTACGACGAGCGACAGACATTTGTTCTTTTACAAGACGGGCGGCGACTTGTGATTGATAAGCCATTGAAGCAGGCCTTGAAAGATTTTTCAACGATTAATCATTGCTACCAACGGTGCACGATCCCGTATTACGATATTTTAGGTGAAAAGCACCCAATTCGGGCTTTTGTTGCGGGAAAGAATTTATTGGTCCCGTCAATGGGAATTCAAAATTCGGAGGTGGTTTATTACATGGCGAAGCCACTTAAGGGTCATTATTATCTAGATGATCAGCAGGAAATGATGCTGCTATTTGAAATGGATCAGGAATCCTTGAATATCTCGGTACCGGCTTACCAGCGAAAGTTTGATAAGATCCTGCAACAGGCGGATGCAATATCTCAAATGCATTTGGTCGAGTTACATGAAATGGAACACCGCTATGGAATCGAGCGTGATTGTGCCTGTTATGGGAATCAGTATTATGAACGGGCAGAACTGACGGCCAAAGCATTTGAAATTAAACGCCACGTCTATGGCTATGTTCTCAATAGTCTACATGAGCGGCTTTATGGTGAACGACTAAGTGAAGAGGGAATGGAAAGATTACTGGAAGTTTTATTTGATACTTTCAAACGGTAAATTAACGTAAGTAACGCTTTCATTGTGGTGATAATCTTTGCTATAATGTCCCTGTATAAAACGCTTTCGGCAAAGTGAGAATATGAGGGAATTATGAAAGTTATTAACAATTCTGGAATTTTAAATATTTACAAGATGACCGTTGATGAAGAACACCGGCGGGCATTTAGTGACATCAGCAAGCGCAATATGGTGACGTCGGTAACGATTGAAGGCGGTACGTTGGCGATGTATAACACGGTGAATGAACAGGGTGAAAACCTGATCGTGGAACTGTATAACGATAAACATGCTTTTGATGTTCATCATCGTTCTGCCCAATATCAAGACTTTTTGGCGGTCGCTAAGGATGCCGTAAAGGAAAGCCAAAAGGTTGAATTGATTCCGCACTTTCTGGGCGAGCAGGATGTTTCTCTAAACGCCACAACTGATAATAATATGCGGGTTAATCTGGTGCATTTCACCCTGAAAGAGGGCCAAGGTGAACAATTTAAGCGGATTCTGGCAGATTATTTGAAGACGGCGATGAAGGCGGAAACGGAAATTTTGGTTTGCTATGTAGCGCAGATTAAGGAACGGCCGAATGACTGGCTGACTTTCCAAGTCTTCCAAAATGATGGAACGTTTAATAACTACGTCAATTCGGATGGCTTTAAAACCGTTCAAAAGAAACTTGCGCCAATGCTGGAAGACCGCCAGCTTGAACAGTTGGATGGACAAGTATTGATGAATAAGGGACATTATTAAAAAGAGAGTTGGCATTGTGCCAGCTCTTTTTTAGTAGTGCAAAATTTGTCTAAAAAATTAGAATAATTCTACATAATCGGGAGTATAATGAAAGCGATATCGTAAATAGGTGTTTTATTGGGAGGCAAAGTAATGGTATCAAAAAATAATCGTTTGCAACATGATCAGTGGATGGCCAAACAACGACCCCATTATGGTTTGAGAAAACTATCGTTTGGAGTTGCTTCTGTATTATTAGGAACAACGCTTTATTTTGGGACCAATGATGTGGCTGCAAAGGCTGCGACTACTGACGCAAATAATGTAGATTCTGTTAATCAAGTTCAAAACACAGGATCAGCAATTCAGCAGCCAAATAATAATGTCGCGGTTCTGAACCATAATCAGTCAACGGCAGATCAAAATATCAATAGGGGGGTAAACAACCAGTAAATGTAACAACGCCCGTCGCTGTAACACCTCATGCTGACAGTAATGAAACTCAGCAAGACTGGTCGCTGACGGCTGATCATGACACAATTTCATTATCACAACCTTCAATTAGCTTAACGTGGCAAATTTCCAACTTTAAAAATGGTGATGTCTGGTCGCTAAACATTCCAGATGGTGATTTGTATCACAAAAATGGAATAAGTGTAGATCCATTACCAGCTGGAATTGGGACTACGACGACAACGCAGAATAGTGACGGTTCATTCACGGTTACGAATACTTTTACTAGCAACGCGCCAGCAAGTGGAATGTCACAAGGAATTACGATTTCGCGGGAGATTAATTCCCATGTGATTGAAAATGGCCGATTCACTAAGACCATTACTGTAATGCAAAATGGTCAGCAGGTTGGTGAGCATACAATTTATGAAGATATCAACCCAACCTTTACGATGACGGCGCCAACCCGGGTCAGCCCGTTACTGTCTGAGCAAAAACAAATTCTAGTTAATCAAGATTATGAGTATGAAAGTCACATTAGCTCTAACCTGCCATATAGGGATCGAATTAGTAACTATGGGAAGGTTGATTTGACCTTAAATGTCCCAAAGAATTTTAAAATTGATGAATCAGCAACGCTGAGTAAATATCAAGCCGCAGGCCAATCAACACCATATACTAGCGTGACTCAGGAAGCCGCTGGATCGCCAGTCATTTTTAAGGGCTTAAGTCTGAATGATGATTTTTATATTGTTGGGCGATTTGTCATGGCTTCACCAACTGAAGATGAATCTTTAACAGCTGCTCCATCAACAGCCACCTGGAATTTGAATGGTGGCAAGCAAATCCAAGTTGCGGTCCCAGCCTGGGGAGATACGATTTTAGGAAATGAAACCCAATTGCCGGATGGTAATATTTTTAAAGGCAATGTAATTAATGCTTACCCAACTAAGCAAGGAGCGGACTATCAGTATCAAGATACGGTACCGTTAAATTCACCGGTTGACGTTGGTACAGGTTCTTTTGAAGGCGAACATTACATTAACCAAATTAGCATTAGTAACCCTTCGGCATATAGTTTTAAGAATATTCACTATACTGCTAGTTTCTCGGATGGTTATTCTGTGGATAAGATTTCATTTAACAATGATCCGAGCTGGCCAGTTGAAATCAGTGGGCATAAGCTTACGCTATCCGGTTACATTTATGTCACCTATCAGGACGGCACATCTGAAGTTGTCACAGGGGATGCTAGTGGTAACTTTCAGATTAATGCAGCAAAAAATCTGGCAAAAGTTGAATGGATTGATGAATTAGAAACCGGTAAATCGATGCTGCTCGAAGTATCAGGAAAGGTAGCAAAGACCCTTCAAAATGGGCAGCCTGTGCAGGTTGGCGATAAGCTGACGGCAACCATTAATATTGCAACGGATCCCGCTCATCCGGAATTTACCGAAACGTCACCAATTGGCTGGTCAAAAACCCAAACGGTAGTTCAACGGGTAACCACACCGTGGTCATTTAGTATTAGCAATGATCAATGGCAGAAGACAGCGGGTACTAAGAACGCGGGGAGCTTCGAAGTCAAAATTCCTCAGGACATTGATCACACGGATTTAGTTAATCCTCATATTTATTATGTTTTGCCAACAACGGTGGTTGGTAATCAGGCTAATTATGAGGACCAATACTACATTGGTAATGATGATATTGTTAAATTTAAAGTTAAGGTTTACCGGGCAAATGGCCGGACGATTGTTGAGTATGATGGAACTGGCTTGACGATTCCTGGTTACAGTTGGTTACGAAGTTACTTTACTCACTATGATCTTAAAAATAATCTGCCAAATATGTCATCTGACGGTTATGCCTTCATTAGTGCAGACAATTTAGCGGTAAAGAGTACGAGTGATAATCCATTGGCAACAAGTGATCAATTGGCAATGTTGAAGGGTGCCCAAGCTGATCACACCTTCTTAATTGGTAAGTTTAACGTTGCTGTACAATCTGCAAATGGTTTGGCAATTGTTGAAAATGCTCAGGGGAACACTGATATTAACCTAGTAAGTGCTGGTCATTCTGATGATAAGGGTAGTACCCAGATGACGTTCAGTACGGGCGTTATTTATAATCCGAAGGAAGATGGCACTTTACATAACATCGTAGTGGTCGCCAACTTGCCAAAGACGATTAGTAAAACGGCCTTTAATTTTAATCTGAATGAAAACGGGGTTAAGGCAGTCTATACTGCCACCGGTGAAACATTACCAGCAGGAAGTTATCAGATTCTCTATTCAACGAAGGCTGGAAATGATACCACCGCTAAAACAGATTTGAGTTCGTATGTGACTGCCGATCAGGTTAGTGATTGGTCACAAATTCGGTCAGTGGCTTTGAAGATTAATCAATTAACTAAGGACAATGGGGCTGTCCAATTAATTATGCAAGGAACGGATCCAACCGTAGCCAGTGATGCCGGCAAGATTTCGTACTTAACTGGTCAGTTATGGTCTGACGAACACAAACCAATGACGATTACTGAAGGAAAAGGTAGTTCATCAATTAAGGTTGATGGACAGTCGACGGTGAAGGCGCAGCTCCATTACAAGGATGCTCAAGGTAAGGATCAGTATATTGCTTTAGATGATTTAACTCATCAGTACAAAGATAATCAGGACACGATGAAGTCAACTGACTTCACGTTGACGGATGCTGATCAGAAGCTTGTACCAACGGGATATCACTTAGCTGCAAAGACGCCAACTATTATTAATGGTTCTAAGACATGGCAGTCAGATGCGGAAAATGGGACTGCCGCGTTTGATCAAGTGGTAAAGTACTACTTTGATGGTGATATTGTTCAGTATGAATTGACCAACCAAGCAACTGCCCAGTTGAAGTATTATGATGATACACTCCATCAGTTTGTTTCAGGAGTGACGCCCACGGATGCAAAAGGCAATGTGGATGCTGCAATTACCTTCGCACCAGATACCCTGAATAGTTTGACTAATAAGTACGATTATGTCGGAATTAGTAAGAACGATGAAAAGAGTACAGTTGATACCACGGCATTCGCTAAGTACCAATTTGGTAATTATGATAGTGATGATCAAACAACCCAAACATTTGTTATCCACTTAAAGCACGGAACTGAACCGGTTGATAGTCAACATCCATATCCTGTTGATCCTAAAGATCCAAGTAAGGGAAATGTTGTCACCAGCAAGAAAGTTTCGCGGACGATTACCTATAAATTCAGTGATGGATCAACTCACAAGGCAGAAATTCCGACTAACCCCGTGACGGAGACGATCACATTCACAGGGACAGGTCATGTTGATAAGGTGACCGGAAAATTCGTCGATATTGATAATCAAGGTAACATTACCAAGACCTATGACGATCCAGATCAAGGGATTCATTGGACAGCAACTGGTAAAACCACGGACGATGGAACGTTTGATAGCAAGAAATCACCAACGGTTGCTGGCTACACACCGGACCAGTCTGAAGTTGGCACGACAACGGTTCATCATGATAGTAAAGATATTTCAAAGGTGGTTACATACTCACCGGCCAAGCAAGCTGCTCAGCTGACTTTTTATGATGATACAACCGGAAAGTCCATTAGTGGAGTGCAGGATCATGCTAATGGGGTTACTAGCGGGACGATTGAATTTAGCAATGGTAGTAATCTGTTGAAGAAACTTACCGACCAGGGCTATGAATTTGTAAAAGTAGTGAATAATACTGATCAGCAGAAACCTGTAGATCTGAGCGGCGACCAGTATGCAAAAGTAACTTTCCCGAACTTTGATAATAATGAAAAGGTTGATCAGTTATTTGTTGTCCACTTAAAGCATGGTAAGAAGCCCGTGTCTGATGACAAGAAAGTTAAGGAGGTTATCCATTACAAGTTTGAAGATGGGACAACAGCAGCTGATGATTACACGGCAACGCCAATTGAATTTAAGCGGACCGGGAATAAAGATCTAGTTACTAAACAAATAACTTGGAATCCATGGACGCCTGCTCAAAATAGTTTTGTGGAAGTAACTTCACCAACGATTAAGGGCTATACTCCTGACGTACAGAACGTTGCAAAACAAGATGTCACAGCTGATAGTACTGATGTGGAAAAGACAGTTACGTATTCTGCTGATCAACAATTAGCGTTATTGACATTCTATGACGATACCACAGGTCAGGTCATTAAAGGATATAGTGATCATGCTAATGGGGTTACCGCTGGAAAAATTAACTTTGCCAAGGGTAGTGATTTGGTTAAGCAATTAATCAACCATGGATACAAGTTCGTAAAGGTAGTTAATGATACGGATGCTAAGGCCCCAGTTGATCTAGCTGGTAGTGATTACGCGAGCGTTCAGTATCCAAACTTTGATAATGATGATCAAATGGATCAGTCATTTGTTGTCCATTTAGTACATGGAACCAAGAACGTTACGGGCACGAAAGTGGTTCACGAAACGATTCACTATCGGTATGCTGATGGTACACCAGTTACGAGCGATTACCAAGCAACCCCAGTCGAGTTCAAGCGGACGGGGATTGAAGACTTAGTTACCCAAAATATTAATTGGAATCCATGGGAACCAGCAGATGGTAGCTTTGTAGCTGTCGAATCACCAAAGATTGCTGGCTACACAACTGATAAAGTGGTTGTTGATGGACAATCAATCAACCCAGATAGCGATGATATCGTGGTGACTGTAACCTATGTTGCGGTACCAAAACCAACAACCACTGGTAAGCCAGGAAATGGCATGGCTGCTGATGTCAATAATGGTGTTGCAAGTCATAGTGCTGTTGGGTTAAAGAATAACAATCGTCAAGACCATTCATTGCCACAAACCGGTGAAAATCATAGTGGTGCACTGGTTGGACTTGGCCTTGCTTCCATGCTCGCCAGTCTTGGCTTGATTGATTGGAAACGACATCATGAATAGTTAATGATGATGAAATAACCGTGCGGATGCACGGTTATTTTTTTATTAAGCTGTTACTTAGCTTTTTTTATTAAATTAATGCGGTAAAATAGGGTTAAAATTATTAACTATACTATAACGGAGATATTGATCTAATTATGGGAAAAGAATTAAAAGCTCCAGTAATTTATGAAATTCAATATAATCATGATACTGCATCAAAATTAGACAGTTCTATTAATGAAGATATTAGTGATGAAAATAATAGACGTTTGTTGATTGATTATCCAACGGTATACATTGTTAATCAAAAATTAACTTCAGGAAAACCTAAATATTCCGTTTATGTGGGTGAAACAAATGATATTCAAAGAAGAACTCTCCAACATCTTGATGAAGATGTTCGCTCTAGAAAGGATTGGAAAGAACTAAGTGACGCAAAGAATTCCATGATGTATGTAATTGGGCATGAACATTTTAATAAATCTTTGACCTTGGATATTGAAAATAGAATGATGCATTATCTGTCTGGTGTTAATGTCGTAGAACATTTAAATAACAGGCGTGATAATGCTCAAAATGATTACTATACTTCAAATGAAATGGTCCCAATTTTTAATAAAATATGGCGCAAATTACACAGATATATACCAGACTTATTTCCAACCCAAAGACTTATTGAAGAATCTGCACTTTTTAAAGCATCACCATTTCATAAACTTACTAAAAGTCAAAATCAGGCTAAAAATGAAATTCTAGATATTGTTGATAAGGCTTTAGCAACAGGTAAACAAAATCAACTTATTTTAGTAAAGGGTGAAGCGGGTGCTGGAAAAACTGTTCTAATGAGTAATATCTTTTATGATCTTTCAAGATACAATCATCATTCTTTATCAATAGCAATGATGGTTAACCATCCGCAACAAGAAAAAATTTATGAACAAATAATTTCCAAACTAGACTTAGGAGATAACGCTCAGGTTATCAAGGTTCCTACTTTTATTAATAAGTATTCTAAGGATAATCCAATTGATATTGCATTTGTTGACGAAGCTCACCTTCTTTTAACACAACGAAGTCAGGCTTATTACGGTCATGGTACAAATGAACTTTTAGACATAATAAAAAGGGCAAAAATCGTTATTGCTGTGTACGATAGTCATCAAATTTTACGATCTAGCCAAATCATTGAAGATGATGATAAAAATATTATTGAAAAATACAAAAATTATACAGTTACACTAAACAATCAAATGAGGATCGATGCCTCTAAAGAAATGGTAGATTGGTTACGAAACCTCATTGATAATCAAATCATTAATAAAGCTCCAAAAGATAAGAAGTACGATCTGCGAGTTTATAGTGATCCTATGAAGATGGAGAAAGCTATCCGAGCTAAAGCAAAAAAAGATGATAACCATGGTATTAGTAGAATGTTAGCCACGTTTGATTGGCCATATTCGAGCAAAACGAAAAATAATCATGGATTATGGGAAGTTTCTGAAGGTAAATGGCATATGCCTTGGAACCTTCAAGTAAAACCAAATTCAGACGATAAACATCAAATTCGTGGTGTAAAATATTCGGACCTTTCTTGGGCTGAACAACCTCATACTATTAATGAGATTGGATCGACATTTACAATTCAAGGCTCAGACTTGAACTATGCTGGAGTAATAATTGGGCCTTCTGTAAAATATCGGAATGGGAAAATAATTTTTGATCCATCAGAAAGTTGCAATAAAAAGGCTATTCAAAATCGAAAAATGCATGATAACAAAAAAAGACGTTTTCCACCGAATTATTAAAAAATGAATTAAACGTTCTATTAACTCGTGGTGTACATGGATTGTATATTCATGCTATTGATCCAGAACTGCAGAATAAACTCATGGAAGCTGTTCGTTAATCTGAGGCTAGCATTATGATTGTTTGGTCTAATCAACCGTATCAAGTTTATGAACAATTAATGTCCAATGGCATTTTTACTTGTGATCCTACAAAATCAATGAATATACAAACTGATCTTAACTTTGGCGGACATGACTTTGAAAATGCATATACTTGGATGGCTCATCAAATGGGATTAAAAGTTGGTAAACCACCAAAGGGAGTGAGGCTTCCAATTTGGGTTTGGTATAAATTAGATTATGCACATCGCCGACCAGATTTTCGCTTAGTACCAGATTATGATGATCAAGTTTGCTTAGAATTAGAAATTCCAGAAAGCGATATACTATTAAGCGACTTTGAAAAGTGGCATTTTGTATTGAATGACTGGTATTTGAATGATGCTGTTAGTGAGAAAGAGAGCTATGCCAAGGATCAGTGGTTTGAACATTTGCCACAAGTAAAACAGCAAAAAGTCAAAGAAAATTCATGGCAACAAATCTTTGATGTAACTCCACGAATTGGTGAGTGGACTCAAAATGGCGCATTTGTTCAAGGATGTTGTTGGTTGCTGAAAAAGGAATATGTTCGTCATGCATGGCGTTTAAAAAGGGGACAACGATCTCAACAGATTTTCTGACATGATAATTAACGAAAAACTTCCTCGTTGACTTTATCCAACAAGGAAGTTTTTTACTAATACACCAACGGTTCCACTTTCTCCACCAACCATTTTGCGGCTGCTTTGCTATCAATCCGACTAAAGGGAGCCGGGTGGATCAAACGGTCATCAACATTGAATAATTTTAATTGACCTTTGACTTTAATCGGTTCGATCCAATACGAGCCACCCTTGGTAAAAGGCGCAATCTTCCAGGCATAATATTTACCATCCGCATCTTGTCGTTCAATCACATCATAGATTTTTGCCACACACAATGCATATCCGGGTACCGTCCCGTGAATTTTCTTGGCGGTATTACAAATCAGCAGATCGCCACGGTAGGGGGTACTCCACGTCCGGTATTCCTCGACTTTTTGTCCCAACATAATATTTAGCGCCGCATCCGGGCGAATCGATAAAGCTTTCATCATTTCTCTCCAATTGTTCCTTTTTAGACCATTATACCAACTTTGCCAACCGGTAATTATCATTGTAAGCGTTCACATAGTATAATGAAGTTGTTGAGTAGAAACTGCATTAAAGGAGGCTGACATAATGGAAATTAAAAATGTTGTCGTAGCTGGTGCCGGTGTGCTGGGTAGTCAAATTGTCTTTCAAACTGCACGGTGTGGGTTTCAAGTTAAGATTTGGAACCGGCACGTTGACCGGGCTGAAAAGCGGTTAGCCAGCATTAAAGCGCCATTTATGCAAGACATGCACGCAACGGAAGCCGATTATCAAGCGGCGATGGATAATATTGTCGACATTAGTAATGATCTCGCCGCAACAGTCAAGGACGCCGATTTAGTAATTGAATCCGTTTCTGAATCGGTCGAAATCAAAAAGGCCTTTTACAAAGAATTAGGCGAAGTGCTTCCTGACCAGACAATTGTCGCAAGTAATTCATCGACCTTTGTCCCAAGTCAGTTAGTTAAGTTTACGAATTTCCCAGAACGGTTCTTGCACATGCACTTCGCTAACCATATCTGGTCGCACAATGTGGCTGAAATTGTTGGCACGGATCAAACTCTTCCAGAAGTGAAGGACGCTGTGATCAAGTTTGCCCGTGACATCAAGATGGTACCGGTGGTTTTGAATAAGGAAAACCATGGTTACGTCATGAATGCGTTACTGATCCCATTACTAAACGCTGCTCAGGCTCTCTGGGCAAACGGCATCGCAGATCCACACACAATTGATAAGGATTGGATGATTTCAAATGGTTCGCCAATGGGACCGTTCATGATTTTGGACGTAGTTGGTCTACGGACTGCCTATGAAATTGTGAATAATCAATATCAACAAACCAAAGATCCACTTGCTAAAAAGATTGCGGATAATTTGAATAAGATGATCGATGAAGGACATACGGGTGTTGAATCGGGCCAAGGATTCTACCATTACCCAAACCCAGAATATAAGGATCCGGATTTCTTTAAGTAAGTTTAGTTAAATCATCATTTTTGTTGCACTGGTTAAAACAGAAAGAAGCGACAATCATGAAGCAATATAAAGTCATTATTTGGGGCCTTGGTAACGTTGGTCGAGCGGCCGTTCGGATGATCGGTGAACGCAAGTCCGTTAAATTAGTTGCGGCTGTCGATGTTGATCCTGACAAGGTCGGCAAGGATGCAGCGGGTGTTTTTGGATTTCCTGACATCGGTGTTAAAGTGACAGATGATATTGACGCTGCTTTACAATTAGATGCTGATTGTGTACTGGTATTCACTCCATTACGCCATGATCCTGATACGGGTGCCTTTACACCAAGTGCAGAAGATATGGTCAAAGTCTTGAATGCCAAGAAGAATTGTATTACGACCATTCCGCTTTATTACTCTCAGGTCACGACACCTGATTTGTACAAGATGATTAATGATGCTGCCATTGCCAATGGAGTTTCCTTTATTCCATGTGGTTTACTACCGGGATTTTACGCTTCCCAATTGCCACTGTATTTGTGTAACTTAGTTGATCACGTCGATAAATTAACCGTTCAATCAGGTGAAGATGACCAGCGCAATACTTCCAGTTGGGTTAAAGTCTTTGGCTATGGCTTAGATCCAGATAAGTTCCCGCAAGATAAGTTAAAAGCTGGGATTGCGGCGTACTACATCGCAGCGGTTTATGAAATGGGTGAGCGACTCGGCTTCAACTTTGATGACGTTAAAGTTAACCATGAAGTCTTCACTGCACCCGAAGATCTTCACCCTGAAGCATTTGGTGTGATTAAGAAGGGGACGATGATGGGCCACCGCTTCACAATGACTGGATATGTAGGTGGTCAACCAAAGGTAAGCCTGATCTATGTTCACAAGATCTGTAATGATGTTGTCAAGGAACCGGAAATTGATAACAAGATTACCATTGATGGGATTCCAAAGATTGATGTAGAAGTTCACAACATGATCCCGTTAGATGAAAGTTACGTTACGAGTGCAGCACCAGCGGTGGATGCAATTCCACAGGTAGTTGAAGCTGCGCCAGGTTATCAACACTTACTAGATCAACCGACAATGTTGCCATTGAAGTAAAACAAAGGGTGTCAGCCAAAGAGGCTGGCATTTTTTAATGCAATTAGCAATATTTCCCGTCTTTAAATAGTGAGGACTAATTTTAGATGGGAGCGAAGGAAATGGTATCAAAAAAGAAAATTCAAGAGTTAAAGAAAAAATGGGAGTCATTAACGATTTCAAGTGACATTATGTTTGGCATGGTAATGGAAGATAAAACTTTATGTTTAGAGTTAATTCGTCGGGCAGTCCCAGAATTAAAGGTTGAGTCCATTCAAATGGTTCGTCATCAACTAACGGTGGACGGACCATTAGACGCGCGTGGTGGACGATTTGATATTTTCGCCAAAGATAAAAATGGCCGACTATTTGTTGTGGAAATGCAGGTGGTGAATGAACAAAATTTACCGTATCGGTTACGTTATTACCAAGATTTAATGGATTATACAATTTTAAATGAGGGAGATCCGTATAGTAAATTATCCCGATATGAAACTTATGCGATTGTGTTCTGTGATTTCGATTATTATGGGTATGGCGACATGCGATATGATGTTGAGAATCGGGTTGTCCAACATCTTGATGACCCCACTCGAGATCATCAACATATGATTGTATTTAACGCCAAATCGAAAGAACTCCATGGTAATATAAAGATAAAGAATTTTTTGAAGTTAATGCATGGGCAAGTCGTTACCAATGATGAATTTGTGGAACGTTTAATAAAAATAATGAATAAAATAAAGAAAGATCCGGAAAGGAGACGTAATTTTATGAGTTACGAAATGAATCTGATGGATGCACGAGATGAGGGTGAAGAGAAGGGGTTAGAAAAAGGATTAGGGCAAGGGATCAAAGGAGCAGCGCAACTGTTAAAAAGTTATGAACCTAACCGTGAAAAAATTGTTAAGGCTCTGATGCATAAATTTAACTTAACTCAAACCGAAGCAAAACATTATTTAGATTCCACTGATTAAAAATTAAGCACCTGCGGTCGTTCACTTCACGTACCCAGGTGCTTATTAATTTTAGTTAAATCATCATTCCAAGAAAGGCGAGGGCGCATCCACCACCATATGATAATGCAAGATATAATACGCAATCTCGCCACCGACGTTCATCAATTAATGAAACTAATTCTGTATTAAAGGTAGAGAAGGTGGTGTAGCCACCAAGTACCCCAACACCCCAAAACGCGAGTAGGGTCGGATTACCAATCAACAAGTGCGATAAGATGCCAAGCAAAAACGAACCACTTAAATTAATTAGTAGGGTGGCCAGGGGCCAATCAAATTGAAGACGTTTAAATAACGTTGTAATGAAGTAGCGAATAAGTGCACCAATTGCAGCGCCGCAACCGACAGTGATCATTATTTTGACGACCTCCCCAGATTTTTAGCCAAGGTAAATCCCAATAGTGCCATGATCAGTCCGCCGATGGCACTAATTAAGAAGTAGGCAAGCGCAGCACCCCATTGTTGTTGAGCTAACTTGATGGTTGTGGTTGCAAAGGTGGAAAAGGTGGTAAAGGCACCGATAAAGCCTGTACCCAATCCGGTAGTCAACCAATCCGTAAAAATTCCGCGTTCAATAACATAGTAGGTTAGTAGGGATAACAGGAAACACCCCAATAGATTGGCGATGATGATCCCGTCAGTGGACAGCCATGAACTGAGTAAAAATCGACCGCAACCACCTAGAAAGGCAAAGACAGCCACACTGATTAAATTTGTTAACTTCATTGTTCAAGATCCTTTCAAAGAATGCGTTTCTCATGATAACATATCTCCGGAATGAACACCATCGGGAAAAATCGTGAACAAATTTTCATATGATTTATAATAATATTTTTATGTATCGTCAGATAATTATGACTGAGCACTTTGTTAAATGTTGATAAGTGGGTTAAAAACTTACTTTTATAAATAATTGCTGCCACTATTAAACAAAATCACATAATAGTTCTATAAAATGACTGTTTAATATCTTGAAAGCGATTCAAGATAGCGCTACACTTTAGATGGAATTATTAATACTTATTAAGCACTTGATAATTTTATTCTGTCGCACTGTTTACGAGGGAGGAATTAACAATGAATATTGTTAGTTTAGCTCGTTTCCAATTTGCAATGACGACCGTTTTCCACTTTTTCTTTGTACCTTTCTCAATTGGAACGGTCTTTGTTGTTGCGGTCATGGAAACGATGTATGTTCATACTAAGAATGACCTCTATAAAAAGATGGCCAAATTCTGGGGGAACATTTTCATGTTAAGCTTCGCTGTCGGGGTTGTTACCGGACTAATTCAAGAATTCCAATTTGGGATGAACTGGTCTGATTATTCCCGTTTCATGGGTGATATTTTCGGTGCACCACTGGCATTTGAAGCATTGTTATCATTCTTTATTGAATCAACCTTTATTGGTTTATGGGTCTTTACTTGGGACCGGGTTAAGAAAGGCTTGCACTTATTCTTTATTTGGATGATTGTCTTTGGGACAATGACATCCGCCCTTTGGATCTTAACTGCTAACTCGTTTATGCAGCACCCGGTTGGTTACACAGTTCGCAATGGTCGGGCCGAAATGGTCAACTTTGGCGCACTGCTTTCCAATCCTCAAGTAATTTTTGAACTGAGTCACGTTTTAATGGGGGCACTGTTAACTGGTGCTACGATTATCTGTGGTTTGGCTGCTTTCCAACTGTTAAAGAAGCGGTCACTGTCTGATGAAAACAAACAGATTTATCATAAGACGATGCGGATTGGCCTTTGGCTAATGCTGATTTTCTCCATTGGTAGCGTCACTGCTGGTGACTTGCAAATGCAATACCTCATTAAGGAACAACCAATGAAGTTTGCTGCCACTGAAATGGTTTATAAAACCACTGGTGATAAAGCACCATGGACCGTTGTCGGAGTTGCTAACCCAAAGACACATCAAGTTTATGGCAACATTGATATTCCAGATATGTTGAGTGTTCTGTCTTACCATAAGACGACAGGAGCCGTTAAGGGGATGGATGAAGTTAATGCTCAACTGGAAAAGAAGTATGGTACGAAGATTGCTAACCATAAGATGAACTACTACGTTCCGGTTAACACTTTATTCTGGAGCTTCCGGGTAATGGCCGGCTTTGGTGCCTTAATGATGTTAGTCTCAATTGTCGGTTTAATTATGACCCGGCGTGGTAAGGAGACTCTCTATCAGCATCGTTGGTGTCTATGGGTGATGGCCTTAATGACCTTCGCCCCGTTCCTTGCGAACACGGCTGGTTGGTTTATTACTGAACTTGGTCGGGCACCGTGGACCGTCTACGGACTCTTTACGATTGCACAAAGTGTTTCGCCAAACGTTTCGGTTGCTTCATTGCTGACGTCTAACATTATTTACTTCTTACTGTTTACGACATTAGCGATCATTTTAATTGCTTTGATTGTTCGCTTCTTGCGTAACGACCCGGTTGAATACGCGGCCGCACAAGCGGATAAAAAGGCAACGGATCCATTTGCAAAGGGGGCCTTCTAAATGTCATTTCTACAAGGATTATGGTTCTTACTGATTGGCGTCCTCTTTAGCGGCTTCTTCTTCCTGGATGGATTCGACTATGGAGTAGGCATGGCTGTGGAAACCCTTGGCCATGACGAAGCCGAAAAGACGCAAATCATTCGAACGATTGGCCCGGTTTGGGATGGTAACGAAGTTTGGCTTATCACTGCAGGTGGTGCCATGTTTGCCTCCTTCCCATACTGGTACGCAACCTTATTCTCCGGTTACTACTTAATTCTATTGTTTATCTTAATGGGCTTGATTTTACGTGGTGTTTCCTTTGAATTCCGTGCCAAGAGTTCCGTGGCAAAAAAGCCTGTTTGGGACCGGATCATGGCAATTTCATCCTTCATCGTTCCATTCTTATTTGGGGTCATGTTTATATCCATGATCAAGGGGATGCCAATTGATGCTCAAGGTAATATCTCAGCACACTTCTTTGACTACTTTAACTGGTTCTCAATTGTCGGTGGGGTGGCATTAACTCTACTAACTTACCTTCACGGCCTCAACTACATTACTTTAAAGACCGCCGGACCAGTTTCTGAACGGGCACAAAACTATGCACATGCTCTGTACTGGGTTCTCTACTTGGGTGAAATCATCTTTGCTCTATTATTAATTTTCCAAACGGACTTCTTACAAGTTCACCCAATCTTGACGTTACTGTGCTTAGTATTAATTGTTGGCTTTTCCGTCTGGGCACACGCTGCGACATTCAAGAACCAACAAGGGTTGGCATTTACCGCTAGTGGCTTAACGTTAATTTCTTTAGTTGCGTTGATCTTTTGTGGACTTTTCCCACGGGTTATGATCTCATCCATTAGCAGTAACTACGATCTGGTTATCAAGACAGCATCATCATCAAATTACACGTTGATTGTGATGACGATTGCCACCGTCATTTTGGTGCCATGTGTTCTGGTCTACACAATCTGGGCATACTGGATTTTCCGAAAGCGGATTGAAATGCCCGTAATTGGGAGGACCGATGGATGATTGATCGACACCTATTTGAACTCGCAGGTGCAAAATCCATTGCAAAACGGCTTGCGGGACTAAACGTTCTGCAAGCCGTTTTAATTATCGGTCAGGCGCTGAGTCTGAGCTGGGTTTTGACCATGCTGTGGCAGGGACATCGCCTGGATGGCTTAATGCTGGTGGTTTTTATGGCCTGCTTTATTGGTCGGCAGGGCCTGAACTGGCTAAGTGAACACTGGCTTGATGATTACGCTGCGCGGACCAGTGAGCAACTACGCCAGCAACTTTTAAACAAGGTTTTTGAATTAGGTCCGGCGTTAGTCCAAAAGCAGGGGACGGGAAGCACGATTACGATGATCTTGGATGGCATCGCAGAAGTGCGGGATTATATCAAATTAACCTTCACGAAAGTCATGACCATGATGATCGTTCCTGTCCTAATTTTAATTGCACTCGCGGTTCTTGACTGGCGCTCAGCCTTAATTTTGCTGGTGATGTATCCGTTGATTGTGCTATTTATGATTATTTTAGGACGGGCTGCGCAGGCGAAAGCCATTAAGCAGTTTGGCAATTTTCAAAAACTATCCAATAATTTTATTGATTCACTACGGGGGATTGCTACATTAAAGTACTTTGGCCTAAGCAAACGTTATTCACGAAGCATTTTCCGGTCGAGCGAATTATTTCGTCATCGAACCATGCGCGTATTGAAAATTGCAATGCTTTCCACGTTCGCCTTGGATTTTTTTACGACGCTTTCCATCGCAGTCATTGCGGTTTTCCTAGGGTTTGACCTAATTAATGGTCGAATGACACTTTTCCCAGCATTAGGAATCTTAATCCTCGCTCCGGAGTACTTTTTACCGATTCGAAACTTTGCAGGGGATTTCCATGCGACCCTAAACGGTAAAAATGCGTTTGCTAAGGCTCGTCAGTTAATTGCCCAGCCAATCCCGCAAAGTGCTGATTTATCATTACAACCGTGGACCAATGATGATGAATTTACGGTTCACCAATTAGCTTTTCAGTATCCACACGGGATGAAATTAGAACCATTTTCGCTTCATCTCAAAGGGTATCAAAAAGTCGGCATTATTGGGATGAGTGGTTCTGGGAAGACGACTTTGATTAACCTACTAAGTGGTTTTTTAACACCGACTTCTGGAAAGGTGAGCTTGGCCGGACAGGAAAGTGCAACTTTGAACATTCCGGCTTGGCACCAACAAATCAACTATATTCCGCAAACGCCATATGTTTTCACCGCAAGTTTACGGGCTAACATCGCTTTCTATACTCCCGATGTGACTGATGAGCAAATCAAGGCCTCCATTCACGTGGTTGGCTTGGATGATCTACTCGACGCGTTGCCAGATGGCCTCGATACTGTTATTGGTGCTGGTAAACGGACCTTATCTGGTGGACAAGCCCAACGGATTGCATTGGCCCGGGCTTTCCTTGACCAAAAGCGAAAGGTAATGTTTTTTGATGAGCCAACGGCCCACCTAGACATTGAAACTGAGTTGGATTTGAAGAAGCGGATGTTGCCGTTGATGAAAAATCACTTAGTTTTCTTTGCTACCCATCGGCTGCATTGGATGGCCCAAATGGACTACATCCTCGTCATGGATCATGGTCGGTTAGTTGAGCAAGGGACATATGACGAGTTGGCGGCCAAACAGGGAGCGTTTACGAAGTTGATTGAAAGAATGCGAGGTGATAATGATGTTCAATAAAATTCCGTTGATCAGGGCACTCAAACATGACCAATGGGTTAAGCCGTTTTTGAAGCGGTATCGTTGGACACTGGTTATCGCCATTAGCCTCGGCATTATCACCTTTATTTGTGGTGCTGGCTTAATGTTCTCCGCAGGTTTTCTGATTAGTAAGTCAGCCACAAGACCGGAAAATATCCTGTTGGTTTACGTCCCAATTGTCCTAACTCGGGCGTTTGGGATTGCACGGCCTGCGTTTCGGTATGTAGAACGGCTGGTTAGTCATAACTGGGTTTTAAAGATGACGTCACAATTGCGGCAGAAACTCTATGATGTACTAGAGCATGACGCGGTCTTCTTTAATAGTAAGTACCAGTTAGGAGATATCCTTGGATTACTTTCCGATGATGTTCACCATATTCAGAACCTCTATTTACGAACGTTGTTCCCAATGTTCGTTGCGTGGGGACTCTACGCAGTAATCATAATTGCGTTTGGGGTACTTTCTCCATTAATGGGGCTTTGGATGTTACTGGTGTTTGGTTTGATTATTCTGGGCATTCCATTTTGGTCAATTTTAATTAACGGTGCCCGTCAGGAACGGGCAAAGCAGTTAAAGGACCACTTGTACGTGGATTTAACTGATAATGTGATGGGAGTCACTGACTGGATCCTTGCGGGGAGAAATCAAGAATACTTAGCTAAACATGCGCAAAGTGCTCAGCAAAATGAAGCGAATGCGGCGCAACTGCACCACTTTGAACACTGTCGCGATTTTTTGCTGCAAGTGCTCTACTTGCTAATGATTGTTAGTGTAATTATGTGGGGAGCCACCAAGTTTGGTGGACAGTTTGCTGGACCAGCCAACTGGATTGCCGCTTTCGTGCTCGCTTGGTTTCCATTGGTTGATGCCTTTATTCAGTTACCAACCGCTGCTCAAGAAACTAACGTTTATACGAATTCCCTGAACCGCTTAAATGATTTAAGTAATAAGCAAACGCGGAAGGTTCAGCCAGTGCATTTGCAGGCACCATATCAGATTACAATTAATGATGTTCATTTTGCTTATGCTCAGGCTGGTCTAGAGGTGCTGTCCGGAATTAATCTGACGATTCGGCCAGGAGAAAAATTGGCGTTACTAGGGCGAAGTGGCTCGGGTAAGAGTACCCTTGCCTCGTTGATCCGTGGTGATTTGAAACCGACAACCGGCAACATCAAGTTAAATCAGGTACCCACGTTTGAATTTGGGGACCAGATTGCTGATTATATTGGCGTGATCAATCAGTCACCATACCTCTTTAGTACAACGATTGCAAATAACATTCGATTAGGTAATGAAGCGGCAAGTGATGAGGAAATTTGGTCAGTTCTTGAACGGGTTGGCTTAGCCGAAATGGTGCATGATTTACCTGATGGACTAGATACCAAAGTTGATGAAGCGGGATTGCGTTTCTCTGGTGGTGAACGTCACCGGTTAGCTTTGGCACGACTTTTGTTGAAAGATACGCCAATTATCTTATTGGATGAACCAACGGTTGGTTTAGATCCAATTACTGAGCAAGCAGTGATTGATACCTTTATGAACCAGTTGCAGGATAAGACGTTAATTTGGATTACCCACCATCTGCAGGGGATTGACCGGATGGATGAGGTTGTCTTCATTGAAGATGGGCATTTAGCAATGCAGGGGTCGCCAAGTGCACTCTGGCAAAATAATCAACGGTTCCGTGAACTAAAAAAGGCCGATCAGGGAATAATTCCTGATCAACCACTTTAGTTCACCCGTTTCAATAATTGATGAGCGAGTTGGCGTAACATTTCGCGAGCCTGATTCTTTGGAAGATAATTCAGATGATCGAGGGCGCGGTTGGTAAATCGAGCGGCTAGTTGCCGACTTTGTTCTAAGGCGTTTGAGTCAATGACTAACTTCTGAATGGTGTGCATATCCGCCAGAGTCAATTGATATTGTTTATCAAGCAGTGTCATTAATTGTTGGTGAATAGCTGGATTTTGGAGAGCCAGCAAAAGCGGTAGGGAATAGACACCCGTACCAAGGTCCTCCATCACCGGTTTAGTTAATTTACTGGTTCCGGTGTAATCGAGAATATCATCAAGCATTTGAAAAGCAATCCCGATATTTTGACCAAACTTGGCGGCATGAACGGTCATCCCTGGAGTAGCACCAGCAAAATGGGCACCTTCGCGAGCGGCAAGCTGAAAGAGTGCTGCAGTTTTACCATTGATGTTGCGTAAATACTGGTGCAAAGTTTGCTGGGTATTGAAGCGGAGGGCCATCTGACCAAGTTCGCCATTCAGAAGGCGCTGCATAATTTGCGCGTTAACCTGCAGGTACTTATCTTCATGAATACTTTTGATAAGCAAGTCAAAGAAAACGGTGAAAAGGTAATCACCGGCGTACACCGCTGTATCCTTGCCAAACTGGGCTTGGATGCTGACTGCACCTCGCCGCATTGGTGAGTCATCAATGATGTCATCGTGAATGAGAGACGCCATATGCAAAACCTCAATTGATGATGCAAGGTGAATTAGTTGTTGATCATTATCATGTTGATCATTAATCGCCTTAGCCATTAAAAGTAGCAGTGTTGGGCGAAGGTATTTACCACCGTGGTTGGCCATCGTTAAGAGTGCTGCTTGCAGGGCTGGGTGAGCCGCATTAATATGAGTTTGAAGAGTATGATTAACGGCAACCAGTTGATCTTTGATTAGTGGATATTGTTGCCAAGTTTGGGAATTAAGCATCATTAAGTTTATGTTCCTTTATTTAAATTTGAGAGTAGGGAAAGGGTTGGAATTGAATGTCATTAGACGTGTTTTTGGAACTTGTGGAGATTAAAGCGAAAACGGCCAGTGTAATTCCGTTTTTATTGGGCGTGTGTTTCAGTGCATACTACTTCCATAACGTCAACGTTGTTTTGGCAGTGGTTTTCTTTATTGCCATGGTGCTATTCAACATGGCGGTTGATATGCTGGATAATTACAATGACTATCGCCATGCGGTCGATAAGGTTGAGTATCAGCAGAAAACCAATATTATTGGTCGTGAAAATTTGTCACCACGTCTGGTTTTGGGAATGTTAGTAACGTTCTCAATTATTGCAGCCCTGATGGGGCTTTGGTTAGTTGCCAAAGCCGGATGGCCTGTTCTGTGGATGGGAATCTTCTGCTTCGCAGTGGGAATTCTCTATTCCTCAGGGCCGCACCCCTTATCCAGTTTGCCGCTTGGCGAGTTATTTTCAGGTTTCACAATGGGTTTTATGATATTGCTCATTAGTGTGTACCTTAATACTTACCAAGTATTTACTTGGAACTGGGCCAATTTATGGCGAACCTTTATAGTTGCGCTACCAGATGAACTCTGGATTTCAAATCTGATGTTGGCGAATAACTTGTGTGACGCGGCTGAGGATGAGCGCAACCGCCGTACCACTATTATCCATTACATTGGGATTGAAAATGGACTGCGGGCGTTTAGTTTCAAAAACGTTTTGGCATTCTTAGTAATTGTTTTATCACCCATTATTAAAATTGCGCCATGGACAGTTTGGCTAACACTCGTAATTGTACCTTTTGTTTACAAACAGAACAAGCGATTGATGGAAAAGCAAGTGAAAAGCGAAACCTTTTCCAGTGGTGTCAGAATTCTTCTCGTTGGGTCAGGTGTCTACCTCCTTACTTACTGGCTAGGCATCTTATTTTAAATGAATTGTGAGGCATTATTATGAAAAAAATTGTTGTATTAGGAGCTGGCTATGCTGGTTTGAAAACGGTCGTTGCATTACAAAAGAAAGTAAAAGGCGTTGCACAAATCACACTGGTTGATCAAAATGACTATCATTATGAAGCCACTGATTTGCACGAAGTGGCTTCAGGAAATTTGCCGGCCAGCAAAATTTCTTATCCAATCAAGGGGGTTTTAGATTCTGCGGTCACGACCTTTATTCAAGATCGGGTGACGAAAGTGGATCCCGCTACCAAGACGGTTGAATTAGCCCACCATGAACCTTTGAAATATGATTACTGTGTAATGGCATTGGGATTTGTTTCCGAAAACTTTGGGATTAAAGGAGCGACTGAAAATAGTCTCCCAATGGCTAGTGTTGATGAAGCAAACGCCATTCATGAACACTTAGTTGCAACCATGAAGAATTATCGAGAAAGTCATGATGCCAATGACCTCAAGATCATCATTTGTGGGGCTGGATTTACCGGGATCGAACTTGCCGGAGCTTTGCATGATGCTAAAAAACGGTTGGCTGGTGTTGCCGGGGTTCAACCGGATGATATCGAAATCACCTTAATTGATGCGTCATCACGCTTATTACCAATGTTCAACGATAAATTGGCTAATTACGGGGTCGCACTTTTACAAAAACTACAGATTAAGATTATTAAAGATGCCTTTATTAATGAAATTCAACCAGGTAAGGTACTGTACAAGAAGAAGGATGATGCAGAGGACACGCCACTGCACGAAATTGATGCGAATACCATTATTTGGACCACGGGAGTCAGTGGTAGTCCAGTCGTCGGTGAATCTGGATTACCGGAACGCCGGGGTCGGGTAATGGATACCGATCATTTGACGGCTCCTGACGATGACGATCTTTACATGATTGGTGATGTGGCAGCCGTCATGCCACCAGATGGTAAGCGTCCCTACCCAACGACCGCGCAAATTTCTTTGTCAATGGCCAATTACGTTGCTAAAGACTTAGCAGCACGGCTGAATGGGGGTAACCGTCCCGGCACTTATACTTATAAGTCACTCGGAACGGTGGCCTCGGTTGGTAACACTCGTGCCTTCGGGGTTGCCATGGGCGGCCACTACCATGGTTATCCAGCCTCCTTCATTAAGAAGATGATTATGAATAAGTCATTGCTGGAAACCGGGGGTGTCAAAGAACTGATGGCCAAAGGGCGGTTTGATTTGTACCACTAAAATAAACAGTACGTAAGTAAGACTTTAGTGCGATTCTGTCGCGCTAAAGTCTTTTTTATTATGTGTTGAATAGTAAAATCATTTTTTTCTTGACATCTGTATACGACATTTTGGTATGATAAACTTTACTTATTTTTTATTAATAAATTAGGAGGCAGAGAATGAAGATACTGAAAAAATACCTCAGTCATTATCGCCGAGAAGTGATTGGCGCCACCATTTCGGTTCTGGTGTCCTCATTTGCTACCTTGTGGCAGCCACGTGTTTTACAAGACATTCAGCGGGCGTTACTGGCTAATCGTCAGCAAACAGTCTTGCATGATGGAATTTGGCTAGTGGTCTTAGGGTTAATTGCCATCGTTGCCGGGATCTTTAACGTTTATTATGCGGCCCGGATTGCTCAGGGAGTGACCAGTGACCTTCGTGAAGCCACTTATCAGAAAATTCAGGGCTTCTCATTAGAAAACGTGGATAAGTTTTCATCTGGATCGTTGTCCACGCGGTTGATTAACGACATGAACCAAATCATGAATATGATGATGATGATGTTCATGCCATTACTCCGGATTCCGGTTTTATTGGTGGGGTCATTAATTCTTTCTATTGTTACGATTCCTCGCTACTGGTGGGCACCGGTACTCATGTTACTGTTAATCGGTGGCTTTGGGATCTACGTGGTTAATCATATGAATAAGTTGTTTAATCACTATCAAAAATTGATGGATAAGATTTCCACACAAGTTAAAGAGACTTTGCAAGGAGTGCGGGTTGTGAAGTCCTTTAATCAGGGAAATAACGAAATAAAACGTTTCAATAAAACTTCTGATGAATTAAATGGATATAACATTACCATTGGTTATTGGTTTTCTGCCATTATGCCAGCGTTTCAATTGATTGCCTTTGTAATTATTGGGGTGGTGGTCTTCCTAATTGGGGTCACCATCAAAGATCATCCGGGCGACGTAACGGTGATCAGCTCCTACGTTTCTTATATTATGACGCTCCTATTCGCCATTTTGATTGGTGGAATGGTCGCAATGACCTTCTCACGGGGGAATGTTTCCTTAAAGCGGATTGGTAAGGTGCTGCGAACGGCGCCAACCATTAGTTACTCTGCTGACGGTGACCAGCAATTGACGGGATCGGTTGAATTTGAGCACGTTTCGTTTACTTATCCTGGGAATCAGGAACCGACCCTCACTGACCTATCTTTTAAGATTGAACCACACGAAATGGTGGGAATTGTTGGTGCAACTGGTTCCGGTAAGACGACGCTGGTTAACTTAATCGCTCGACTTTATGATGTTGACAGTGGTGAAATTAAGATTGGTGGCCAACCAATTAAGGATATTAGCGAGCAGTCTTTGCGCAAGACGGTTGCCTACGTCCTGCAAAAGGCAATTTTGTTCTCTGGGACGATTGCGGATAATCTGCGTCAGGGGAAAGCAGATGCCTCGGTGGCAGAAATGGAAAGAGCGGCGGAAATTGCTCAAGCCAGTGAATTTATTAACCGTTATCCGGATCGTTTTGATCACATTGTTGAGGAACGTTCTGCCAACTTTTCTGGTGGTCAGAAACAACGGCTGTCGATTGCTCGGGGGTTAATTGCTCAGCCACCGATTTTGATTCTGGACGATTCAACATCAGCGTTGGATGCAGAGTCCGAAAAGCGGGTTCAAAAAGGGCTGGAAAATGATTTGCCAAACACCACAACCATTATGATTGCCGAAAAAATTATGTCAGTCCGCCATGCGGATAAGATCTTGGTTTTAGAAGATGGTAAGTTAGAATCAGTTGGGACGCATGAAGAATTATTAGAAAAGTCACCAGTGTACAAAGCCATTTTTGAAAGTCAAAAGGCGCAGGAAAAGTGGGGTGATTTTGGTGAATAAAGAAGTCGAACAAAGCACGACTAAAAAGGCCTTGGCATACTTTGCCCGGTACCTCAACCCCTATTGGAAAGGGATCCTAGTCGTTGTGATTCTGAGTTTAATCTCAACCGTGACGCAGGTCTTAGCACCACTCTTTTTGGGGAATGCGGTGACTAGTCTGACTAAGTTTGTTGGTTCGGCCTTCAAAGGTCATGCTCAATTGGATGCATTTTATAAGGGCCTGGGCTTAATGATGCTTTCCTACATTATGGGGATCATCGCGATTTTTATTGCTTGGATGGTGATGTCCCGCTTTAACGCCTTTTCAACTAACGATATGCGGGAACACCTCTTTAGCAAGTTTCAGCGGATGATGATCAAATACTTTGATACCCACCAAGATGGAAAGCTACTGTCACTGTTCACATCAGATTTGGATAATATTTTTAACGCCATGAACAATGCGGTCTTCGAAGTGATATCGAAAGGTTCACTCTTTATTGGCGTCATCATTGTCATGTTTGCGGTTAACGTTAAAATGGCATTGATGACGGTGGCCACGACGCCGTTCATTTTAGTGGTCAGTTTATTCATCATGCGGCGGGCACGTAAGAGTTTAGATCGCCAACAAGATGAGATCAGTGACCTCAACGGGTACATTAATGAGCAGCTAAACGGACAAAAAGTGATCATTACGAATGGCCTGCAACAACAATCCATCGCTGGCTTTAAGAAGTATAATGACCGAGTGCGGTCCGCAATGTTTAAAGGACAATTCTATTCTGGAATGCTGTTTCCACTTTTGAATGGATTATCCTTACTGAACTTAGCCATCGTCATCGGTGGTGGAGCATGGTTGATTGTCATTGGTCAGGTTAGCCAAGCGGTTGGACTGGGACTAATTGTGGCGTTTGTACAATATTCGCAAACTTATTTCCAACCATTGACGCAGTTGACCTCGATCTACTCCTTAATTCAGTTAGCACTAACCGGAGCACGCCGACTCAATTCAGTAGAAGAACAAGACGAAGAGAATGCAGTTCCAAACGGAAAAGTGCTGAACGGCGTTAAGGATGGTGTCCGATTGGAAAATGTACACTTTGGTTATTCTAAGGATAAGGAAATCCTGCATGGGATTGACATTAATGCACCACGTGGTAAAGAAGTGGCAATTGTGGGACCAACGGGGTCGGGGAAAACGACAATTATGAACCTCATTAACCGGTTTTATGATGTTGACTCTGGACATGTGATGTTTGATGGTACGGATGTCCGTCAGTTCACTCTAAAGTCATTGCGGGATAATGTCGGGATTGTTTTACAAGATTCTGTATTGTTCACCGGAACGATTGCGGATAATATCAGTTATGGTCAACCAGACGCGAGCCATGAGGAAATCGTGGCGGCAGCCAAGGAAGCCCAGATTGATGACTTCATCCAAAGCCTGCCGGACGGGTATGATACGCAGGTGACCGATGAAAATGAGTTGTTCTCGACTGGACAGAAACAGCTGATTTCAATTGCTCGGACGATTCTAACGGATCCGGCTTTCCTGATTCTAGATGAAGCAACCTCTAACGTTGACACGGTCACGGAAGAGAAAATTCAAAAGGCCATGGATGCGGTAATTGCTGGGCGAACCAGCTTTGTTATTGCACACCGCTTAAAGACCATTCTGAATGCAGACGAGATCATTGTTTTACGTGATGGTCAAGTCATTGAACGAGGTAGTCATCAAGAACTATTGCAAGAACGTGGTTTCTATTATGATCTCTACACGAGTCAAATGGCATTTGGATAAGTTAATAAAATGAATTAAGCCATCCATAGAGCGACAGCTTTGTGGATGGCTTTTGATATTATTCATTAACCTGATTCTTAGGATGTGAAGCATACTTGATCATCAAGAAAAGAAGTACTATAGCGGCCACTACAAGAATCCAATATGCATTCCGTGTGCCGAGCGCAGTTGGCAAAGCGCCCTTGGAATGCTGCGCTTGTTGTGAGAAAGCAACGATGGCCGATGTAATGGAAGTCCCAACTGCACCGGCAAATTGTTGGACGGTGTTGAGAATGGCGTTACCTTGCGGTGAATCTTTTTTATCAATGACGCTTAAAGTATCAGTCATGGTATTCCCCATTGTCATGCCCATGGCACCCATATAAACCGCGTATACGAGAATGATATAAACCGTATTAAGATGCATTGCATTAACTGCCATTAAAAGATTAGCAAGGAGCATTAAAGATGTCCCAGTAATTAACGGTTTGCGGGCACCCGCAGCATCAAGGATTTTACCACCGATTGGTGACATGATGGCCCCAATGACACCGGCGGGGAGGACGATTAAACCGGCAACCATGGCGGAATTACCATTGACTAGTTGAATGTAGTTAGGCAATAAGAAAGCATTCCCTAAACTCAAAAACTGGATCAAGAAAAAAGCTAGGATATGACCAGCAAAGTTACTGTTACGGAATAAATGAAGAGCGAGAATCGGCGTCGCAATCTGGTGATTACGATAACTAAACCAAACAAAGCCCAGGAGACCGATTAGAATGGCTCCACCAACTGATAGTGAGAGAAAATGTCCACTGCTAAGATTACTGAATCCGTAGATTAAACCACTAAAAAAGATAGTGATACCAAGCATGGCGAGAATATCGATATGGACTTTACTGATAGCTGATTTTTGTTGAATTCCCCAAATTCCTAACAAGAGTGAGAACAAAAGGATGGGTAATAGGAAAGCAAAAATCCACCGCCACCCCAGGGTGTTAACGATGACTCCACCAAAGGTTGGACCAATTGCTGGTGCGATCCCGGTGATCATGGCGCCAATTCCCATCATGAACCCAACTTTGCTGGTCGGGACTTGTTCTAGAATGATGTTGAACATTAGTGGCAAAGCAATCCCCGTGCCGATCCCTTGAATCGCTCGACCAACTAAGAGTAGCGGAAAAATTGGTGAGAAAGCATCAATCACAACCCCGAGAATAAACAATAGATTGGCGACGATGAATAACGATTTGGTTCGATATCGTCGTTTTAATAATGCTGAAATGGGTACGATAATTGATACGACCAGTAGATAGATTGTGGTCATCCATTGAACTAAATTTGTCGGGATGTTGAATTCTTGCATTAAAGTGGGGAAGGTAATGTTCATTGCCGTTTCTACTAACACACCGCAAAATGACATGATACCAGTTGCAAAAACGGCTGCCATAACTTTCCCTGAAATCTTTTGTTGATTATCCATTGAGCTGATCCTCCCGAATATAATTCAAAATTTTGCATGCGACTGCTAGTTCATCATCTGAGAAGGCTTGACGGATTTGTAAATCGTCATTCTTGATAAACTCCTTGATTGGATTGATAAGTTGGATGGCTTTATCCGTTAGTTCGACCAGTTTTTTACGTTTATCAGTTGGGTCAGGGATTTGATGAACTAGGCCATGGCGCTCCATCCGTTTAATCATGATGGTTGTTGTCGAACGACGGATGCCAAATTCTTGTTCAATTTCTTGCTGACTAACGTGATTATGGTGATTAGCCATAAAATCGATCACTGACATTTGGATTCCGGTAATTCCTAAGTTTCGCGAAAATTGTTCACGTTCATGGTTAATCTGTGTGTTTGCCTGGGTAATTAGTTTTTTGATTGGTTCCATAGTTCCTCCTTATTGTTAGATGCCTAACAATTTATGATTATAGGATGTTTTTGTTAGATGTCAAACAAAAATCATATAACTATCCATTAATAAAGAAAATTGCTATTATGATGGTAAGAAGAAGCAGACCAAACACGTAATTGTCGGAGGGAACGGTAATGTATCAACAAATGAAATACTTTATTGCTGTCGTCGAGCATCATAGTTTTACGCGAGCAGCAGCTGACTGTAATGTTTCACAGTCTGCCATTTCACAGCAAATTAAAGAGCTTGAAAGTACTATCGGTGTTAAGTTGCTTAATCGGCAAGGGCGAAGTTTCACGCTAACACCAGCAGGCGAATATTTTTATCGTCGAGCATTAGAGATTACTAAAGAAACCACGAACTTAATTGATGAAACAGTTAAAATAGCTAACCAGCAAAATCAATTTACCCTTCGTTTAGGCTATTTAACTAATTTTGGTGCAGGGGAATTTTTGCGGGCAGTTGCGAAGTTTTCGCAAAGATATCCTGATATTAACGTTAAGATTAATAGTGGAACCCATGAACAGCTATTTCAATTGTTGAGAAACGATGGAATTGATTTGGCATTTTCCGACCAACGTCGTGCACTGTCGAATGAGTATCATAATGAATTCTTGACCGAAGCTAATTTTATGGCGGTGTTACCACCGAATAAGGTTACCCAAACCAAAATTTTAACTACTGATTTAGCAGATTTACCATGTATTTTGGTAGTGGGTTCAGTCCAAAAAGATGAGGAAGAAAAATATTATCAAGATGTCCTTGGAATAAAAAGTCGCTTTGTAGTTGCTTCTACAACTGACGAAGCCCAAATGATGGTAGTGGCTAATCAGGGATATTTCGTAGTTAATAACCGAACTAAAGATGCAGTTAATCAGAGCATAGTTAAAACGGTCCCCCTATATAATGGAAACTTAATGCTTTACCAAAAGTACTATGCTTATTGGAAAAATGATAATTCAGGATATTATATTGAGAAATTTGCGGAAATATTAAAGCAACAATTTAACTAGTTTTTACATTATTATCTTTAAAATAGTGAAGAGGTCAGGTATTTTCCGACCTCTTTTTTTAATAAGTTTTACTTATGAATGCTATTCTAAATCAGAATTGGTTCTGGAAAACTTTCTGGCTATCATATAGATAATCAATGAAAGCAAAGGAGATAAGGACTATGCCAATGTTTGATCAAGAAGTAGTTGTTTTAATGGGAAGTGGCTCAATTGGTGAGGCTATTGCTCGTCGGGTGAGTTCTGGGCGTCGACTACTACTAGCCGACTACAATGAAACTAATCTGAATAATGTTCAACAGAGACTTCAAGAAGCTGGATTTGTAGTAGAAACGATTAAGGCAGATTTGAGTTCTCGTGATTCAATCAAAGCAGTAATTGATAAAGCCCAGTCGATGGGTAAAGGAATTAAATACGTGATTAATGCTGCGGGAGTTTCACCATCGCAAACTACACCTGAACGAGTTTTAAAAGTTGATCTTTATGGTACATCGGTCTTATTAGAAGAATTTGGTAAGGTAATAATGAACGGTGGTGCAGGACTCATTGTTTCTTCACAATCAGGACATCGTTTACCAGAATTAGGAAATGAAATTAATCAACAACTAGCGACTACTCCTACAGAAGAGTTATTAAATTTAGATATCTTACAGCCCAGTGTGATCAAGGACTCGCTGGCAGATTATCAATATGCTAAACGTGAAAATGTTTTACGAGTTGCTGCCGAATCTGTTAACTGGCAAAAGCGTGGCGCACGGATAAACTCTGTCAGTCCTGGGATTATAATGACGCCACTAGCTTTAGATGAATTGGATGGTCCGCGGGGGGCAGGTTATAAGCGGATGTTTAATTCAATGGTAACTAAGCGTCCGGGAACCCCTGATGAAATTGGTGATTTGGGTGAGTTTTTGCTAAGTGATAAGGCACAATTTATTACCGGATCAGATTTCTTGATCGATGGTGGTATTACTGCCCAATACTGGTATGGTGACATCTCAGAAGTGCGAGGCAGTGGTCATGTCGAGAAGGGAAAATAATCAGTATGACAGATCAAGAAGAGGTTATCCGCCTTTACCGTCTGGAGAACCAAGCGATGGTAAATAAAGATATTGCGATATTAAATGAAATTTTGGCTCCGACCATGCAGCTTCAACATATGACTGGTTATGTTCAACCAAAATTAGAATGGATTGACCAGATTCAAAATGATGAAATGAAATACTACTCGTCATTTGAAGATAATGTTAAAGATATTGAAGTCGATGGCAATAAAGCTAGTTTGATTGGACAAAATCAGGTCAAAGCTAGTGTGTGGGGAAGTGCAATTAGCATGTGGCGACTGCAAATGAAAATGTATTTTGTGAAAAGCAATGGGCAATGGATAATTACTAATCAGATTGCTAGTACATACTAGGGAGGAAAAGACATGAAGAAGATTTTAATTATTGGGGCCACTGGCACCCTTGGCAGGGCAGCCACCCAGACGATGCTGAACGAGACCGATGACCAGTTAACGCTGTTTGCCCGCTCTACCAACCGGATTAGTATTACTGATACTAGTCGTGAAACCATTATCAGCGGGAATGTAATGAAAGACGCCGAACTCGAGAAGGCAATGGCGGGACAGGACGCCGTATTTGCGGCACTCAGTGGCAACCTGGGTGCGTACGCCAAGAAGATTATTGCGGCAATGGACCGGAATAAGGTTACGCGTCTGGTATTTATCAGCTCAATGGGCATCTATAACGAAATTCCGGCTTCTATCGGTGCTGGAGGCAATCTGGAAAGCAACCCCGTCCTCCAAACGTACCGGGACGCGGCCGACGCAATTGAAAGTTCTGACTTGAATTATACGGTTGTCCGGCCCGGCTGGTTTACCGGTGGGCCAGTTAACTACGAGGTAACACGAAAGGGAGAACCGTTTGGCGGCCACGACGTTTCAGTCAGTTCGATTGCCGACCTGGTGGCCAAGTTAGTAAATGACGACACCCTCTATTCACGGGATAGTGTGGGGATTAATACGCCCCATGCGTCTATTTAGACCTTATAATCGGTTGTAAGATTTAAGAAGGCTAAAGAGTGCTGCTCAATTTGCAGCATTTTTTATTTGGTATAAAAATTCGGCTCTTTTGCTATACAGAAAGCGCATAGAGCCATCTAAAAACAGTAATTTTAAGTGAACCCTACTCAATCTATAATTAAATTAAAAATTGGAGGGAACATAATGCAGACTAGAATATTAGGAAATGACTTGAAGGTAACACCAATCGGCCTAGGTTGTATGGGATTTACCCTCGGTTATGGTAAGCCAACAGACGAAGCAACAGCAGTTAAAACGATTCGTCAAGCATACGACTTAGGTTACCGTTTCTTTGATACAGCTGAGGTATACCAAGGAATAAATAGTAATGGTGATTTAACATATAATGAAACTCTTGTTGGTAAGGCGTTACATGATGTTCGTGATCAGGTAGTAATTGCAACTAAATTTGGGATCACGTCTTCGCAAAGTGACAATGGAATAGTAGCTAAACCAGATTCTCGTCCGGAAGTAATCCGGCAATCAGTTGAAGGTTCATTAAAGAGGTTGGGTGTTGATCATATTGACTTGTATTATCAGCACCGAATTGATCCAGATGTTGCACCAGAAACGGTTGCTAGAGTAATGCAAGAGTTAATAGATGAAGAGAAAATTACCCACTGGGGAATCTCCGAAGCGAACGAAGATTATTTGCGGAGAGCCAATGCTGTCTGCAAGGTGACGGCAGTTCAAAATCGCTATTCAATGATGTACCGTGATTACGAAAAACTATTTCCAGTGTTAGAAGAATTAAATGTTGGTCTGGTTGCTTTTTCGCCATTAGCGAACGGCTTTCTAACGGGAAAATTTCAGCAAAGTAACTTTGCCCAAAGCGATACTCGAAATAATATGCCCCAATTTACACCAGAAGCATTGAAGAAAAATCAGGAACTACTAACGTTACTTGAGACAATTGCTGACCGTCACAACGCCACGCCAGCCCAGATCTCATTAGCATGGATGATTAATAAGAAACCATATATTGTTCCGATTCCGGGTAGTCGTCACCTTAATCGGATTAAGGATAATTTAACAGCAGCAAAGATAGAAATGACTGTAAGTGAAGTTAAACAAATTGATGATGCGCTGAATGCAATTCCAATGTCAGGTGTCTTTGATGGTGCAAAGGTAGTAAAATAGTCCTAGAATATTTTATTGGTAAGGAGAAACTGAACTATGGATAAAGAACGTTTAGCGGCTTTTACTGATGCAGTATTAGCAATTATTATGACTATTTTAGTATTGGAACTGGAAAAACCAGCACACGTGACATGGCAAGGAATATGGGACTTACGGGTAAATTATTTTGCGTATGCATTATCATTTTTTTGGCTAGGGTTCATGTGGGTTAGTCACCATAATGCCTGGCACCGGATTAAAAAGGTTAATAACAGTACGGTTATGTATACCCTATTGATGCTGTTCTTTTCTTCACTTTTTCCATATACCACTAGCATTGTGGCCCAAAACTTTAATAATCCGACGGCGCAATTTATGTATGGGGTAGTAATTCTCTTAGTGTCATTATCGAATTTAGGAATCTCCCATTCGCTAAACGTTGCGAATGGTAAACGTTACTTTAAAGCGATGTATAATCTCAGCACTGGTGGCGTTATTTTAGACTTTGCCATTAAAATTATTGGATTATTACTAACCGTAACTGTCTTTCCACCAGCTGTATTGTATGCAGTGTTGATTAATTTTGTTGTTATGTTTGGTGCTAATTCTTGGAGTCACTCAAATAATTAAAATGAGGAGGAAATTATCATGAAAAATGTTTTGATTTTAGCGGCCAATGGTCAAATTGCTCAGATTGTCGAAAAGCGAATTCTTAAGGAACAGCCTGATGTTAAATTAACCTTATTTTTAAGGGATAAAGATCGTTTAGCAGACCTGGCAAATAACTCACAGGTAACCTTGGTAGAAGGGGACCTAAATAATCCTGCTGATGTTGATTCTGCAATGAAAGGACAGGATATTGCTGTGGTGGCAGTGGTTGACCATGCCGCCGATAGTAAAATCACGCATAATGTTATTGATGCGGCAAAAAAGAATGGTGTACAACGAGTGGTTCAGACTAATATTGGCGGAATTTATGATGAATTTAGCGGTGAATTTGCGCGCTGGGCTAAAGAAATGATGGGTGATGGTTTTAAGACGGCGCGGCGTGCAGCTGATTTGCTTGAAAATTCTGGTTTAGATTACACCATCTTGCGGTTACCGTGGCTTAATGATCGTGATATTCACTATGTTATTGGTCATAAGGGAGAACCATTTGTCGGTGTTTCTGGGTCGCGGGCTAGCGTTGCAGATGTAATTGTTAAAATCATTGCAGATCCATCGTTTGCTAGTCGCGATAGTATTTCAATCGGTGACCCAGATACAGATGGTGAGACGCGTCCAGTATATTAATAGGCTCTACACTAAATCCTGTTGATGAATTACCTTCGGTAATTTATTAATGGGATTTTTTCCTTTTATAATAAAAAAAGAGGTCATAATTGACCTTATCCCATCCATAAATCACCACAATTA
>DWZS01000005.1 GCA_019117445.1 Candidatus Limosilactobacillus excrementigallinarum | reverse complement strand
AATCCCAATTTGCACTCACGAGGCTAAGGTGGACAAATCCTGGACTGGCTCAATGCTAAACGTCCGGATACTCCAATTGTTTTAGACGCGGAACCGTTAAACGATCAGGCTAACAACGCAGAACAACGACGCCGGCGAATGGCTTTCTATCATAAGCACAGTTTTTACGATAGTCGTTACCGTGTCACTGAGGATGATTTAACCTACGCTATTTTAACGAATCAGGATTTTAAACTAGAACAACTGATTGCCGCCTACCAGTGGTTCTTCCGCCCGTTTAATTACCGTCATCAACTTAAATTCGATCAATTGTAAAAAGGCATTCTCGTTTAATGAGAATGCCTTTATTGATTATTTAGGAAATTTCCGGTTAGTACTATTTTGGAGTTCTGGGGCATCAGTGGTGTAATCATCAAGGGTTGACTTGCCACCGTTCTGCGACCGAACACTATTCTTCCGTTTTTTATCGGTCTTTAGCTTCTTCAAAGCCTTCTTCAGGTTGTAAGAATACTCTTTCTTATTGACCTTCTTAAAGCCCGGCAGTTTATAGAACCGCAACAAGTCACCATTCATGACCTTATCCGAAAGCCCTAGGTCAGTCGTAACCCACTTTTGGATACTGTCGACCGTGGTCTTTTGACTCTTCGACAGGTGCTTAATCTGTTTCCCACTCTTGGTGTAATAGTAATCGCCATTGTACTTAGTATACTTTGGCGTGACCCAATCACCATTCCGGAACGGTACAATTTGCTTGTTCTGCTTAGACAAAAGGTCCTGGCCAAATTGAATATACTTGTTGGAACTGATTCCTAACAAGTCTTCCAGTGTTGGCAAGACATCAATTTCACCACCATACGTATGGTTAACGCCCCCTTGTAGACCATCCATATTGATCATAAATGGCACCTTTTGGAACATTGCTAAATCATAGTTATTAACGGACTTCTTACCAGACAGCTTAGCAATTGCCGGTTGGTGGTTATTGGAAATTCCGTAGTGGTCCCCGTACAGAACCAGGACACTATTCTTCCGCAGCCCCGTCTTATCAAGGTAGTTCAATAATTCCCCAACTGACTGGTCTAGATAATGGGCAGTTTGCACGTACGGATCAACCGTATCGTCACCAGTCTTAAGTGCATCAATCGTCTTATGCTTTTTATCCAGCAAGTATGGATAGTGGTTCGTAACCGTAATTAGCTTAGCGTAGAATGGTTGCGGCAATTGATCCAGGTAGTTAACTGAATCTTTGAGGAAGATCTTATCTTTCATCCCATACCCAATTTCACCATTCTTCGTAGTTGGATAGTATTCTTTACTAAAGAAGTAGTCGTAACCAAAGGACTTATAGGCATTATCCCGGTTCCAGAAACTTGGGACGTCCCCGTGGAACGACGCAGTGGTATAACCCAATTTTTGGTGAAGCAGCGCTGGTGCGGATTGGAACGTATTGGTCGTCCCGTCAGTAACCATGGCCGAACCTTCTGGCAAACCAAACAATGAGTTTTCCAACATCATTTCAGCATCCGCGGTCTTTCCTTGACCAACTTGGTGGAAGAAATTATCAAAGGACAAAGTATTTTCCGAGTGATACAACTTATTAATGTTTGGCGTCACTTCTTGACCATTGACCTTATAGTCAATCAAGAATTGCTGAAAACTTTCCAAGTGAATAATGATAATATTCTTGCCCTTGGCCTTGCCGTAGTATTGCATGTTTGGCCCAGCATAGTTCTTTTTAATCCAGCGTTGAACGGGCGCCATATCCTTCTGGCTGGCTTGCGCCTTAATCGCACTATTATGCGTCGTCTTAATTCCGTCGTAGACCGTATAGGCTTCCAGGCCAAGATACTTCACGATGTAGTTGTTATCAAAGGTTCTCGTCAACAGTTGGCTTCGGTTGCCTTCCGCCATGCCAAGGTTGGCACCAAAGAGGGCAAAGCCAATCACCGTAATTGTGGCCGCATAGCGAATCTTGAAATACCGCATATCCACCCGAATGATATGGAACAGCAAAATCAAGACGACCACAATGACGTCTAAGTAGACACAAAAATCACTCGGCCGCATGATTCCTAAGAAACTCTTCCCGAGGTTATTAGAAGTGGCTCCACTCCCCTTAATAACATTAAAGGTAATAAAATCCGAGAATTCTCGATAATACAAAATGTTGGCAAACAGCCAGGTCGAGAGTAAAAAGTTAATGATACTCATCAACCAGTAGGACAGTCGTCCCCGGAAATACAGGGCAATTCCTAGCAAGATAATTGCTGCTGGCAAGGTATTAAAAGCCAGCAAAAATTCTTGGACGCCACCCTTGACCCCTAAATTGAACTTAGTTTTATACGCCCAATAGCTTTTGACCGCAAATAGCAGTACTGAAAATATGAAAAAGCCTAATTTGGTATTTAGGCCGCGTCTAATCTTTTTCAACGCCGTGTTCATTGAAGTTCTTCCTCCGTCATCTTTTTCAACATTTACCATCATACCCTAAACTGGTGGATCCGCAACGCTCTTCTCGCGGTCTTTGCCAAAAGTTTAAGAATTGTCACGAATTGTGTAGAGGGATGGGGTGACCCGATCAAGTAAGTGGGTCGGCTGGTGAACCGCTGTAATCGTCAGTGCATGCATTGCCCGTGAAGCAATCGTGTAGAGCAACTGCCGCTCATCGTCTGAAGAATACTTGTGGTCATTAGCGTCCCAAACAACGACCGCGTCAAATTCTAGGCCCTTTGCCAAGTAGGATGGAACGACAATGATGCCGTCCACAAGACGTTGGTTTTCTGTCCGGATCAGGGTATTGTCAATCCCCTGCTTCTTTAAAGCAGCCGCAATTTGTTCACTATCCGATAAGGTTTTCCCAATGACCGCAATTTTATCGTGCTCTTTTTGGTACTGTTGCAGACTTGTAATTACGTCTTGCACGGCTGCTGCTTCGTCCTTACTAATGACTACTTCCGGCAATTCACCAGGTCGGTCAAATGCTTCAATGGCTTCTCCATCTAACAATATTTCCCGGGTAAAGTCGGTAATTTGTTTCGTTGAGCGATAAGATTTTGTCAACTGAACAACCTTCGTCTTTTCTGGGTCAAACATCGTCCCCAATTCCTTTAAAAGGGTCTTACTATTTTCGTGAGTAAAGATGGCCTGATTCAAATCCCCCAACAAAGTAAATTTGGCCCGTGGAAAACAGAACTTCAGGTATGCCAATTGAAAAGCATCATAATCTTGAACCTCATCGACAAAGACGTAGCGAATTTCCCGTTCACCACGCTTACCAGTCAGCAAGTCATACAAGTATAGGTAGACGGAAATGCCATTTGCACTAATTTGGCGGTTCTTTAATGCCGCCACTTGTTGATCCACGTAGCGTTTCCATTCATCCGGAGTTATCCCATACTTAGCGAGGTTAATAATCTTCGGTGTAACCCGCAGTAGGTGAACATACTGAGCATTAATATTTAACCACCGATTATGATCAATGGCCCGCTTAATCGGCTTGAAGGCATTGATAACAATCATACGAGATAAAAAGCGATATTCCTCGTTGTCGTTAGCAAACGCTTTGGGGTGTTGTGCATATAAAACATTCAGCTCTTCCTTGCTCATGCTCTGAATTTGTTCTTCCACCCATTTAGCACGCATTTCAGAACTAATTCGACGGTTGAGGTACTTGGTCAACTCTTCCTTGGTTCCATCTAACCGGTTGCCAAGCTTGTAGGTACGATTAAAGGAATAATAGATTTCTTTAATTTTTTCCTTTGGTACAAATACCTGCTTGCCAAACATCAAGTTACGGAAGCGTAAGTGCTGATCAGTTCCTAAGCGCTTGGCATAATTAGTAACAGCATGAAAATAATCTAAACTGCTGAGTAAGCGAACTGCCCGGTCGTTTAAATCTTGATCACTCTGCTCAAACCGCTCCTTCAGAGTCGCCACCTTCAAGCGCGGTACCCGCCGGTTCACGTATTGGTAGTAGGTCAACTGAACCATGTTTTGTTCACCCAGTTCGGGCAACACTTGATCAATGTAGTCATTAAAGAGCTGGTTGGGACTAAATAGCACCACCTGTGATGCCGATAAGTTACCTCGGTAACGGTACAAAAGCCATGCCACCCGCTGCAGTACGGCCGCCGTCTTACCAGAACCCGCGGCCCCTTGGACAAAGAGCAAATCATCCTTGGTGTTTCTGATGATCGCGTTTTGGGCTTTCTGGATAGTCGATACAATACTCTTCATCTTGGTGCTGGAGTGGTTACTTAATGCCGAAAGTAGCATTTGATCAGTGACTGCTTCGTCCGTATCGTATAAAGTTACAATAGTGCCATCTTCAATTTGAAACTGTCGCTTGAGTTGGACATTGACCGTTTCTTGACCATCCGGCGTATCGTAGGACACCTCACCCAGTTCACCATCATAGTAGATGGAAGAGATCGGCGCCCGCCAATCATATACCAAAAAGTGGTCTGGTTGGTCAGAGAATGAGGCTAGCCCAATATAGATCGTTTCTGGTTGACTACCCTTCTTTTCTTGAAAATCAATCCGTGCAAAGTACGGCTTGGCTTCCAAACGTTGCAGCGTCGATAAATGGTCTGCGGCGTGCTGCCAGCTGTTTTCCCGTTCGTCCAACATTTGTTGCTGAGCCCGCACAGACATCGCAGTATCCATCATGCCAGAATAGGTCGTTGTATTCATGTGGATTGTGTCAAACTGCTTGCTTAGGTTATTAATATCCCTTTTGGCGGTTGAAATGTTTTTCGTAGCCTTTTGCTCAGCCTTTTTGATCTCTTCCACCACGTGGTCGAGATGGGCCTGTTCTTTTTCAATAATTTGTTCTGCCACAATCCATGCTCCCTTACGTATTTTTAATCTATCTATTATATCATTTTGTCAACAACGACAGACGGAAAAGCGTAAAAAAGTTATAAAGGTCACCATCTTTTGACCTTTCTTGACAAAAGAACGGTACAATTGAATTAGTATTACCGTTTAAAGGAGGCCACCCAGATGGAACAATTAATCTATGGCATAACCCACATTCCAGAAGTGATCATTCCAATTTTTAACGCAACTGGTGCTTGGGGCTACCTCATTTTATTTTTAATTACCTTTATGGAAACGGGGCTGGTCATCTTTCCGTGGCTTCCCGGTGAATCCTTAATTTTCGTTGCCTCCTCACTGGCGGCCCTTAATACTAATTCAATTAAAATCAGCGTCCTGATTGCTGGTTTCTTTATCGCCGCTTTTATCGGCGACATTGTCAATTACACGATTGGGACGCGTCTCATCAAATGGCCCTGGTTACGCAAAAAGGTCATGGGGCCAAACTGGCAAATGGCTCACGATTTCTTTGAGCGCCACGGGATCGTGGCGGTGATTTTTGGTCGTTTTGTCCCACTTATTCGGACTTTTGTCCCGCTCATTTCAGGATCTGCCGGTTTTAAATTCTCCCGTTTCGTGGTGGGTAATTTCTTAGGGACCCTCCTCTGGGTTCTACTGGCAGCCCTCGCCGGTTATTACCTTGGTACAATTCCGTTCGTCAAAGAGCACTTCTCGATGCTGCTCTTGTTGCTAATTATCGTTCTAATGTTACCAGCACTAATTTTAACCATTAATCGACTTCTGCGGCGACGGGTAATTAAAAAGCGGAATATGATCAAATAACTCCCCCGTAATATGGTAGAATATTAGTAATATTACGGTTACAAAAGGAGGAGCACGATGGCAAATACCGTCTACTTTATTCGCCATGGCGAAACGTTTTTCAATAAGTATCACCGAATGCAAGGTTGGTCTGATACCCCGTTGACTGAAAAAGGATGGGCCGATGCAGCTCAAGCAGGTCGTGCTCTTGCTGATTTAGATTTTGACTATCTCTTTAGTAGCGACCTCAAACGGACCGTGGATACCGCCAACACCATTCTTAAAAATCACCCGACGGAAAAAATTCAAGCACCGATTCAAGAGCCAGCCTTTCGTGAAGAGTTTTTTGGCTACTTTGAAGCCGCCGACGATGACCAAAGCGCAATCATGGTTGGTGCTCCCGAGAAGTTTATCAACTTCCGTGAAATCATCGCCAAGTATGGGTTAGCTAAAATGCAAAACATGATTGCCGAAAGTGATCCTTTCCACGACGCGGAGAATCACCAGCAGTTTTGGGCACGCCTTGATAAGGGCTTTGATCGACTCCGGGCCTTGCCAAATGGCAGTGTAAGCGTGGTTGTTTCCCATGGTATGACGATTTCAGCAATCGTTGACCGGTTTGGCGACGGCGATTACTCCGAAGGACCACTGAATGGTTCGATTACCAAATTAACTTTAACTAATGACTCAACTACCGTTGACTTCTATAATCAATTACAAATTCCAGATAAGTAAGGGGGACTATACACATCAATGGATACCACCATACAAGCTGACGAAAAAGTGATCGTGACTGGTTTAAACACTGGTCAAGAAGACTATGATTATTCCATGACGGAATTGAAAGAACTTGCTCAAGCTAATCAAATGGACGTTGTCGACCGAGTCGACCAAGTACTCGATCGGCCAAACGCTGCCACCTACTTCGGTTCGGGTAAAATTGACGAAATCAAAAATATTGCGGCAGCTGAAGAAGCCACCACGGTGATTACCAATGACGAACTTTCACCAAGTCAACTCAGCAACCTTAATGATGAAGTTGGCGTCCGGGTTATTGACCGGACAGCACTGATTCTAGAAATCTTTGCCAAGCGAGCGCAAACTAAAGAGGCCAAGATTCAGGTCCAAATTGCGCAATTGGAATACCAACTTCCCCGTCTGCACACGGCAGCAAACCAGCGTTTAGACCAGCAAACCGGTGGTGGTGCCGGCTTTGCCAACCGTGGTGCTGGGGAAACACAGATTGAAATGGACCGGCGGGTCATCCAAAAGCACATTAGTCACCTCCGCCACGAGTTAAAAGAAATTAATAAATCTGAAGCCACGAAGCGGGCTTTACGCGACAAGAGTGCCATCCCAACCGCCGCCCTCGTCGGTTACACCAACGCTGGGAAGTCCACGTTGATGAATAAGATGATTGAACGTTACGGTATTTCCCGGGAAAAGGAAGTTTTTGAAAAGGACATGCTCTTTGCCACGCTGGATACCAGTGTGCGTAAATTAACGCTTCCTGATCAAAAGCGGTTCATCCTTAGTGATACGGTTGGTTTTGTTTCCAAATTACCAACTCACTTAATCGAAGCCTTTAAATCGACTTTGACCGAAGCCGCGAAGGCGGACCTGCTCATCCAAATTATTGATTACTCTGATCCCCACCGGGATGAAATGATCAAAACGACGGAAAAAACGCTCCACCAAATTGGCATTGATAATATTCCAATGATTTACGTCTTTAATAAAGCCGATAAAACCGCCTTTGAATACCCAACGATGGAGGGTGATGATCACCTCGTCATTTCAGCAAAAGATGAAAAATCACTGGACTTGTTCATTAAAACCATCAAGGATCACCTTTTTGACGACTACGTAGATGCCAAATTACTGATCCCATTTACGGATGGACATGTTGTTTCTTACCTCAATGAACACGCCAATATTACTGATACCGATTATCAAAATGATGGAACCTTACTGCAGGTTGAAATTAGTCCACGGGACTTACAACGCTTTAGTCAGTATGTCGTAGAATAATAAATAAGGGCGCAGAACTCAAATTACCTGAGTTCTGCGCCCTTATTGTATGGAACAGTTTTAAATTAACGAACGGCGTTTCGGGTCTTGCCACCATTAACAATCGTGACGGTATCATTCAACGCAATTTCCACCATGTTGCGGACTGACGTCTTAGTAAAGAAGGCCACGTGTGGTGTCACCACTACGTTTGGCATTGCTGCCAACGTCTTGTAGTCTTCTGGGACTTGGTCTGCACTAACCTTCTTACCAAAGTAGGTCGTTTCATCAGCCAAAGTATCCAATCCGGCACCGGCAATTTCACCATCTTGTAAGGCTTTGATCAATGCCTGAGTATCAACCAAACCACCCCGTGCCATGTTAATCAAGTACGCCGTCTTCTTCATCTTCTTCAATGAATCAGCGTTAATAATGTTCTTGGTACTTGGGAACAATGGCGTATGAAGACTGATAATATCTGATTCACGGAGCACCGTATCTAAGTCAGTGTAATCTACAAAGGCTTCTTGTTCTGGATCGTAGAATGGATCATAAGCAATTACCTTGGCACCTAAGGCCTTATAAATTTGGGCAGTTGCTCCTCCAATGTGACCTAAACCAATAATTCCCACCGTCAAGTTGAAGATTTCATTGGAAACGAGGTCAGGAGCCCAACTGAAGTCATGATCATCCGTCATCCGTTGGTTAAACAAACCAATCTTCCGGTTTAAGTACATTGCTTGGGTCACACCCATTTCGGCAATCGCCCGTGGTGAATAAATCGATACCCGGGTAATAGTGATGCCGTTAGCATTAGCAGCATCTAAATCCACCATATCATAACCAGCAGTCCGCAGACCAACCTGCTTAATGCCAAAGCTGGCCAGTTTTTTGTAGACATCGCTGCTACCTAATGATTGGGTTTGTTGAGTTACTACCCCATCAAAGCCCTTCGCCATGTCTACCGTATCATCGTTGAGCAGGTCTGCCACCATCTTAACGGTGTTGTCAGTTTTCTTTTCCCATGCTTCAACATATGATTTTTCAATTGGCTTCGTGCCATACATAATGATTTTCATGAATGTTTCCCCTTTCAGAAAAATACAAACTCTACAATGTCTAGTATACACGATTTTGAAAGCAAAAAAGTGAACCAGTTACGAGAAACCAGTTCACTTAATGAAGTTTTAAGCAAAGAATGCTTGAGCAAAGTCTTGATAGTATTGAATTGCATTATAATACGCTGCTAAATTAACGTATTCATTCGGCATATGCGACATATTACTGCCGGGTCCAATGATGATACTGGTGAAATCCTTCTTGGCCTGCGTGAATTCTTGTCCATCATTGGCCCCCGTACTTGCGATTGGCTGTGGAGTAATGCCCAATGACTTTTTAGCTACCGTCTGGGCTAACTTAATTAATGGTGATTCAGGATCGCCACCCATTGGTTCTTCTGGAAAGGTGTACTTAATCTTCAGATCAAAGCCCGGCTGCTGATTAAGCTGGTCAATAATTTTCTCCAATTCATCGTAAACAACTTGGTTCGGGTATTCGGGAATTGTCCGTACGTTACCACCAAGCGTAGCCGCTGACGGTACACTGTTAATTTGCTCACCACCATTGATCAAGGAAATAACGTGCGTTAACTTGCCTAACGCTGGATCCGAATGATCAAACTTGGCTAACGCTGCCTTGGCCTGTTGAACAAATTCAAGCAAATTATCAATCGCGTTAATGCCCATTTCTGGCCGTGAACTGTGTGCAGCTTTGCCAACGGAAGTCACATGATAATCAATGACCCCCTTGCAAGCGTAGGTAATGGCTTGGAGATCATCCTGTGGTTCCGCAATCACCAAACCATCCAGATCATCCGCATACCCGAGCTTAGTTAACTGGGCAGCACCATAGTTCCCCGTTTCTTCTCCAACTGTAGCTAACAGCTTAATGGTTCCCGCAGGCTGTTGACCCTTTTCTAGCATTTCGAGCAACGCAACCACCAGTGCGGCAAGGCCACTCTTCATATCACAAGCGCCCCGGCCATATAGCTTATCATCTTTTACCACTGGTTTAAAGGGATCCGTGTCCCAGGCCGCTAAATCACCTGGTGCGACCACATCCATATGTCCTGAATAGCCGAGCACTTTGCCGCCATTACCAATCGTAACGACCAGGTTATCACGACCAGGAGCATAATTAACTTTTTCGATCTTAACGCCCGCGCCCACGTACGGTTGGAAAAGGTCGGCAATATAGTTAGCTAATTCGGCTTCATTTTGGTTCACCGTTTGAATACTAATAATCTTTTTTAAAACCGTTAATTGTTCTTCCTTCGTCATGATTAATCCCTCTTTACTTATTGTTTGCTACTTGAATATCTTGGGCCTGCTTGTAAAGTTTGTCCAACGTGC
>DWZS01000058.1 GCA_019117445.1 Candidatus Limosilactobacillus excrementigallinarum | reverse complement strand
TTCTAGCATTATTTTACTGAGAAAGCAGACGACTTGAAAAATGATATAAAAATTAGTAAAATAGTCTTCATTACTGATTTTATAACTGATGGGGTGAATTGAATGACATACTTTAAGGTTGGCGATGTTGTTAAGGCTGAGAAGTTTGGTCAGTTGGAACATGACTTTACTGGAACCGTTGAGAAAGTTTATGATAATTCAATTATGATGTCCATCGAGGATTTTGACCCCGAGGATAAGACAAGCATTAATGAATTAAATAAGCGGGCCGTTGTTCGTAAGACGTCTGCCAAAATTCTGAAAGCAGTTCCGCGGACTGATGAAGACCGTGAAGAAGCGGCTAAGGAAGAAAAAGAAGCTGCAGAAAAGGCGGCAAAGGCCAATAAGACCACCCGAAAGCGGAAAACAACAAAAAAAGCCAAAAAAGATACTGACAAGTAGTAAAAATGTGTTATTATCAAATAGGTACTTTTTTACCGATTTGATTATGCGGGTATAGTTCAGTGGTAAAACACAACCTTCCCAAGGTTGAGTCGCGAGTTCGATTCTCGTTACCCGCTTACCACAGGGCACCGTCGTCATGATGATGCTTTTTTAATTGCCGTGGTAATGACTTTTGAGAAGTAAAAGGGCAGTCAATAGCAAGCGAGTTCAGGATGGTGAAAGCTGGATAGCGATCCCTTTGAAGCGTGCAAAGGTTAACATGATAATATTTTGAATGAGTGGAATTACATTTCAAATAGAGTGGTACCGCGGGTAATCTCGTCTCTAGTAAGCTGGATTGGCTTATTAGAGACTTTTTTATTATTGAAAGGAGAATACAGATGAACGAACGAGAACAAGTAATTAAAGCACTACAACCAGCATTAACTGATTTATCAATGAATGAAATTGCCGATAAGATTGAACGGCCTAAGGATTCCAAAAATGGTGATTACGCTTTTCCAACCTTCTTTTTAGCTAAAACACTCCATAAAGCACCACAGATGATTGCCCAGGAGCTCTTGGCTAAAATTGATCAGACTGGATTTGAAAAGGTTGTGGTTGCGGGACCGTACATTAATTTCTTCTTAGACAAGCAGGTGGTTGGTGCAAACATTCTCAAAACCATTTTGGCTGATCCAGAAAATTATGGTTCACAAGACCTTGGTCATTTAGCTAACGTTGCGATTGATCTGTCTTCTCCGAATATTGCTAAGCCAATGGGGATGGGACACCTCCGCTCGACAGTGATCGGTAACGCCATTGCAAATATTTTAGCTAAAGTTGGCTATAACCCAATTCGGATTAACCACCTTGGGGATTGGGGTACCCAGTTTGGTAAATTAATGGCTGCTTATGAGATGTGGGGAAATGAGGAAGAGGTCCAAAAAGATCCAATCAATACTCTGCAAAAGTATTACGTTAAAATTAATACTGAAGCAGATACGCACCCTGAATATAATGATTTAGGTCGTGAGTGGTTTAAAAAACTTGAGGATGGCGATGCAGAAGCCTACCGTCTTTGGAAATGGTTCCGTTCTGAATCTTTAAAGCGGTTTATGAAGATTTACCGGCTATTAGACATTGATTTTGACTCCTATAACGGTGAGGCATTCTACAATGACAAGATGGCAGAAATTGATCAACTATTGCAGGATAAGCATTTACTTCAAGAAAGTAAGGGGGCCCAGATTGTTGATCTAGACAAGTACAACCTGAATCCAGCCCTGATTAAGAAATCGGACGGTTCCTCACTTTACATCACCCGTGACTTGTCTGCCGCTTTGTTTAGAAAACGAATGTATGGCTTTGCACAAGCACTGTATGTTGTGGGTGCAGAGCAACGCAACCACTTTGATCAATTAAAAGCGGTGCTTAGTGAAATGGGCTTCACCTGGTCCAAACAAATTCACTACATTCCATTTGGATTGATGAGCTTAAATGGTAAAAAAATGTCCACCCGGAAAGGGAATATTGTTCAACTGGAAGATGTTTTGAATGATTCCATTAAATTAGCTCGTCAGCAAATTGCTGAAAAGAATCCTGACTTACAAAATGCGGATGAAGTGGCCCGTCAAGTTGGGGTGGGAGCTGTTATTTTCCATGATTTAAAAAATGAACGGACAAATTCCATTGACTTCAAATTAGCAGATGTTGTTAAGTTTGAAGGGGAAACGGGTCCGTATGTTCAATATGCTCATGCACGGGCAGAAAGTATTTTACGAAAGGCAGGGTCACCTGACTTTGCGCAAGCTGAATCTTTGACGTTATCTGGTGATGAAGCTTGGGGAATTTTAACCCGGCTAGGTCAATATAGTGAGGTTATTGAACGCGCAGCTAACGAATATGATCCATCATTAATTGGGAAGTATGCTCTCGCATTAGCAAAGGACTTTAACCAATACTACGCTCACACCCGAATCTTAGTTGACGATGATGAAAAAGTGGCCCGTCTTGCTTTGGTCAAGGCAGTTAGTGAAGTTCTAAAGTCATCCTTAGCTTTACTCGGGGTTAAGGCACCAGATGAAATGTAATAATTGCAGTTAAATTAACGTGGTTCTACCAGAAAGAGGGACGAAGCTATCAAGGCTTTGTCCCTCTTCTTTTGAATAAGTTTTACTAAAGGTCTGCGAAAAAATGCTGGAAAATGTTGCTTTGTGATAGAATTATCTGGATTGGTAAATAATGGAGGATTAAATGAAGTCGTTCAAACTAGACAATTTACGTCAGCGAATCCAAGAATGGGTTAAAGAACATTGGCAGAAGTTTCTCGCGTGGCTAAAAAGATTTTGGCATCGTTATCAATTAACGAGATGGCTAATTGTCATTTGTCTGACCCTTTTTTTATTTATGAGTATTTATCTCACGATTGTTGCTAAAACAGCTGGGGTTGGTAAACTTGCCTCACGTCTTGAGCGGAATACAATCATTTATGATCGTCATAATCAACAAGCTGGAAGCCTTTATTCCCAAAAGGGGACGTATGTTAAATTAGATCGAATTTCCCAAAATGTACCCGACGCGGTCCTTTCAACCGAGGATCGTGGATTTTATCATGAGCATGGTTTTTCTTTCCGTGGACTTGGTCGTGCCGGATTCTTGCTTTTAAAAAATAAACTGCTTCATCGTGATTATATTTCTGGTGGGGGAAGTACGTTAACCCAGCAGTTAGTTAAGAATGCATTTTTAACTCAGCAGCAAACTTTTTCGCGGAAAGCTAAGGAAATATTTATTGCCATTGAAGTAGAAAATAAATATTCAAAAAAAGAAATTTTGACCATGTATTTAAACAATGCCTACTTTGGTCATGGAGTGTGGGGAGTTCAAGATGCAGCAAAGCGATATTTTAACCGTAACGCAAGTGAATTAACGGTTCCACAAGCTGCCACTTTGGCGGGAATGCTGACTTCTCCGGGAATTTATGATCCAGTGGATCATCCACAAGCAGCAAAGCAACGGCGCAACGTTGTCTTACAACTGATGGTTGAAAATAAAAAACTGAGCCAGTCAGCTGCTAATTCATATAAGCAGACACCATTAACGATTAGTAACGGTTACCATTACGAGGATACGTATAAGTACCCATATTATTTTGATGCTGTTATCAATGAAGCCATTAGTCGTTACCACCTGTCCGAAAAAGAGGTTATGAATAATGGTTATAAAATTTACACGACTTTAGATCAAGGTCAGCAGCGAGCAATGCAGAATGTCTATGATGATGACGATAACTTTCCAACCAGCAATGGCGCAACCGTACAATCCGCATCAATTGCGATGAATCCGAAGACCGGTGGTGTTATGGCCATCGTGGGTGGTCGGGGCAAGCACGTTTTTCGCGGCTATAATCGAGCAACCCAGATGACCCGCCAACCAGGATCAACGATGAAGCCCATTGCGGTTTACACTCCCGCCCTGGAACATGGTTATTTTTATGATTCCAGTTTGGCAGATAAAAAGCAATCATATGGTAGCAATCACTACACTCCGCAGAATTATAATCACCAATATAGCGGTAGTGTTCCAATGTATAAAGCGGTTTACGAAAGCTTGAATGCACCAGCAGTGTGGCTATTAAATAAAATCGGGGTTAATACCGGTTATCGAATGGCCCAACAATTTGGTATTCCGGTTACGAAGGGTGATCGCAATTTAGCACTGGCCCTTGGTGGGATGACAAAAGGGGTTTCGCCAACTCAAATGGCACGGGCGTATGCAGTCTTTGCTTCAGGCGGTCAATTACCGACGACTCATTTTATTACGAAGATTGAAGATTCATCAGGAAAGGTCATCAAGCGTGACCACCGTTTGAAAACAAAACGGGTGATTTCACAAAAAGTTGCTAACCAAATGACGAGCATGTTAATAGGTGTATACAAACACGGTACCGGGAAAACAGCACGGCCAAGTGGCTATACCCTAGCAGGGAAAACCGGCACCACCGACACTGGTAAGGACGATAATAACGATCGTGACCAGTGGATAATTGGTTATACTCCTGACGTTGTGGTGGCAACTTGGGAAGGGTACGATAACGCTAAGAAGAATCAGTACCTTTCTAGCGTTGAAAGTACGGATATTAATTCGCTTTTTAAGACTGAAATGGGTAGCTTGTTACCAAATACTAAGGGTACCCAATTTACGGTTAAAGATGCTCAGCAACGCGCTCAGGCAGGGACTAAATCAGAAAGTAACTGGACTGGCCAACTTGCTGATGAATTTAAGCGGGGAGCCAGTGAGCTTGGTGATCGGGCGAGTCAGTTATGGAATGGAATTCGTTCGATGTTTTAGACAATTGCTGAAAGCATGATACAATAAAAAAGATGAAATTTTAGGAGGACTCTATCATGGTAAATATTTATGACACCGCCAATGATTTAGCAAAGCAAATGCGCGAAACGCAGGAATATACGGCGCTTGAAGCAGCCTTCAATGAAATGATGGCAGATAAGGATGCATTTGATCTTTTTAAGAACTTCCAAAAGGCTCAAGCAGCTGCCCAACAAAAGCAAATGCAAGGGCAAAAGCTAACCGAGGATGAAATTAAGAATGTCCAAAATTTAGCTAGCGAAGTTAGCAAGAAGGATGTTGTGAAGAAGTTAATGGAAAAGGAACGGCAGATGGATTCAATGATGCAACAATTGAACCAAACCATTACCGCACCAATCCAAGAATTATATAAGAAAGCAATGGACTAATTTTAATTAGACGGACACTCTTTAGGTGGCCGTCTTTTACTATCAGAGGGGTAATAGGTGTGGCAAAACAAATTAACGATTTTCAAGATGGCGATCATTTCACGATCTTTGCACTCGTGAAAGATGCTCAAGTGCGGACAACCAAAAAAGGAGATAATTATCTGGCACTGACTTTTGGTGATCAATCTGGGGAGCTCGCCGGTAATTTATGGGACGTAACAGATCGGCAAATTCAAGATTTTCAGCCTGGGGTAGTTGTACAGGTTGAGGGACAACGTACTAGCTATCAAGGACGTCCCCAAATCAGTATTACAGCAGTGCGGTTAGCAACTGCGGATGAACCGCATCAGCCAGAATTATATGTTGAACGAGCACCAGAGACGGAAGAGCAAATTAAGGGTGCCTTGCGACCGTTTGTAATGGCAATTAAGGAACCAACCTGGCGCCAAATTGTCAACCATTTATTAGCTAAGCATGGTGAAGCTTTTTTTCAATCACCGGCGGCCAAAACCAACCATCATGCTTTTGTCGGGGGACTTTCATACCATACCCTTTCGATTTTGCGTTTAGCCCAGAGTGTTATTAAACAATATCCGGGGATTAATGAATCGCTATTGTACGCAGGAGCGTTACTCCATGACTTAGGAAAGACAGTGGAACTTTCGGGAGCGGTTGGTACCCAATACACCACTACAGGTAAACTAGTGGGCCATATTTCTTTGATTGATGGTGAAATCTGTGCTATTTGTCAAGAATTGGGGATTGATTATGAAAGTGAAACGGTGGTGTTGCTTCGTCACATGGTCTTATCTCACCATGGTTTACTGGAATACGGGTCCCCAGTTCGGCCAGAATTATTAGAAGCAGAAATTCTTCATCATTTAGATGAATTGGATGCTTCCATTATGATGATGCAGTCAGCTTTGTCCAAAGTTTCCCCTGGCGAATTTACCGACCGCCTTTTTGCGCTTGATAACCGGTCTTTTTACCAACCTGATGAAAATAAGAAAAAATAATGAAATTTTCATAAACAATTGTCTTCAGGCGTAAAACTATTCCAGATTATGTTATATTAGACTGGTGATTAATTATTTAAGGGATGTGAAATTGATTTGAAATCAAAAAAATTATTAGCAATTTTGGCTGGTGTCGCTGTGATGATGCCATTAGCTGCTTGTGGTAATAAAGCAGTTGCGACGACTAGTGGTGGTAAGATCACCCAAGACGAATACTACAGTAGTATGAAGAATACTTCCCAAGGGAAGGCTGTCCTGCAGCAAATGATTTTGGATAAGGTCTTACAAAAGCAATACGGTAAGGAAGTTTCCAAAGCTGATGTTAATAAGGAATACAATTCTTATAAGTCACAATATGGATCATCATTTAGTGCGGTTTTGCAGCAACAAAATCTAACTGAAAAGACCTTTAAGGATCAAATTAAGTCCCGTTTGCTTCTTGAAGCAGCGGTTCGGCATTATTCCACTTTCTCAAACAAGGCGATTAACAAGCAGTGGAAGAAGTATGAACCAAAGGTTGAAACCGCAGAAATTTTGGTTGGCTCAGAGGACGATGCTAAGGACATTATCAGTCAATTAGATAGTACAAGTGGTAATAAATACAAGAAGTTTAAGAAGTTAGCAAAGTCCAAGTCGACTGATACTTCCAATAAGAGTACGGGTGGAATTGTCCCAGCATTTGATAACACAAGTACTTCAGTTGATTCTGCATACAAGAAAGCTGCCTTTGCATTGAAGACTGGTGAATACACGAAGGAACCTGTGAAGACCGATAATGGTTACCAAGTTATTTACATGGTTAAGCATCCAGCGAAGGGTGCCAAGAGTGCTCACATTGCCGATTTAAAGACCCAAATTGTTCAACAAAACATGAATAACCAATCATTTATGGAAAAGGTTATTTCGAAGGTTCTGAAGAAAGGGAACGTTTCAATTAAGGATAAGGATCTGCAAAACATCCTGTCACAATACTTAAACCCAAGTGCTAATACTGGTGCTACTTCTGGAAATAGCTCATCAACTTCCAACTCTAGTTCGACAAGTTCAAGTAGCAGTTCCAATTAATTAATAAAATATTAAAGGCGCGATTATCTTAGACTGCTGATACAGCAAAATGATAATCACGCCATTTTTTATTCATTTTTAGCTAAAATCTGCTCGATCTTCTTGAGCGCTGGTTGAATTTTAAATTGGTACCGTTGCGTGGCCCGTTGTAATTCATGAATTGTTTTAGTTGCTTTAGCAAAACTAGATGGTAATTTAGCCACATTCTGCTGGAGCTGTTGGTAATTACTGATGACCTTTTTGAGGGATTGCCAATCCATTGACAATTTTTTCATGCTATTTCTCCATTTGATCAATAATTGATTTTTGGATTGCTTGATATTTGGCATCATTGTATTGATCAGAGTTATCAGTAAAATTAATGCTAAACGTGTCCTGTGTAGAATAACGGGGAATTAAATGAATATGGGAGTGGAAGACAGATTGGTATGCAACCGCACCATTGTTATTTAAAATATTCATTCCGACGATGTTAGGGTTGGACTGCTTAATTGCGCGTGCAATTTTGGGCAACCGGGCAAAAACTTCACCAGCCAGCTTATCATCATAAGCGAAAATATCTTGGACATGTTTTTTAGGGACCACGAGGGTGTGACCAGGAGTACCTTGTGAAATATCCAAGAATGCTTTAACAACGTCATCTTCATAAACAGTGTAGCTTGGAATTTCACCATTGATAATTTTACAAAAAATGCAGTCAGTCATATTGCGTTCCTCGTTTCTTAGTTGATATAGACTAGTATACCGCATTCCTTTTTAATTGGGAAAAGTCGTTGATTGCGGTATGCTATAATCAAGAATAAATAATGAGAAAAGAAGGGATACCGCATGACATTACAAGTCCAGAATTTGGTCGGTGGCTATTCTCAAATTCCGATTTTGCATCAAGTTAGCTTTGAGGTTCATCCAGGAGAACTAGTTGGCTTGATTGGCTTAAACGGTGCTGGGAAATCAACTACAATTAATCACTTAATCGGTTTATTACATCCTTTTTCTGGTTCGATTGTGCTTAACGAGCATGATATTGCAACGGATCCGCTTGGCTATCAGCAGCAAATTGCCTATGTTCCAGAAACCCCAATTTTATATGATGAATTGACCCTGCGCGAACATATTGCGCTAACCATCAAAGCTTATCAGTTAGACCATGATGAAGCTTGGCGACGGGCCACTAATTTATTAAAGAAGTTTCGGTTGGATAATAAACTTGATTGGTTTCCAGCTGATTTTTCTAAGGGAATGAAGCAGAAGGTAATGATTGTATGTGCATTTATTACCAATGCCCAATTATTTATTGTCGATGAACCATTTTATGGGTTAGATCCGCTAGCAGTTCGTGATTTACTAGATTTGATTGAAGATCGTAAACAAGCTGGCGCGGCGGTTTTAATGTCCACCCACGTGCTGGACACGGCCGAAAAGTATTGTGACCGCTTTGTTTTACTAAACAATGGTCGCGTTAAATTTCGGGGAACGTTGGCAGAAATGCGCCAGGCGATAGACGATCCGCAAGCATCACTGAACGACATTTATTTGAATATGGCAAAGGGTGAGCAGGATGGATAGACTATTTAATGAACGTCGGCAAAAACATTTCCTGCTGCTTTTGAAATACTGGCGATTGGTATTCAATGATCATTTTGTCATTGCACTGTTTTTCTTATTTGGTGCTTTGGCGTATGGTTACGCCCAACTGCTACCAAAGATTCCGCCACATAATTTATGGATTAGATTATTGTTGGTGTTAATTATGGTGATTGTGGCACAATTAGGCCGCTTCGCGACGCTAGTTAAAAATGCTGATCCGGTATTCTTACTACCGCAGTCATCTCGGATGAGGCGGTATTTTCGCCAAGCTTTTTGGTATAGTTGTCTTCCTGCCGAACTCATTACACTGGCTGGAGTAGTGGTGATTTTGCCATTGGCCATGGTTACCGATCGAATGACCACTATTTTAATTAGTGAAGTAGTGCTCACAGCAGTTCTTACTAAATGGAGTTGGCTGAAGCTGGCTAATTTGCAAATTACGTTGCAGTTTAGTGATGCTAATTGGCTGTGCTACCTTCAATGGGGTGGTTCGTTCGTAATATGGGGCGGTACCTGGATTATCAATCCACTTATAGGATTAGGACTCAGTATTCTGAGTAGCATAATTTCCACTTGGTTAGTTATGCGTTGGTCAGAAATTGACTGGCGACAGGCAGTCTTGGTGGAACGCAATCGGATGGCCACTGTGTACCGCTTTTTTAACCTTTTTACGGATGTCCCTAATTTACAAGGCCACGTAAAAAGGCGGGCCTACTTAAATCCACTGATACGGTGGTTGCGAGAAGATACTGTATGGCACTTTTTGTATGGTCGTGGCTTAGTGCGTAATACCGAGATTAGTGATCTCGTACTACGCCTAACACTGGTCATGGCAATTATTTTGGCATTTGTACCGATAATATGGTTAAATAGTGCCATTATGGTACTTGCTTTGTATTTAATTGCGGTTCAGTTAATGCCGCTATATGATCAGTATGCTAATAATGCCTTTACCTATGTTTACCCGGTTAGTACCAAATCACAAATCCGTGATTTTAAAGATATTGTTCGCAAAATAATGATCATTGTTGCGGTAATAATGGTCCTTGCTTCGTTTGGTACTCAACGGAGCTTCGAACAATTAATCATTAATGCGATCATTGCTTTGATTGAAGTACCGATTTTATCAACTCGATATGTGCAATTGCGAACGAAAAAAATGAAGAAGTGAGGAATTTTGAATGCGTGTGAAACATAAAAAGTGGGCGGAGCCACTCCTGGTTGCCCATCCAGAAAAAATGGTCTTAAATCCCAGTGAAGTTAAGGGCCAATGGGCTGATCGTTTCCCAAAAGATCAACCAATTCAACTAGAAGTGGGGATGGGAAAAGGCCAGTTCATTATCGGGATGGCAAAGAAATATCCGAATATTAATTTTATTGGTTTAGAAATTGAAAAGACGATTGCAGCAATTGCTTTAAAAAAGGCCTTGCCTGAAAATCTGCCCAATTTACAATTGATTTGTGCTGATGGGGCGGAGCTAACGGATTTTTTTGCGGACCATCAAATTGATAAGCTTTTTCTGAACTTTTCAGATCCATGGCCCAAAAAGCGACACGCGAAGCGGCGACTGACTTACCATACTTTTCTGGAAGGTTATGAGCAGGTGGTCAAGCAAGGGGGAAGCCTAGAGTTAAAGACTGATAATATGGGATTTTTCGAATTCTCCTTACAGAGTTTGAATAATTATGGCATGAAATTTGATGGGGTTTGGTTAGACTTGCACCACAGTGATGAAAATGCCATGAATGTTGAAACTGAATATGAGCATAAATTTAGTGAGTTGGGACAACCAATTTATAAATTAGCTGCTCATTTCGATAATTAATAGCAAACAGAAGAACTATTTTGTAAAGTAAAACCGTGTTCTAGTTCGGAATGACCGAACGTTGAAACACGGTTTTATTTGTGAAAAAAAGAGAAAATATAAAATTGGTATACATTATATTTAGAAATTCTTTAAAAGTTTTTTGAAAAAATTAAAAAGAGAACTGATAAACGATTATCATAAAATACAAGCTTGTGTTAACTATATGACACACGGTTGCGCAATTATGAAACTGATAAAGGATTATAATTTAGCTTTGCTTAAAATGGCCTACTTATCGCTTGACGAGGATCATACTTAATGGCAATATAGGCATCGTGGATTGAAAAATATTAATTGGTATAGTTCTGATTTGTGAAAGGAAATAAAAATGCAAAATCAATATGCAATTAAAATTTACTCAGACGGTGCAGATATTAAAGCCATGCGCCAAATGGTAAAAAATGATTATTTAAGTGGTTTTACAACCAACCCCTCATTAATGAAGAGAGCTGGAGTAACTAATTATTTGGCATTTGCTAAACAAGTGGTTACGGAATTTCCAGATTACTGTGTTTCATTTGAGGTGTTTGGACAAACTGCTGATGAAATGAAGCGTGAAGCGGAAATCTTGTCTGGACTTAGTGAAAATGTATATGTAAAAATTCCAATTATTAATCTAAAGGGCAATTATAATACGGAACTCATTCATACATTATCGTCCAATGGGATCAAAGTTAACGTAACAGCAATTACGACCGAATTACAGGTTCAAGCAGCATTGGCAGCCCTCTGTCCAAGTTCACCTGCATTTGTCTCATTATTTGTTGGTCGGGTTGCTGATACAGGAGCAGATCCGATTGATTTTGTGAAGAATTCTGTTGAGATGGCGGATGATTTTGACAATGTTCAAACACTCTGGGCTTCGACCCGAGAAGTATATAACATCACGCAAGCTGAACAACTTGGCGTAGATATTATCACAGTACCACCGGTAATCCTGCAAAAGTATAATGAACGCCGGTCATTTACGCCTGATGATGTGGCATTAGATACCGTGCATGGTTTTGACAAAGATATTAAAACCCTTGGCTTCAGTATCTTAGATGATGCCGTGCTTGTCTAAATTAGTTATTAGCATTCCTTAATAAGAAAGTAACGCAAACGGGTTCGAAGACTAGTTACTTATCAGTCTTCGAACCCGTTTAAACGTAAAATATTAGTTTGCACGTGTTATTTTTAAAATCGAACCAGTCTCAGCATCGGCAATGAATCGATAATCTACTAATTGGTCATCTTCACGCCGCTGGATACCACCACGGTAAACGGTAGCTTTAGTTGCAAACCTTTGGTAAGGATGTGGTTGGTGGTCAATCCAACTTCCTTCGACGGTCCCTTCCTTTTTGAAGGCATCAATAGTTTCGTGCAATATTGTTGCAGGGGAGATTTGTCCTTTACCCAATAGTTTACCTAATAAAAATCCGGCGACACTGGAAATTCCTAACGTTGCGGAAAGGAATAATGGCCGATATGTGCTATTGCTATTATTCATCCTAATCACTTTCTTTATGTTGTTAAATTAAATTGTATTTTAACAATTTTAGGGGGTCCCATCAAGAAAATCGACTACTGGTTAAGCAAAGTTGCCGAAACATAGACGGATGTGGTAAAATATACTTACATAAAATAAGAGAAACGGAGATGTAAGTATGGAACGTTTACCTAAAATGACTCAAGATGAATTAAATCAGCGAGTTGCTGATGGCAACTATGTTCTATTTTTTACAGCTGATTGGTGTCCTGACTGTAATTTCATTAAACCAGCAATGCCGGAAATTGAAAAAGACTTTAATGACTATACTTTCCTGCTGGTAGATCGTGACGAAAATATTGACTTGGCGGCTGACTTAGGGATTATGGGAATTCCAAGTTTTGTGGTTTATAAGGCCGGTCAAGAAGTTGGCAGATTTGTTAATAAGGATCGTAAAACGAAGGAACAGGTTGAAGACTTTTTAAAGGGTTTAGCATAAAAATGAGGGGACTGGGTAATCGTGATGATGCCGGGTCCCTTATTTTGTAATTAGTGCTTACTGATTACGGCGGTTATGGTACAATCTAATCTGTGAATATTAAAAGAAGAATGAAACTTAGAGGGATGATTAAAAGAGATGCTAATCGCAAGTTATAATTCCCATGAAATGGGCGATATTTTAGTGTTAATGGTTGCACCTGGCAATGGTGACCAAAGTGAACAAACCAAAAATGGTGTTGTTGAAATTACCAATCACGAAGACGGTAAATTATTAGGTTACAATATTTTACAGGCTAGTGAATTATTACCAGAACTAAAGTCAGTGAATGGTAATGTTGACTTAAATGCTGATCAGATTGACAAGATTAATGCTCATTTGACGGCAGCTGGTTTTAAGCAAATGATTGAACCAGCTTCACAACCCCATTTTCAAGTTGGCTACGTCGAAAAAATGATTGATCATCCGAAGTCAGATCACTTGCATATTGCAACAGTCGACTTTGGAAGTGAAAAACGCCAAATTGTTTGTGGATCAGTGAATTTGCGACAAAATATCAAAGTCGTTGCTGCAACGGTTGGTACGATGATGCCCAATGGTAAATTGATTTGGCCTGGTAAACTGCTGGGAGTTGAAAGTGATGGAATGATTTGTACTCCACGTGAATTGGGATTGAAAAATGCTCCTGACAAGCCGGGATGTTTAATTCTTGATGATGATTTCGCTGCAAATGGTGCACCGTTTGATTTTAATCGTGGTAATCAACTATTCGCCTAACAGAAAGGAACACTAATATGAATAATCAGAAAAGTTACTATTTTGTTGGGATTAAAGGGACAGGAATGGCCGCTCTAGCTCGGGTGTTAAATGATCTTGGCAACCATGTTGAAGGTTCAGATATTACTAAAGAGACTTTCACGCAGGCTCCTCTAGAAAAGGCGGGAATTCAGATTCAGGAATTTGATCCGGCTAATTTGAAAAAGGGAATGATCGTTGTTCAAGGAAATGCCTTTGATGATGATCATCCAGAAATTGTTCGCGCCAAGGAACTGGGGTTAACGATTCAAACATACCCACAAACGGTTGAACAAGTCATTGAGAGTAACACGTCTGTTGGTATTGCCGGGGCACATGGTAAGACTAGTACCACCGGATTACTATCACATGTGCTTTCAAATGTTGAACCAACAAGTTACTTAATTGGTGATGGAGTGGGTCACGGAAACCCAGATTCACGGTTCTTTGTGTTTGAAGCAGATGAATATCGTGACCACTTTTTAGCTTATCATCCCGACTACGCGATTATGACGAATATTGATTTTGATCATCCTGATTACTTTAAGGATATTAATGATGTTCGTGCTTCATTTGAGCAGTATGGCCAGCAGGTCAAAAAAGGAATTTTTGCTTGGGGTGACGATCCGAACCTGCGTCAGCTTAAAGTTGATGTTCCAGTTTATTATTATGGAACCAATCCACATGATGATTTTCGGGCTGAAAATATCGTGCGGACACCAGCGGGATCGACCTACGATGCGTACTATCGTGATCAAAAATTAGGGACATTTACAATTCATCTTTACGGAGAACACAGTGTCCTCAATAGTTTAGCGGTTGTGGCAGTGGCTTACATGGAACATGTTGATTTAACTGCCATTCAAAAAGAGTTAGCGAACTTTACTGGTGTTAAGCGGCGTTTCAGTGAAAGTAAGTTGGGTGATATGACGATTATTGATGATTATGCTCACCATCCATCAGAAATTAATGCCACGATTGATGCTGCGCGGCAGAAGTACCCAGATAAGGAATTAGTGGTTGTTTTCCAGCCTCATACTTATTCGCGTCTTCAGGCGTACTTAAAAGAGTTTGGTCAAGCTTTAAGCAAGGCGGATCAGACCTTTGTGACCCCAATTTTTGGTTCAATTCGGGAAAACACGGGGCATGTTTCTAGCGCGGACCTTGAACAACTTATTCCTGGTAGTGAAGATATTGACATGCAAACCATGAACAAACTGTTAAATTACCATCATGCAGTGGTTGTCTTTATGGGTGCTGGTGATATTGAAAAGTATGAAGATGAATATGCGCGTTTATTAAAAAAGTAGTTTATAAAAGAGTAAAAATCCTTGATTGAAATGGTGGCGTTTGCTACCATTTCTTTATCAATTTACTGATTTAAGGAGGAGTTATCGTGGATAATTTTTCACAAGAACCGCGTCGTGAAGTGAACGTTGCGGGATTAAATAGCTTTTTAACCCGGATGTATGGGTTAATGTCAGTTGCGGTTATTGTTTCTGCATTTGTGGCATACTTAACCATGGTTCCATTTCGAGCATCGTCGTTAGCATTTGCGACCCAACATAGCGGAATGGTTTGGTTAATTCTGCTTTTGCCAATCGCACTTTCCATGGGAATTAGTTTCAGTGCAACGCGGAATCCCGCGGGAAGCCTGATAATGTTAATGGTAATTGCGGTAATTTATGGATTTGAGTTCTCACTCATCTCGATGGCGTATACGACTGCTAATATTGCTGCTGCTTTCCTATCATCATCTGCAGTTTTCATTACGATGACAATTTATGGAACAGTAACGAAACGTGATCTTAGTCGTGCAGGAAGTCATGCTTTAGCTGCTCTGGTGGCCTTAATTATCGCTAGTCTGATTAACATGTTCTTACGAAGCGCTGCAATTTCTTACGTTTTTTCCTACATTGCGGTAATCATCTTCGTAGTCTTAACTGGATGGGATGCACAAAAGATGAAGAATATTTATCTTAATTATGGATCACAAGTATCAGTTGGTGGGTTAGCCGTTCTGGGTGCTTTGCAACTATACTTAGATTTCATTAACCTCTTCCTATCCTTATTACAAATTTTTGGGATGAGTGATCGTAACTAACGTTTTTTAGAGGGTGGACAATGAACTAGTTGTACTAGTTCTGGTCTGACCTCTTTTTATTTTGGGTTAAAGCTTGTTACAATGGTACAAGAAAGAGAGCGAGGTTGAATTATGGCAGAAAAGCAACTTTTATTAATTGACGGGAACAGTATTGTTTTCCGGGCATTTTATGCAATGCATACGCAAATTGATCGTTTTACAAATCAGGACGGTCTACATACAGCAGCCATTTATGGATTCAAACTAATGTTGGACCATGTTTTAGATAATTTTAAACCGGATGCTGCATTAGTTGCCTTTGATGCAGGTAAAACTACTTTTCGAACTGCTAAATATCATGACTACAAAGCTGGTCGAGCAAAGACACCCGAGGAATTGACCGAGCAGTTCCCTTATGTACGGCAATTGGTAGAAGCTTCAGGACTGCATAGCTATGAGCTGCCAGATTATGAAGCCGATGATATTATCGGAACATTAGCAAAACAGGCAGATCAGGCGGGCTTTCGAACCTTAATTGTTTCTGGGGACCGTGATTTAACCCAATTGGCAACTGACCATACTACCGTCGCGGTAACTAAGAAGGGAGTCACCCAAACCGAACACTTTACGCCGGAATATATGAAGGAGAAACTCGGGGTAACTCCAACTCAATTCATTGATGTTAAAGCCTTGATGGGTGATAGTTCAGATAATTACCCGGGAGTAACCAAAATCGGTGAAAAAACTGCATTGAATTTAATTCGTAAATATGGTTCTTTAGATGGGATTTATGAAAATATTGACCAGATGAAGAAGAGTAAGCGGAAGGAAAATTTAATTAATGAAGAAGCCATCGCTCGACAGTGTCAAGACTTAGCACGGATTCGACGTGATGCGCCAGTTAAAATTGGACTAGCAGACCTCGCTTACCGAGGTCCTCAACAGGAAAAATTAATTGCTTTATTTGAAAAGCTCAATTTTAAATCATTTTTGGCTAAAATGCAGGTAGCTCCAGATACTCATCAACCGGTTGCCAATGAACAGGTCAAGTTTACTGAACTCACTACTGATAATCTTGCGGAACTTAAGCAAATTAAAGATCAGATGGTCTTCCTTTTGGAATTACCTGATCCTAATTATCATGTCTCACCAGTGGCAGGATTTGTAATTGGCTCGCAGGGTCACTGGTGGGTTAGTCAGGATCCAGAACTTTTATCGACGCCAGAAATCAAGGAGTTATTAGAAGATCAACAAATTAAAAAGGATACGTTTAATGCCAAGGCACATTATGTTGCCCTTCATCGACAAGGGATTGAACTTCATGATGTTGGTTTTGATTTTTTGCTCGTCTCTTACTTATTAAATACGAATGATAACAGTAATGATCTGGGTCAATTAGCCCATGAACATGATTATTACCAGGTTCAATCTGATGAAGAAGTTTATGGGAAGGGGAAAAGTCGCCAACTCCCCGATGATCAGAATGTTTTCTTCACTCATCTGGTTCACAAGGGAATGGCGATTGAGCAGTTAAAGCGTCCTTTAATTGACCAGCTTCATGAAAATGAGCAGTGGCCGTTGTATACCGACATTGAACGTCCGCTTTCCCACGTGTTAGCCCAAATGGAAATTGCAGGAGTGCACGTTGATGCCACCACTTTGAAAGAGATGGGTAGCAAGTTAAAGGAACGACTAGCGGAATTAGAACAAGCTATTTACAACGAAGCTGGGGAAGAATTTAATATTAATTCGACCAAACAGTTGGGAACGATTCTTTTTGAGAAGATGAAGTTACCAGTTATTAAAAAAACAAAAACCGGTTATTCGACATCGGTTGAAGTTTTAGAAAAATTGCAGGGCCAAGCACCGATTATTGATAATATTTTGATTTATCGCCAAATTTCTAAAATTCAGTCAACGTATATCACTGGTTTGCTCAAGGTTATTCATTCATCAGATCAAAAGATCCATACTCGTTATTTGCAGACCTTAACACAAACGGGGCGGCTATCATCAGTTGATCCAAACCTCCAAAATATCCCCGTTCGATTAGAGGAAGGAAGAAAGATTCGGCGCGCGTTTAAGCCGAGCCAACCCGGATGGAAGATTTTCTCTAGTGATTACTCACAAGTTGAATTGCGAGTACTCGCTCACGTAACGGGGGATCGTAATCTTCAACAAGACTTTATTGATGGTAAGGATATTCACGAAAGTACTGCTCGACGAATTTTTCACTTGTTACCTGGGGAAAAAGTGACCCCAAACATGCGACGGCAGGCTAAAGCGGTTAACTTCGGGATTGTCTATGGGATTAGTGACTATGGATTGTCGCAAAATATCCATGTTACCCGAAAACAAGCTCACGAATTTATTCAAAGTTACTTCAAAGAATTCCCAGGAGTTCAGGAATATATTGAAAATATTGTTAAACTCGCTAAAAAGCAAGGCTATGTTGAAACTTTAACCCATCGCCGTCGGTATTTACCGGAAATCAATTCTAAGAATTTCAGTCGGCGTTCATTTGCTGAACGAACGGCAATGAATACACCGATTCAAGGGAGTGCCGCTGATATTATTAAAATTGCGATGATTAATATGAATGAGCAACTTCAAAAAGCTGGGTTAAAAGCTAAAATGTTGTTGCAAATTCATGACGAATTAATCTTTGAGGCCCCTGAAGAGGAAATTGATCAATTACGAGAATTGGTGCCAAAGGTGATGGATTCCGCAGTTAAATTAGATGTACCGCTGAAAGTTGAAAGCAAAGTTGGCGACACCTGGTATGATTTGAAATGATGGAGCGGTAATTATAATCGTTATTTAATCAAAATATGTAAAGATGGGATCGTGACAGAAGACACTAACGTTTTCATGCTCACGATCCCATTTTGTAGACTGGGCTAGATTGAGTAATTTGCAAATTATTCGTAACAGTTTATAATGGTTCTAAAAACTTGGGAGGCGGAATTATGCCTGAAATGCCGGAAGTGGAAACGGTTCGTCGTGGATTAAACCAAATTGCAGACGGTCAGCAAATTATTGGAATTGATGTTAATTATGGGAAAACGATTGAAAATGATGTGGAAGAATTCCGCGAAGCTTTAGTTGGTCAAACGATTGAGCATGTTGATCGACGTGGAAAATACTTACTGTTTAGATTTTCTAACCACCTAACGATGATTTCTCATTTACGGATGGAAGGGAGCTATTTTAAACAAAAAACGAGAACACCGGTTGATAAGCATACCCACGTGATTTTTCATTTTAAGAATGGCACAGATTTGTGCTACCGCGATACCCGCAAATTTGGCCGGATGCGACTAGTAACGACTGGTGAAGAGATGAATTATGGTGGCTTACGGACAATTGGTCCTGAACCAACTGAACAAGACTTTAAGCTCGACTATTTTGAACGGATATTACATAAGAGTCGCGGAAAAATTAAGCCATTTTTGTTAAACCAAAGTCATGTTGCCGGTCTCGGTAATATTTACTGTGATGAAGTTTTATGGATGAGCAAGATTAATCCGGAACAGGCTGCTAACACTCTTACCCATGACCAAGCTAAGACGTTACGAGAAAACATTATTAAGGAAATTGCAACGGCCACAGAGCATAAGGGGACGACGGTACATACTTATAAAAATGCATTTGGCGATGCCGGTGGTTTTCAAGACTACTTAAAAGCTTATGATCATGGTGGAGAGAAGTGTCCTCGTTGTGGAACCAAGATGGTTAAGATTAAGGTTGCCCAACGTGGTACAACGTATTGTCCACACTGCCAAGAATTGATTGAAAAATGATGATTATTGGTATTACCGGTGGAATCGCCTCTGGAAAGTCGACAGTTAGTAATTATTTAATCCGGTGTGGTTATTCAGTAGTGGATGCTGATCAGGTTGCTAGGCAGGTGGTTGCACCAGGTACGGTTGGCCTGAAAAAAATTGTACAGGCCTTTGGTCCAAAGATTTTAACCGATGATGGGCGTTTAAATCGGCAGAAATTGGGTCGAGTGGTTTTTAATTCACCAGATCAATTACAAATTTTAAACAAGATTTTGCAACCACTGATTCGTTTGGAAATTATCCGACAATTGACAGCATTGCAAAGGGCAGATCACCAATTGATCTTTTTAGATGCACCATTATTATTTGAGCAACATTATGATGCATTGTGTGATTTAGTAATGGTTGTGGTTACTTCACCAGCAATTCAATTAAAACGTTTAATGAAACGTAACCAACTTACTGTGGAACAGGCAGAGGCGAGAATCAAAAGCCAGATGCCATTAGCGACTAAAGAAGCATTAGCTGATTTGGTTATTGATAATGATTCGACCATTGCTAGAACCGAACAACAAGTCCAGCAATGGTTGGATAATGTTCAGTAATCTGAATGTGGTATAATGATGCTTGTTTAGTAAGCTAGTATAAGGAGGGCAGTAGTTTGATATGTCCACACTGCCATAAGAATGGCTCCCGAGTAATTGATAGTCGTCCGAGCGAAGATGGTACTTGCATTCGCCGACGGCGCGAATGTGCTAACTGTGGTTTTCGGTTCACCACTTTTGAACGATATGAAGAAACCCCACTGTTAGTTGTTAAAAAGGACGGGACCAGACAGGAATTTAATCGTCAAAAGATTTTAAATGGTTTGGTGCGTTCAGCTGAAAAGCGGCCAGTCAGCATGGAACAACTTACGAAGATTGCGGATAAGGTTGAAAGCCAAGTCCGTCGTTTAGGTGAGACTGAGGTTTCTAGTCAGCTGATTGGTAAGTATGTAATGACCGAATTAAAAGCGGTGGACGAAGTTTCCTATATTCGTTTTGCAAGTGTTTATCGGCAATTTAAGGATGTGGATGCCTTTATGAGTGAATTACAAACTATGATTGGTAACAACAAACGAAGTGATCATAATGACTAACTTTCAGTTAACCCCTAAAACCGGCTATGTTGTTAGTGCTACCCCAGATTTTGCCAATAATAATGAACAAACTTTTGTTGATTATTATTTACCGTTAATGAGTCCCAATGCTTTGGGGCTTTTTTCAGCATTGCAGTATCAACTAAGGGAACGCCCCATGATTTCAGATCGCCAACCAGTCACCAAATTACTATCCCAATTAAACGTTGGTATCCGGGTGATTACAGAAGCACTTTCGCAATTGGAAGCCGTTGGGTTAATCAAGACGTTTACCAGAACTGACGAATTAGGGGCAGTAGCCGTCTTTGAATTACATCCCACGTTAACTCCAGCTGCGTTCATGAGAGATGAATTACTAAGTGTCCAGTTATTAGAAATGGTGGGTCCAGAACGTTTTGAGCAGTTAGGAACTGCGGCATTGGGTTATTATTTAGATGTCGATGAATTAACAAATGTCAGCCATTCCTTCTTTACAGTGTTTCATCCAGATCGAGACCATCTGGCAGATGATGTTGCACTTAAACGCATGCAAAAACAAATTAAAGAAGCCACTAGTCATCGGGTAGCCACTAATCAGCTTCCTAAAGGCGAGTTTGATTTACATTTTGTGGCGCAGCAATTATCAGGTGCGGGAGTGGATCCCGAAATAGTTAATCAATACCAAAAACTAATCTTAGTGGAGCACCGGACGTACGGATATGATGAGTTAGCAATTGCGCGTTTGATTGAGCGATCAATTGATGTGGTTAATAATCAGTTCAGTGCTGATGAATTTAAGAAACTGGCGCGCAATGCTGGTCATGTTTCTACTCCGGATCAGCAGGAAAGACGTCCTAGCGGTAAACCAGTCAACGAACTAGAAATGACCGGGTTGCCAGAGAATGTACAAGAACTAATTCGGCAGTGTGAAAGCCAAGCGCCAATGGAGTTTTTAGCACAACTTAAGCAACAAACAAATGGTTATGTCAGTTCTGCAGAACGGTACACAGTAGAACGGCTCGTCCAACAAAGTGGGTTATCAGATGGTGCGATTAATTTATTGCTATGGTATATTATTGGTGAGCAAGGTTTGGCAACGGTTAAGGCTAATCTAGCAGATGCGATTGCAAATAACTGGGGACGGGCTGGAGTGCACAATTCGGTAGATGCTTTTAATGAAATTAAACGGCATCAAGCCGCTCGACTACAACGGCAAAAAGCTGGACGTTCGTTCCATGGTAATGGACGAAAAGGATCAGTTAAAGAAAAATTACCTGAGTGGGCAAAGAAGGGCTACCAACCGAAGACCAAGTCAGCGTCTCCTGAACAATTAGCCGAGTCAAAACGATTACTGGCTGAGTTAAGAAAGAATCGTCAAAAGCGGCATCAAGGAAATGGGGGTGACCATTAGTGGAACCACTACGTAAGCTATTAAAGAATCAAAATAGTGAAAAAACCACTGAGCAGATTTTTTCTGAAGTATTTGCTGATCAAGATGTTAAAGCATTTTTAAATACGAATCGAGATCGGTTAACTGATGAAGATATTCAACGGGGACGATCAAAACTATATGAATATGTTCATGAAAAACATCTTGCTCAAAATGGTGCACCAAGTGTTGCTCCCGGTTATAGCCCACGGCTTGTTATGTCAGCCGGGCAAATTGACGTAACTTATGTTCCGACTGCCCAACTATTAAAACAACAAGCTCTTCAGGCAAAGCAGCGACGGGTTAGCAAGCGGTACATGCCAAAATTTATTGAGCAGGCGACCCTCGATGATTATTTCACTAATAATGAAGGACGAGCTGCGGCGCTGAATGCAGCTGTAAAGTTCGTTAATAGTTACTCCAAAGATAACTTTGTTCCCGGAATCTACCTTTCTGGTAGCTTTGGGGTGGGGAAAACCTATTTACTTGGGGCCATTGCAAATGAACTGGCAGATCAGGGAGTTAATAGTATGCTAGTTCATTTCCCAACCTTTGCGGTGAATATGAAAGGCTCGATTGCTCGTCACACTACTGAACAGGAGCGTGATGAAGTTAAACAAGCCCCCATTTTAATGCTCGATGATATTGGAGCGGATGCATTATCACCATGGTTACGGGATGAAGTTTTGGGAGTGATTCTGGAATATCGGATGCAAGAAGAATTACCAACCTTTTTTAGCTCAAACTTTTCCATGGATGAATTAACTGATCATCTTACACAAGATAATAACGGTAATAGTGAGCCGTTAAAAGCCCAACGAATTATGGAACGGATTCGCTTTTTGTCCCGTGAGGTTCGGATGGTGGGGCCAAATCTGCGAGCCAAGGGATAAAATAAGATTTAGTCTTGACAAAGTTTAGCGAATTGATTAATCTAGTATTTGTTGAAAGAAAAGCAGAAGCACCCGCTTCTCGCCTTGGTGACTAGAGTTGCCGGGCTGACGAGTTGAATGAAGCTAGATTACGAATGTGATTTAGTATTTTCAAGCGGGGTGAGTTTGCACCTCGCTTTTTTGCTTGTTCTTTCGTTATCAAAATTGGAGGTGTATTGCCATAGCTCAAGGAATGAATGTCAATAACGGTATCCGTGCCAGAGAAGTTCGCTTGATTGATCAAGATGGAAATCAATTGGGAATCAAGTCCAAGCGTGAAGCTTTACAATTAGCAGAAGACGCTGATTTAGACTTGGTTCTTGTTGCACCAAAGGCTCGTCCAGCGGTTGCACGAATTATGGATTACGGTAAGTATCGTTTTGAGATGCAAAAGAAGGAACGTGAAGCCCGTAAGAATCAAAAAACTCAAGCGGTAAAAGAAATTCGTTTGAGCCCAACGATTGATACCAACGATTTTAACGTTAAGTTAAATCGGGTTCGTAAGTTTATTGCCAAGGGTGATAAAGTACGAGTTTCATTACGTTTCCGTGGTCGGGCGATCACGCACAAGGATATCGGTCGTGACATGATTGAAAAGATGGCAGATGAGACTAAGGACATTGCCACCGTTGTTCAACGGCCAAAGATGGAAGGACGGAGCATGTTTTTAACACTTGCCCCAATTACTGATAAGGCAAAAAAATAAAGAGAAGGTAGGAAATAGTTATGCCAAAGATGAAGACTAATCGCGCTGCTGCAAAGCGTTTTAAGCGGACTGCTAAAGGCGGTTTCAAGAGTGGTAACTCATTTACTAGTCACCGTTTCCACGGTAAGACCAAGAAGCAACGTCGTCAATTACGTGGTCTGAGCATGTTAGATAAGACTAACGTAAAGCGTTTCAAGAAGATGCTTCCTTCGAAGTAATGCATACTGCTAATTAATTTAACAATACAAATCAAACTAGGAGGTTACCACTATGCGAGTTAAAGGTGGAACAGTTACACGCGCTCGTCGTAAGCGCATCATGAAGTTAGCTAAGGGTTATACTGGTTCAAAGCATCGTCTTTTTAAGACTGCTAAGGACCAAGTGATGAAGAGTTACACTTACGCTTTCCGTGACCGGAAGGTAAACAAGCGTAAGTTCCGTGAATTATGGATTGCACGGATCAATGCTGGTGCTCGAATGAACGACATTAGTTACAGCAAGTTAATGCACGGTTTGAAGCTTGCTAATATTGACATCAACCGTAAGATGTTAGCTGACTTAGCTGTTAACGACCCAGAAGGTTTTAAGGCGGTTGTTGACGAAGCTAAGAAGGCTTTGAACTAGTTCATCAATTTATTGAGATTAGGGGAACCCAGCGAAGTGACCCTAATCTTTTTTTATTAATTGAACCACCCCTGTTCAATCGTTATAATTAGATTGATTAATGAAACATGAGGTAAGACATTGATAGCAAAATTCAAACCAACGTGGATGGTAAAAACAGTTTATAATATTTCACCTGATCAATTAAAACAACATGGGATTAAGGCGGTGTTATCGGATCTCGATAACACACTGATTGCTTGGAATAATCCAAATGGTACTCCCGAGTTACGGCAATGGATGAGTGAATTACGACAGGCGGGGATTCCGTTAATCGTTGTTTCTAACAATAGTGCACAACGAGTTGCCAAGGCAGTTAAACAACTTGATTTACCGTTTGTTTCGCGTTCTTTAAAGCCATTGAGCTTTGGAATCACAACGGCACGGCGACGCCTGGGACTTTCCAAGGATGAAGTGGTCATGGTTGGTGATCAACTTATGACGGATATGCTATCCGCTAATATTGCCGGTGTACGTTCGATTTTGGTGCAACCGTTAATTAATACTGATAAATGGGATACTCAGATTAACCGGTTCTTTGAAAAATTTGTGATGAAAGATCTACTGAAAAAATATCCAGAATTAAGATGGCAGGAGGATTTGGATGACTGAACAAAGTAAAACTAATGAAGAATTACGGTGTATCGGCTGTGGAGCAATTATTCAGTCTAAGGACCCAAATGAGCCAGGTTATACTCCCGCGGCGGCCGTCAAAAAGGGGTTAGCAACCAATGAATTGTATTGTCAACGGTGTTTTCGTCTCCGCCATTACAATGAAATTGCCCCGGTTTCATTAACGGATGATGATTTTCTACAATTACTGAACCATATTCGTGAAGCTAATGCGCTGATTGTGTATGTTGTAGACATCTTTGATTTTAATGGGAGTCTCATTCCAGGTCTCCACCGTTTTGTCGGGGATAATCCGGTACTCTTAGTTGGTAACAAAGAGGATTTATTACCGCGTTCTCTACGCCGTTCAAAGTTGCGTGATTGGATCAGACAACAAGCTAATATTGCAGGAATTCGTCCCATTGAAACACTCTTGGTATCGGCCAAAAAGAACCATCAAATTGAGGAACTATTAAATACGATTGAGAAATATCGACAACATCGTGACGTTTATGTGGTCGGTGTAACTAATGTTGGTAAATCGACACTAATCAACCAAATTATTAAACAACGGACGGGCGTCAAAGATTTGATCACAACTTCGCGTTTCCCGGGAACCACTTTAGATAAAATTGAAATACCACTTGATGATGGACAAGAACTAATTGATACACCGGGGATTATTCATCAACACCAGATGGCGCATGTTCTACCGGATCAAGATTTAAAATTAGTAGCACCACAGAAAGAAATTAAGCCTCGCACCTATCAATTATCTGATGGTCAGACCATTTTTATGGGTGGCATTGCGCGTTTTGATTATTTAAAGGGGCCTAAGGTCGGTGTAGTAGCATACTTTGATAATACTTTGCAACTTCACCGGACTAAACTTAGTAATGCTGATAAATTCTATGAAAAACATCTTGGGGATTTACTAACTCCGCCTACAAAGACCACTAAAGACCAAATTCCATCATTAGAACGTTTTGAATTTTCCACTGACGAAAAGACGGATCTGGTTTATGAAGGTTTGGGGTGGATTACGGTTCCAGCTGGAATTGCGGTTGCGGGATGGGCTCCCCAAGGAGTTCGTGTTCTAACCCGGCGTGCAATGATTTAATAATAAGGAGTAAACAATTGAAATTACGAGGAAAACAAAAACGATACCTTCGTGCACAGGCTAACCATTTTCAAGCAATTTTTAGTGTGGGTAAAAATGGGTTAACCCCAGAATGGTTAGCACAGCTGGATGGTGCACTGAATCGTCGTGAATTAATTAAGGTTAATATTTTACAAAATGCTGATGTTACAACTGATGAGGTTCGTGATTATATCGAAGGCCATAGTGACATTGATGTTGTTCAGGTTATTGGGCGCGTTCTAGTCTTATTTAAGGAGTCTGACCAACCAGAATTTCGCAATGTTTCGTTAAGAGTGAAGAAGATTTAAGGGGCGGTAGTTTTGCGAGCAGCGGTTCAAACGGTACCAAAGGTTAAGTATCAACGCGTAGGTTTTAAGCGACGCAAACGAATTGGACTTTATGGCGGCACGTTTAATCCTGTGCATCATGCGCACCTTTTAGTTGCGGACCAAGTGGGGAAGGCTTTAGGATTAGATAAAGTTTTGATGATGCCAGATATGATCCCACCACATGTCGATAAAAAGGATGCCATTGCGGCAAAATTACGCGTCAAGATGCTTCAATTAGCCATTCAAGGGAACCCGTTTTTGGGGATTGAATTAGCTGAAATTCAACGTGGCGGTGTGAGCTACACTTACGATACCATTTGTGAATTAAAGCAACAGCACCCAGAAGTTGATTACTACTTTATTATTGGCGGGGATATGGTTGACTATTTACCAAAGTGGTACCGAATTCAGGATCTATTAAAAATTGTGAATTTTGTTGGAGTTCGTCGACCAGGTGCAGCTAACAAGAGCGATTATCCAGTAATTTGGGTAGATGTACCTGAAATAGATTTTTCGTCAAGTGATATTCGACAACGAATTCATGATGGTCGTTCGATTAAATATATGGTGCCAGAGAAGGTTGAGCAGTATATTAAGGAGCATCAGTTATACATTGACTAGACAAATTACATATCAGGAAAATTTATTACCATTAACTAGGGAAGAATTGGTTGAACGTTTGCAACAGGCACTTTCAAAGGGACGCTTTGAACACGTTTGCCGGGTTGAACAAACAGCAATTGAGTTGGCCCGGTTATACAATGTTGATGTCGAAAGGGCAAGTATTGCTGGGCTCTGTCATGACTATGCAAAACAACGCCCAGATGAGGACTTTATCAAGTTGATCCATCAACGCAAAATGTCCCCGGAATTACTCCAGTATGGTAACGCAATTTGGCATGGCGTCGTTGGTGCTGAATTGGTTAAGGATGAGCTTGGTGTTCATGATGAAGATATCCTCAACGCTATCCGCCAACACACCACTGGTGGTCAGTATATGACCAAGTTAGCCCAGATTATTTATATGGCTGATTATATTGAACCGGGCCGTGACTTCCCGGGGGTCGAAGAAGCGCGACGAATAACGAAAACAGATTTGGGGGCCGGGGTGGCCTATCAAACCAAGCATACGTTAAACTACTTGATTGCCGCAGGACAGCCTGTTTACCCTAAGACGATTGATACGTATAATTCTTGGGTACCAAAATATAGAAAGGAAATTAATTGATGAATAGTAAGGAATTATTGGAAAAAGTTGTGAAGGCCGCTGACGGTCGGCGTGCTGAAGATATTGTGGCACTCCAAGTGGACCAAATTAGTCCAATGGCCGATTACTTTGTTATTATGACTGGTGGCTCTGATCGTCAGGTCCAAGCCATTGTCAATGCAATTGTTGAGATGGCACATAATAACAAGTTGGAAATTGGCAGTGTGGAAGGAAAAAATGCTGCTCAATGGGTTCTAGTTGATTTAGGAGATGTTGTTGTTCACGTTTTCCGCGAAGAAACTCGCCATTTCTATAATCTAGAAAAACTTTGGTCTGACGCACCATTGGTGAACGTCAGTGAATGGGTTAATGACTAAATGATTTACGGATTCTTTGCCCAATACTATGATGAATTGTTTGATGAGAAATTATATTCAAAATGGGCTCAATACGTTCAAGAGAATACTTTAATGGGAGGGCAGTTACTTGATTTGGCCGGTGGAGCTGGTCGGTTGGGTGTTTTGCTAGCCCAAGCAGGTTATCAAGTTACAGATGCTGATTTATCCGATGAAATGCTGGCTCTTGCTTCCAGCCATGCACTCGAGGCAGATGTTAAACTTCAATTAGTGCAGGCTAATATGCTGGATTTGACGGCGCTGGGATCATTTGACACCATTACTTGTTTTGCGGACTCGCTATGTTATCTGCGTGATTTAACGGAAGTACAACAAGTTTTTCAACAAGTTCATCAACATTTAGCTGATGGTGGAACCTTTTTATTTGACATGATTACACCGTATCAAACTGATGTTGTTTATCCAGGATTTATGTACAACTATCAATCTGAAGACCAGCATCGCTATTTTATGTGGTCAAGTTATCAAAATGATGATGTTGAACATGGTGTGATTCATGAATTATCATTTTTCAATCGGCTGAGTAATGGTAACTACCAGCGACTCGCTGAAACCCACTTTGAACGTTCATATCCACTTCAACTAGTTGTAAAGGCACTTCAACAAACGGGCTTTAAGAGAATTGAAGTATCCAGTGATTTTGGTCATGGAAAGCTCAATGCACAAACAACTCGTTGGTTTTTCAAGTGTCAGAAGGGTGAATAAGATGAAAGCAGTTGGGTTAGTTGTTGAATACAATCCTTTTCACAATGGACATTGTTATCATCTGCAACAAGCGCGTAAATTGACTGGAGCGGATGTTGTAATAGCGGTAATGAGTGGTAATTTTACCCAGCGGGGCGAACCAACCATTCTTGATAAATGGCAACGTGCTGAAGCAGCATTGGTTAATGGGGTCGATTTAGTGGTTGAATTGCCGCTAGTTAATGCGGTCGAACCTGCCGATCGTTTTGCGGCAGGAGCCCTCCGCCTTTTGGCTGATCTCCAAGTTGACTCAGTTGTGTTTGGTGCTGAACATCCGCAATGGGATTTTGAACGGATGGTTGCGATGGAGGACCACTTTTCCACCGAACAATTTAAACAGTTTGACCAGACTTACGCAACGCAATTCAACAGTCAGTTACATGAACAGTTAGGAATTTCATTAATTGAGCCGAATGACATTTTGGCGTTTAGTTATACCAAAGCTAAACTCAAAAATGACCTGAACATTAATTTGATTCCGCTAGCCCGTCGAAACAGTCAGTATCATGATCAAACAATCACTGGGGAAATTGCTAGTGCCAGTGCCATTCGGCATGCAGTTCAGAAGCGAAAATGGGATCTATTGAAAAAGACGGTTCCGAACAGAACCTTTAAGCAGCTCCGAACTCAGTCAAGGGTACCCTCGTGGGAATTCCTATACCCGATATTGAGAAACGAATTAATTCAGATACCGAGCTCACGATTAGCGAATATTTATCAAATGTCAGAGGGACTGGAAAATCGTTTAAAACGAGCTGCTCAACACCACCTCACTTTTACAGAGTTTATTAAGGAAGCCAAGACAAAACGCTATACATACGCCCATTTAAGCCGTCTGTTGCTATACGTTGTTCTACAAGCTACTACCAGTCAAGTCAATACTGCCATTCAGAATCCATATCATCACGTGTTGGGGTTTACATCACGCGGGCGCCAATATTTACACGAGGTCAAAAAACAATTAGAATATCCATTAATCGTGAAGGTTGATCAAACTCTGGATAGTGGCCGCCTAGATTTAGACTATCGGGCGGGAAAATTGTATCAAAACTTTACGCCAATTGAACAGGATTTGAAACACTCACCGCTACGGTTAGAAGTGTCAAGTAAAAATCGTTGACAATCATTAGTGGTCAGCGTATAATTGGGCACGTTGCATTAGGAGGTTAGTACTATGAAATGGTCACTAAACGAATTACATCGCTATTCAGAAGAACCACTTCATTTCAAAAGTACTTTTGATCTGAAAGCATCATTAATGAAGCGCTTCCCAAATGAAATTTTGGATGCGCAAGCAATGGATGTCGAAGGCTACGTTAACTATGATGATGGTGATGCCACCGTTACTGCTCACGTTAAAGGGCAGATTATGGTACCTTCGACCCGTTCATTAACACCTGTTGAACTACCGTTGGATTTTGACTTTTCAGAGACATATACGACAGAGCAAAGTCACTTGTCACGATATGATGATCAAGAGGTCGTTTTCTTGTTACCACATGATCATCAGACAATTGATTTTGATGAATCGTTATTAGAAAATATCTTTGAGCAGATTCCGACGCGGGTGTTAACCCCTGATGAACAATCTAAGGATCAGTTACCTTCAGGCAAGGGCTGGTCAGTGACTGAAGAGGTTACTGATGATCATCAGGAAACTAACCATGTTGATCCACGTTTCGCTAAGTTAAAAAATTTATTTCCTGATCAGGACACGGATGATTAGCGGACGGTTAAAAACCAAGTGGATAAAATTTTTATAAGGAGGTGTCAAACATGGCTGTACCAGCACGAAAGACATCAAAGACTCGTAAGCGTAACCGTCGGGGACACATTAAGTTGACTGTTCCTGGTTTAGCACCTTGTCCAAACTGTGGTGAACTTCGTAAGTCACACATGGTTTGCCCAAACTGTGGTTACTACAATGGTAAGGAAGTTGTTGCTAAGAACAACTAAGCGACCAATTTTAATTAAAGGCTTTCCTCTAGGCGCCGGACCTGGGAAAGCCTTTTTTATTTTATAATTTTGGGACCGTTAATTAGAGAACTATGATAAACTTAATACTGATTTAGAAAAAATTGTGAAGGTGAAAAAATGAGTCGGATTTTAATCATTGAAGATGAAGAAAACCTTGCCAACTTTGTTAATTTGGAACTGAAACATGAAGGTTATGAAACAGATGTTGAGCTTGATGGTCGAGCTGGGTTGGAAGCGGCTTTAAATGGAGATTTTGATGTAATTCTATTGGACTTAATGTTGCCAGAGCTTAACGGAATTGAAGTAGCCCGCCGAGTTCGCGAAGAAAAGAATACGCCAATTATCATCATGACAGCACGTGATTCGGTTATTGATCGAGTATCGGGGCTAGACCATGGTGCTGATGACTATATCGTGAAGCCATTTGCGATTGAAGAGCTGTTAGCGCGGGTCCGTGCATTACTACGGCGGATTAGTATTGAAGATGGAAATAATAATAACCATCAAACTACGGTTAAGTATCAAGATTTAACCATTGAAAAGGAAAATCGGGTGGTTCGCCGCGGTGATGAAGTGATTAACTTAACTAAACGTGAATATGAATTATTACTCATTTTAATGGAAAACATCAATGTGGTTATGTCACGTCAGGAGTTACTCAGTAAAGTATGGGGATATGATGCCAAGGTGGAAACCAATGTTGTTGATGTTTATATTCGGTATTTGCGGAATAAAATCGATCGCCCGGGAGAGAAGAGTTACATTCAGACCGTTCGGGGGACTGGCTACGTAATCCGTTCGTAAAACGGGAGGCAGCTTATGGATGATCATGAACAAAAGCCGCGCAAGTTTTTTTCTTTAAAACTAAAGTGGGCATTTGGGACGGCCATTGGCTCGCTGGTGATTAGTTTAATCGTCGTTTTAGCCATTTTTAGTGCGTTTACGAGTGATCTTTTGAATCAGGAGCGGACAGCACTTAAGCAAAGTTTAACGACGATTAGTCAGCAATTAGGTGAAAATACTAATCAGCGGGAATTAACTCGTCAGATGGTAAGCGATACTTTACAAAAAAAGGTACTTGATTCGCAGCAGGCAACTCGTGAAGATAAAATTTATCATCGTCCTGTGCTTCAAGGATTGAGCGATGCTCACCAAAATGTGACAGTATTTAATTTAAATGGCAAGCCATTATTTCAAACTGGTGATGTTGTACAAAAGTTCCAACGTGCTGCGCATCAACAAGTTACAATAAAAAAATGGCATGGTCATAAAATGATCGTTGGCCGTTCACCAATTTATGACAAACAGACCCATCAAATTATTGGATATTTGCAAATTGAAAATCCGCTGGTTAACTATTACCAGCACTATCACCGGATGTTGCTAACCGTCTTTTTGGCATTATGTTTAGTGGTGATCTTTAGTGGCTTATTAGGTTATGGACTTTCATATATCCTATTACGTCCCTTAACGGATATTGGAAAAACTCTGGCAGTGGTCACAAAAGATCCGACCAAAGATGTCCGGACTCCCGAAACCAATCGGAACGATGAACTGGGGGAATTAAGTCACTTATTAAACGAAATGCTTGATCGGACGCAGCGCTATATTGACCAACAGTCCCAATTTGTTGGGGACGTTTCCCATGAATTACGAACCCCAGTAGCAATCATTCAAGGACATATGGAAATGCTAGAACGGTGGGGCAAGGATGATCCTAAGGTTCTGGCAGATTCAATTAAGGCAGCACTGGCGGAAACAAGTCGGATGAATAATCTAGTTCAAGAAATGTTGGATCTATCCAGAGCAGAACAAGTTGAGATTAAGTTTCGTGATGCCACGACCAAGGTCGAAGAGGTTGTTGAACAAGTTTATAATAATTTCAAGATGATTCATCCAGATTTTCAATTTACCCTCGATGATGACTTACGCCAAGATGTGGAAGTGAATATTTATCGGGATCATCTGGAACAGATTTTAATTATCCTGTGTGATAATGCTGTGAAGTATTCCGCAGAACGGAAGGAGATTCATCTATCGTTGTCGCGTAATTATAATTCGGTCGAGATTGCTGTTCAAGATTTTGGTGAAGGAATCGCGCCAGAAGAAGTCGATAAGGTATTTGATCGCTTTTATCGAGTGGATAAAGCTCGTAGTCGCAAGAAAGGCGGTAATGGTTTAGGATTGTCCATTGCCCAACGGTTAATCAAGGGTTACCATGGGACAATTACTTTGGAAAGTCAGTTGGGGGCCGGATCCATTTTTCGGATTACACTACCAATTGTGAAGCATGATAACAATAATTAAGCATAAAGGGAGCGTCCATCGACGCTCCCTTTATGCTTGTTAGTGAAAGTTATATTAAAATGCCATTGCAGTGATCAATTTCATGTTGCGCAATTTGTGCAGGAAAGCCATTTAACATTATTTGTTGATGGTGTCCTTGGATATCCATAAATTGAATTGTGATGGTTTGATAACGAGTTGTCGTTCTTTGTCCATTTAGGCTCAAGCAACCTTCTTGAGCTTGGTATGGTTGTTGATGATCAATGATTTCTGGATTCAACATTGCAACTTGGGCTGGACCAATCGTTATTGCAATGATTCGTTTGTGAATGCCAATCATATTGGCAGCGAGCCCAACACAACTTTTTTGATGAGCTTGCAGGGTATCTAGCAAATCTTGAGCGATCTGGACATCACTAAGCTGGGCTGGGGTACTGACCTTTGTTAAAATGTTTTGATCATGAATGATCGGTTTAATCATGTGAAAACTCCTTTATAAAAAGGACGTGGTAGAAGCTATCGATAACTTCGGCGTCACGTCCTGAGCTTGTCGATTCTCCAGTGTCACGTTTTAGACACTGGAGTCGATTTACATATTGGATTGAAAGACACAGTACCGTAAATTATTAATTATGGTGGTGCTGTTGCTTACCAGCGTTTCGTCGTTTAGGCTCAGTCGCTGGTTTATTTTGTAATTGTTGAATGGTATCTTGATGATCAGCTTTGGTATTGGTCGTTGGTTGAGGATGAACAACCGGCTTTGGGGCTGGCCGATTTTTAACTTCTTGAGCAATTTGTTTTTTCAAGTGTGGCCGGTAGGCATTGATTAACCAAGTCTGCAGGATGGCAAATAGACCACCAATAAAGAAATACAATCCTAAACCAGCTGATGATGTCATTGAAATGAAGAAAATCATTACCGGACTCATTAACATCATCATCCTCATTTGGGCCTGCTGATTTTTTGGCATCCCGATCATTGAAAGCCACCCTTGGAAAAGGTAAGCCACAAAAGATAAGATTGCCAACAAAATGCTTGGCTTCCCCAGAGGAATACCAAGGAAGGTAGCATGATAAAGATCAGGAGAGTAACGAATGGCGGCGTATAATGCTGCAAAAACCGGTAGTTGAATTAATAAGGGAAGACAGCCAATTCCACCAGTCATACTAATATTGTTGTCGCGGTACAGCGCCATCATTGCTTGGGTAGCAGCCGCTTGCTCTTCAGGTGTCTTCGCTGCCTTTTGTTGTCGCTGAATTTCTCGTAATTGTGGCTGAATCATTGACATTTTTTCCTGCATCAATGTCGACTTCTTCATTTGACTCATCATTACTGGCAGCAGGATTAGACGAACAACAATTACGATGACGATAATTGCCCAGCCATAATTATTGCCCATCAGACTTGCTAGCCATTCCATTAGGTGCTGCATTGGTTTAGCAAGGTATTCGTAAACCATTCCGTATGGTTTACCGCTCTTGGTGGTTCGTACACAACCGGAAAGTATGAGCAATGTACTAAGCAGGCTTCCTGCTAATAACCAGCGTCGTTGTTTTTTCAATAAACTCAATCCTTTATTTTAAAATTATACAGAAGGTATCTTACCTTAAAAACGGGGGGAATTCCAGTCAGTTTACCATGATTCCTTAATCGAAAACGTTTGGGTATTGATCAAGTTTCCTGGCTTAATTTTGACATTAGTAACGCGGGCGTATTGATTAACCCCTGCCTGAACTTGTTTGGTAAATTTACGGACCAAATCGTGTGGCCCTTGAACCACGATATACACGGTACCATCCATTTGGTTTTGAACAAAACCGGCGAGTCCGAGTTCCTGTGCCAATTGATAGGTGCTCCAGCGAAAGCCGACTCCTTGCACCCGTCCGCTAACTGTTAAATGATAATTAATCATTGTAAAACGCCTCCGCTTGATTAATGGTATAATTGCGTTACTAAAAATGAGGTGAAACTAAATGAAAGAACAAATAACGTCCGTTCATAATCAACACGTTAAAGATTGGCGCAAACTGCAAACCAGGAAGGGACGCAAAAAATTCGGCCAATACTTATTAGATGGCTGGCATCTTGTTCAAGAGGCCAGTCGAAGCAATCAACGGTTGATTGCATTGATTGGGAGTGCAGAAGAGTTATCCCAACACGAAGACATTGTAGCACGATTCGAAAATGTGTATGAAGTGACACCGGAGATTATTAAGCACATCACAGAAACCGATACTCCGCAAGGAATTTTGGCTGTGGTAGAAATACCGGATGTAAATCAGGTTACTAATCCTAAGGCCGGGGCGTGGTTGCTATTAGATCGGGTGCAGGATCCGGGGAATGTAGGGACCATGGTCCGAACAGCTGATGCAGCAGGCTTTGCTGGGGTTGTTGCCAGTAAGCGGACTGCTGATTTCTTCAATCCCAAGGTGGTTCGTTCCATGCAAGGAAGCCAATTTCATCTTCTGTTAGTGGTGGCCAATTTAAAACGGTGGATTAACGATTTCCAAGATGATCAGCATCCAGTATACGGAACCCAGTTAAATCCACGGGCCAAAAACTTTCGCCATGTTCATCCAGGCAAAAATTTTGCATTAGTAATGGGGAATGAAGGTCAAGGAATGGCTGAAGAATTATTAAACCAAACGACTGCCAATCTGTATATCCCAATGCGGGGCAATGCTGAATCACTGAATGTTGCCGTTTCGGCCGGAATTTTAATGTTTCAGTTAAATCAGGAGAGCTAAACTTATGAAAAGTAAGTTTGATGTTCCTTTTTGTTTTAAAATCGTGTAAAATATAATCAAAATAAAAAAGGGGTAATGATCTCAATGAGAACACCGGATGAGTGGAAAAATGACGCCCAGTATGTTGCCATTGTTCAGGATTTGTTAGCTCAACCTGCCGTTCAAAAATTAGCCAATTATACTCAGCACCACCATTCAAATCGTCTCCGTCATTCGATTGCTGTTTCTTACGATAGCTACCGAATCGCCAAGCGAATGCACCTGGATTACCGGAGTACTGCACGGGCAGGATTATTACACGATTTGTTCTATTATGATTGGCGGACGACGAAGTTTGATTTGGGTTCCCATGCTTTTATTCACCCACGGGTGGCTTTACGAAACGCCGAAAAGATTACCAACCTCAATGATAAGGAACGCGACATTATTTTAAAGCACATGTTTGGTGCAACATTAGCAGTGCCCAAGTACTTAGAAAGTTTAATCGTCTCATTAGTTGATGATTATGAAGCAGAGCATGAGTTCTTTAGTCCACTTCGGGTGCGGGTTGAATCGCGGCTTCGCAAGCGTTCATATAAAAAGCTTTCGTAAAATATTTAGAAAAAGGAGGTCAAGTTATGGAGCATTCTAATCGTCAACAGGATGATTTCTGTCTCTGTCCTCGTTTCGAACACACCTTTACAATTTTAGGGAAGAAATGGAACGGGCTAATTATCGAAGTGCTTTTAAATGAGCACACTCAACGTTTTAAGGATCTTGCTGCACACGTTGACAAATGTAGTGATCGGGTTTTAGTCGAAAGACTGAAAGAATTAGAAGACGAAGAAATCGTTCAACGCAATACTTTTCCTGGTGAAAGCCGGATTGAATACTCACTAACTAAGCGGGGCCAAGAGTTGGCTCCAGTAATGAGTGCGGTTCACACTTGGAGTGATAAATGGTGTGATTAATTCTTGACGTTGGTTGGGGAATTAGTTTACAATAAGACCAACTTTTTAGAAAAGCAATGATGGAAATTAGTAGTCTGGTAAGTCTAGCAGGGAGAAACGATTCACAAACTGCAAGTCGTTTTTAGACTTTAAGGATGAATTTCACTTCCAGAGCTGGTATTGATGTACCCGGTTGATGACCGTTACTCAATCGTTATAAGTGTGTGACGATTGTCATAAACTAGGGTGGTACCGCGATAGCCTCGTCCCTTGATGGGATGAGGCTTTTTTATTTTTTTAAGGAGGATCATATGGGATTAAAGGAAAAGCTAGAGGAATTACGTCAGCAAGGTGCTGATGAAATTCAAAACAGTGCGAATTTGGATGCAATTAATCAAATTCGGGTCAAGTTCCTAGGGAAAAAGGGACCAATTACTAACGTCTTACGTGGTATGAAAGACCTGAGTGCTGACGAACGACCTAAGGTGGGAAAGTATGCCAACCAAGTTCGTGATGACTTACAAAAAATGTTAGAAGAACGACGGGCAACTTTAGAAAAACAATTAATGGATGCCCGGCTGGCAAAGGAAAGTCTCGATGTGACGTTGCCAGGGACACCAGTTGCCCAGGGACAACCACACGTGATTCAACAAGTAATTGATCAATTAGTAGATCTGTTTACTGATATGGGGTATGAAGTTGCAGTTGGTGATGAAGTAGAAGAAGAAGTTTATAATTTTGAAAAATTAAACCTGCCGAAGGATCACCCTGCCCGGGACATGCAAGATACTTTCTATGTTACCAATTCGATCCTGATGCGGACTCAAACTTCGCCGATGCAAGCACGGATGCTTGAAAAACATGATTTTAGTCAGGGACCGTTGAAGATGATTTCGCCAGGAAAGGTTTACCGTCGGGATACGGACGATGCCACCCACAGTCACCAATTCCACCAGGTTGAAGGAATGGTTGTTGGTAAGCACGTCACAATGGCCGATTTAAAAGGGACTTTAGAAGTAGTGGCCCAACACCTATTTGGTGATCAATTAAAGGTTCGCTTGCGGCCAAGTTATTTCCCATTTACTGAACCTTCAGTTGAAGCGGATATTACTTGTTTCAATTGTTTAGGTAAGGGTTGTGCCATTTGTAAGAATACCGGTTGGATTGAAGTACTTGGTGCCGGAATGGTTCACCCAAACGTTTTGAAGATGTCTGGTGTAGATCCTGAAGAATATGGTGGCTTTGCCTTTGGATTAGGTCCGGATCGATTTGCCATGTTGAAGTATGGGGTCGAAGATATTCGTGACTTTTACCAAAATGATGTACGATTCTTAACCCAGTTTGATCAGAAAGGATAGTGGACTATGAAAGTATCATATCAATGGCTAAATAAATACTTGCCGCTAGCGCAAAAAAACATTAAGCCTGCTGCACTGGCAGAGAAATTGGCCCGGACGTCAGTGGACATTAATGCGGTTTACTCTCCAAGTGACGGTTTAAAGAAGATTATTGTTGGTTATGTAGAAGAATGTGTTCCGCATCCTGATTCTGACCATATGTCAGTGTGCCAAGTTAAGATTAGTGATGATGAGACCATTCAAATTGTCTGTGGAGCGCCAAATGTGCAAGCAGGTAAAAAAGTTATCGTGGCCTTACATGGAGCACGGATTGCGGACAACGTTAAAATTAAGCGGGGTAAGATCCGTGGTGAAGAGTCTGATGGAATGCTTTGTGCACTACAGGAAATCGGCTTTAGTGAAAAGGTCGCACCCAAAGACTATGAAGACGGCATTTGGTTCTTGCCTGATGATGCAAAAATTGGTGAATCAGTCTTTCCATACCTTGGGATGGACGATACGATCGTGGATACTGATGTCACACCAAACCGTGGTGATATGTTGAGTATTTGCGGGAATGTGAATGATCTTGCAGCGATCTATGACTTACCAAATGGTTTTGAAAGTCATGAGGTCACAGAAAACGACGATGCTAAGGCTACTGATTTAATTTCTGCAGAAGTTGCTGATGATCAAATGGCTCCAGTTTATAAACTTCGGGTCATTAAAGACGTCCAGATTGCAGATAGCCCAATGTGGCTACAAATTCGTCTGTGGAATTCCGGTATTCGGCCAATTAACAACGTTGTTGATATTACTAATTATATTTTACTGAAGTACGGGCAACCATTACACAGTTTCGATTATGATAAGTTACCTAGCCATAAGATCATTGTTCGGCATGCCAATGAGGGTGAAACTATGACAACCCTAGATGGTGAAGAGCAAACGCTTAAGGCCCAAGATATTGTTGTCACTGCTGGTGATCAACCAGCGGCCCTTGCCGGAACTATGGGTGGCGAGAACACCAAGGTTGATGATCAAACAACGAATGTCGTATTAGAATCTGCAATTTTTGATCCAGTGATGGTTCGAAAGCAAGCACGACGACTTGACTTACATAGTGAATCTTCAATGCGCTTTGAACGGGGCATTAATCCAGAAACTGTTGAACAAGCGTTGAACGAAGCAGCATACTGGCTGCAAAAATTAGCTAATGGACAGGTGACTAAGGGCATTGTGGTTGGTCATAACCAACAATATCCATCACAAGAAATTACCTTATCCTTACAAAAAGTTAAGCATGTTCTGGGAATCAATATCGATATGGAACAAGTAAAGGCGATTTTTGATCGATTAGCTTTTGAGACAACCCAAAAAAATGCTGACACGTTAATCGTGAATGTCCCAGCCCGACGGTGGGATATTAGTTTACCAGCTGACTTATACGAGGAAATTGCTCGTTTGTATGGTTATGACAATATTCCATCAACCCTGCCAGTGATGACCCGGAACCTGGGTGGTTTAACCAACCGTCAAAAGAAGTTGCGGGCTAGTCGCCATGTTCTTGAAGGAATGGGTATGAATCAAGCGATTAGTTATTCCTTGACCACGGTAGATCAAGCTAAGCAGTTTGAAGTTACCCCAAGCACGACGGAGCCAATGAAGCTGGATTATCCGATGAGCTCTGATCATGTGGCGACACGGATGAACATTATTTCTGGCCTGTTAAATGATATTGCTTATAACGAAGCCCGGAAAGTAACCAATGTGGCACTGTATGAACAAGGTCGGGTCTTTATTCCAAAGGGTGGCGAACGTCCTGAGGAACAAGAACATGTTGCTGGAGCAATCACTGGGAGTTTAGTTGCGGATAGCTGGAATCAAAAGGCACGTCCGGTTGATTTTTATCAAATGAAAGGAATCGTGGAACAGTACCTTGATAATTTAGCAGTGGCAGGGACGATTACTTTTGTTGCCGATCAAAGTCGTTCAGAAATGCACCCAGGACGGACCGCCAATATTCTATTAGATGGTGAAGTAATCGGTTTTATTGGTGAAGTTCATCCAAATGTTGCTAAAGATTACAAGATTGATGAAACCTACGTCTTTGAAATCAATTTGGAGGCAGTATTGGCAGCGGATGTTCGTGATAAGCACTATCAATACATTAGCAAGTATCCAGAAATTACTCGTGATATTGCTTTATTAGTTGATGATACCGTTACGAATGATGAAGTCGTCGCAATTATTAAACGGCGTGGTGGTGCCTTCTTGAAGCACATCCACCTCTTTGATGTTTACACTGGTGTTCATTTACCAAAGGGTAAGAAGTCATTGGCATATACGCTGACTTATCAAGATGATCAGGGAACATTAAAGGAAGAAACGGTTAACCAAGCATTTGCAAAGATCGAAAAACACCTCACTGAAGAATTAGGTGCAGAAATTCGTTAATGAATAAGTAAATTAGCAAGGGGCTGAAAGAGGATTTCCGGTCTCTTGCTTTTCGTGTTGTTGTAAGTGAAAGAAAGGGCCTAATTTATGCACCGATTTTCTAAAAAACAAATTCGGCAACAAAATTTGCTGGCCTTAGTGATTGTAGCCTTGTTTTTGGCGGTGGGGGTATGTGTTCATGGTTACTTTAACTATTCATTAACTCCCGTAAATAAAAATAGTCAAAAGGCCAAAAAAGTGATTATTCCACGAAACAGTACTGATCAGCAGGTTAGTACGATATTGAAGCGACAAGAATTAGTGCGCAGTCGCTATGTCTTTTACTATTATTTGCAAACGCATAAGACAAATGGTGTTAAGGCTGGTACTTTTACATTAAAACAATCCCAGTCGGTTCCCGAAATTACAGTTCGGCTGCAAGAAAACCGTCATGCAAAGAAGCACTAACAATTGGAGGCAAAAATGGAAGAAAAACGACCAATTATCATTGGGGTCACAGGTGGTTCCGGCAGTGGTAAGACGACTGTTGCCCACGCTATCTTTGACCAATTACATGGCAATTCAATTCAAATTATTACGCAAGACACCTACTATAATGATCAAAGTGAGATGTCGATGGCTGAACGGAAGGCCGTTAATTATGACCATCCGTTAGCATTTGATACGGCGCTGCTGGTTCAACAGTTGGATCAATTACGACATAATCAAGCCATTGAAATGCCGGTTTATGATTATGAACAATATACTCGGTCATCTGAAACAGTCCATGTTGAACCACAAGATGTCATTATTTTGGAAGGCATTCTGATTCTTGATGACGAGCGGTTACGTGATTTAATGGATATTAAAGTCTTTGTGGATACAGATAGTGATTTACGCATTATTCGTCGGATTAAACGGGATATGCAAGAACGTGGCCGGTCACTTGATTCGGTGATTAACCAATATTTGGCAACTGTTAAGCCAATGTATCATCAATTTATTGAACCTACGAAACGCTATGCTGACATCATTGTTCCGGAGGGTGGTCAAAACCAAGTGGCCATTGACTTGTTAGCGACTAAGGTTCGCGACATTCTAGTTAAACGGGGTCATCAGGTTTAACTAATCGTGACCCAATGGTTGAAAAAATGGTGCCGAAATGGTAATGTTGCAATTGGTATTTTTTAATAAAGGGGAATTAAAATTTATGGCTGATGAAAAAACATTTCCGATGACTGCGGAAGGTAAAGAAAAGTTGGAACAAGAACTTGAAGATTTACGTTTGAAGCGTCGTCCAGAGGTTATTAAACGCATTAAAATTGCGCGGAGTTATGGTGACCTTTCTGAAAACTCTGAATATGAATCCGCTAAAGATGAGCAGGCATTTGTTGAAGGCCGGATCAGTCAAATCGAAAACATGCTGCAGTATGCAGTGATCATTGATAACGATGATGTGGCGGCTGATGAAGTATCAATGGGCCGGAGCGTAACTTTCAAAGAGTTACCAGATGAAGAACCAGAAACTTACACAATTGTCGGTGAATCAGAATCTGATCCACTGTCTGGTAAGATTTCTAATGAATCGCCAATGGCCAAGGGACTGTTAGGTCACAAAGTTGGTGAAAAAGTAGATATTGATATTCCAAGTGGTGTTATGCACGTGGAAATTATTGAAGTAAAGTAGTGAAAGACTATTTAGTGGGGATAACGGCCGTGTTATTACTCACTATTTTTTTATTAAGGGAAAAAATGACATTTTATAATTTGACATATTTAGAAAATCATCAGCAAGCTAATACCATTTTTAGCTATGCGTTGATCATTATTTTAGGTGGATTAATGCTGTTAATGCTGGTCCAATACACTCGGCATCGTCTGGAAACCAAGTATCGTGATTTAGGAATTATTTTTTCATTGCTACTGTTGATCATTATTGGCTTACAATATACCAAATTGGAATCGTTAAATACACAAAAATCGCAATCTTCACAGATGGTTCCTTTTGTGAAGGCAGTGGCCAAAGACCGCCACGTGAAAACGGGGGAGGTTGTGGTTAATTCAACTACTTTGACGGATGGTATCATTGTCCGGATTAAGGATAAAGATTACCGGGTGAATTTAAGTGCCGACAGTAACAACTATACTTTGACGAGGGCGCATGTGATTGACCATCGAGTAATTATTAAGAAGCACTAAGGAGGAGCAAGATGGATAATACTTATTTGTTAATTACTCTTAAATTTGCTTTAGGAATGCTCTGCCTGATTTTACAAATCAATCTTCTTGGTAAGGGAAATTTAGCACCAACCTCGGCCCTCGACCAAGTGCAAAATTATATTTTAGGGGCCATTATTGGGGGCATTATTTACGATAATGACATTAGCATTGTTGAATTTATTTTAGTCCTGCTGATCTGGACAGTAATTGTTCTAATTCTTCGGTACATCAAGGAACATAATCGATGGGTCCGCATTGCGATTGATGGGCAGCCACAGTTACTGATTAAAAATGGTCACGTTTTGGTAGATAATTGCATTCGTTCGGGTATGAGTGCAAATGATCTGATGTTTCGTTTACGGAGTCAAGGTATCTATGAAGTGGCACGCGTAAAAAGTGGTATTTTAGAGCAAAATGGCCAGTTAGTGGTAATTGAAAATAATGAGCATGATGTAAAATTTCCATTAATCAGTGATGGCCAGTTAAATACAGATATATTAGAACTAATTCATCGTGATGCTCAGTGGGTTGAACAACAGATAACGGCTGCTGGTTATCATGGATTAGATGATATTTACCTTGGCGAATATTTGCATGGTGAATTGCGGTTGGTCGGGTATCCCAAACGTTAAGTTAAATCAATTAACGGATTTAAAATGGCCACGTCAGTTCAGTTAATTCAGAACTGGCGTGGCCATTATTGGATTATGCAATTTTTGATACAGAGGAGACACAAATTATTTCATTGGTCGTCGTTTTTGGTACCAGCAGCACATTATGAGGGTAATTAGACTAATCAATATTCCTGGAATTAGCAATGGCGGAATGTAAGTCATAGTAACACGATGGGTCCCGGAATTCATTGGAATGCCCATGAAAGTACCGAGGACCTTAAATGGCGTGACAGAATGATTATCCACTTTAACGTGCCAGCCCTTTGCATAAGGGATGGTGGTCATCAAAAATTGATGCTGTTTCCGAATGGTTACCGTCCCCGTAATTTGGTTAGCACGGAAACTAGTCACGTGTAAGCCAGCCCTTTGCAGAGTTTTGCGGGATTGCTTGAATGCTTGACCATTAAATTGGTACAGACTGACGTTTTGCATCCATAAATCCTGTTTTTTAAGTTTGAATTGGATGCTAACTGATTTTCCCTTTTGCTGGTGAGCTACATTAATAACAATGGTATTGTGATAGGTCGGATATTGATCCAACGGTCGCCCATTAATTTTAATTGAAGCAACGCTTTTGACGCTTGGACCAAGGGTCAAGTAATAAGAGTCATTTGTTTGCGGTACAAAGTGGAGGGTGACGCTGGCAGATTGCGACGGTTCTCTGCGCGTAAAGGTGGTTCCAGTAATTTGTTTGGCATTTTGAACGTTTTTGAAGGTCACGTGGTCAAAGTTTTGAACGTTAAAGAGACGGTTATTAGCTGAATGTCCAGCTAATAATTGATAAATTTGTGATTGGTAGCTGAGCGGATCTAATGTCACGTCATGGAAATTAAGGATTTTTTTGCTAGCACCAAAAGCAATCGGTAGAGCGTTCGGGTTTTGTTTAATATCTACTAACTTAGTATGGCGATAATTACGAAGACGATGCCAATCCATTCTGGTACTGGTAATGGGCAGAACTTGATTACCATTCACTTGACCATGGTGACGGGCAGTTAGAAAGTATTTGAAGCCCAATAAAGAATCGGTAACTTGGGTTCCATTAGAGTAGGTAATGAAGCCATCACCGGCTGGCTGACCAATTGTACCCATGAAAGTTGAAACGGCTGGTTCCATTGTGGAGCCAAAGTGTTCACCACCGTAATAGTCGCTTTGAAATGGATCATCCTTAGTGCGCATGAAGTTTTTAGCAATTCTGTACCAAGAATGGTCCCCCTGTTTGGTTTTACGAACAGCTTGGTTCATTGCAGTTGTATAGTTACCAAACTCAGGTTGAGACACGTACGAGATATGATTGAGTGAGATGGCCGCATTACTTGTGACATCAACTATGACTAATAGGACAAACAGTAGGTCCGTCATTTTAGGTGCGTGGTGATAATCAATCAGGAGCAGACAAACGCTGATCAGAGCAAAACAGAAACCAATTGCCAGTTGGGATGAATTGATGTATGAAAAATGAGCTTTGTTTAACCACAAATAAGTTGTAATTGCACAAATGAGGGTCAATAAACCACCCGCTACATACCAGTTGATTTTAAGGTCGGGTTTTAGAGTCATTGCGGCTAGGTAAAGAACCCAGAAACAGAAAACAAACGAAAAACGGGATGGGTACCAGACGGGAAATTGTCCGAGGTGCCAAAGTAAGTCTAATGGTTGAAAACAGAAGGAGAAAACTAACAGGGCAGAGATTAACAATGCTGTCAATTTGGCCGGCCAATGGTCATGACTGTAAATGAAGTAGAGACAGGCTCCAATGATGAATAGCATGCCAACGTAAATGTTAGGTTGTCCAGAAGGCATTTGGCCAAAATTGAATGATCCCGGCACTAATTTAGCTAGAATCTTAAGAGGCTGATATTCAAATGCCCATTTAATTTTTTGTTCCGTATAGGTCCCCTTGCTTTGGGTAAGTGCATAAATGGTCGGAAGAGTTACGATAGAACTAAGTAAGCCGCTGACGAGTGAAAAGGAGCAGAAGCGTCCCGTAATTTTTCCCAAATGGGACCAGTTATTAAATTGACGAGTAGTTTGCCAAATAAAGAAGAGAACGGTAAAAATAGCGACCATCCAGGCCATATAGTAGTTATCCAAGATGGTGAGAGTTAACCAAGCAACATAGTGCCATGGGCTTTGATGTTCAATTAAACGGAGTAAACCGTCGACTACAAGGGGCAGTAAGAAAAGAACATCTAACCAAAGAATGTTTAACTGATTGGCAATCATCCACCCCATGAGGGCATAGGCCGTTGCAAAGGCCCAGCTACGGGGTGATGTTTGGAGGTGCCAACGTTGAATTAACCAACAAAAGCTTAGACTAGCGAATCCATATTTAAGCAATACAAGGATTAGGATTCCAGATGAAAGTGACTGTCCAGGGAAAAACAAGAGAAGCAAATTGAGGGGACTAAATAGATAGTAGGCATTGGTACCGAGCATTTCACCACCAAGCCCCTTAGAAAAGGAGTAAAATAAGCTGGCTGGGTGGTGGAGAACTAAATTTCGAAAGGCGGCCAAGAAGTCGACGTACTGTTGTCCAAGGTCAACAGTTAAAATCGAATTTTGACCGAAGGGGGCCATTTGTCGGTAAGCAAAATAACTCCCCATGATGATCACCGGTATAAAGAATGCAATTAACAATGATGATTGCATTTGGCTGTGTTTTTTAAACAATAAAATCACCTCAAATAAACTAGCTTGTATTATATAACAGGATGCTTTTTTCAACATTGGTTATCATGAAGGTTTTAAATTTAATTAAATCACTGTTAAAGTGCTCACTTTTGATTAAAAAGGGAGTATTATTAACACCGTTACTTTAGTATGGAATAATTTTGGTTATTAGCTTGAATGACCATCGATAATTTTTAAAATGAAAGGTTAGAGTTTTCTAACTAATGAAGGAGAATGTCAAGTGAATTTTTTGAATCGCTTTAAAGGACTTTTTAAATTTCGTTCTCGCTCACGAAATAAGACGGCCCAGTCCGCAATCCCATTTCGGTTAAATTTTCTGTTGTGGATTGTCGGCTTGCTACTGCTTGCGCTTGCCGTCCGACTGTTCTATTTACAGGTGTTGAATGGAGCTTCTTATAAGGCAGAGGTCAAGCGTTCTGACACAACGACACAAACAAATAATGTTCAACGGGGAATGATCTATGATGCCACTGGTAAAGTAATGGTTGGTAATCAAGCGACCCAAGCTATCACATATACCAAGGGACAAAATGTCGATAGTGATGACTTGTACAAAATCGCTAATCGGCTTGGTAACTACTTGACAGTACCGACTAGTCGTTTGACAACGCGGAATCAGCAAGATTACTACCTAGCTAATAAACAACACTTAAAAACTGTCATCAAATTAGCAAAGAGTACCGATAGTTCTAGTCAGTATGATGATGCAATTGATTATTTAAATCGCCACCCACACTACTTTAAGCTTACAAAGAGTGAAAAGAATAAGGCGATGATTTATGGCTCAATGAGCGGTGCTTACTCACTTTCAACTACCTATATTAAATCTAAGAATGTATCAGCCAAGGAATTAGCGGAAGTTAGTGAACACTTGAGTGAAATGCCTGGTGTCAAAATTGGGACTGCTTGGTCACGAAATTACCCTTCGGGGAAGGATGTCAAGAGTTTAGCAGGGACAGTTTCCACGACTGGATTACCAAGTGATGAAGTGAATAGCCTGCTTTCACAGGGATATTCACGGAATGATAATGTTGGTCAGAGCTATCTTGAAAAGCAATATCAAGCTACGCTTGCTGGTTCAAAGTCACAAACTCAGGTCACAACCAGTGGCAATAATGTCACGAAGACGAAGGTTACCTATCCAGGTAAAAAGGGTGATAACCTTGTTCTGACCGTTAATGCAAAATTCCAAAATGATGTGCAAAAGATTCTCAAGGGAAACTTCCCCGCTGGTGGTAACTCGACTGGAGTTTATGCCGTGGTCATGAATCCATATACGGGAGCCATTTACGCGATGGGCGGAATTGACCGAAATCCAGCAACTGGTAAGATGACTGATGATCAAATTGGAGCAATTAATCACCCTATTACAATGGGATCAGTTGTTAAGCCGGCTACAATTATGGGTGGTCTAATGGAAAAGGTAATTACCCCTGAGAATAATACGTTAACAGATACACCAATTAAGGTTGCTGGGACCTCAGTAAAGAGTTCTTGGTTCAACAAATCAGGATCGGCAAGCATGGCATTAAGCGCGCCAGAAGCACTAGAAGTGTCATCGAACTCCTACATGATGCAAATTGCAATGAAGGAAGGTGGCATGAACTACCATAGTGGTGCACAATTGACACTGAAACCCAGCATCTTTACCAAGATGCGGTATTACTACAACATGTTTGGTTTAGGTCAGAAGACGGGCATTGACCTTCCTGGGGAAGTTTCTGGCTACAAGGGACCATCCAAAAAGAAGAATATTGGTTCGGCACTGGACTTGTCATATGGGAACTACGATGGTTACACTACTATCCAGTTAGCGCAGTACATGTCGACCATTGCGAACGGTGGTTACCGGATGAAACCATACATTGTTAAGGAAATTCGGGGCACCAAGTCCAATGGTGAGTTAGGAAACATTACCTATACTGCACAACCTCAGGTTCAACAGGTGATCCCAGCACCAAAGTCGTATTTTGAGCTAGTTCGGCGGGGATTGTATTTAGTTACCCACGGGACGAATTCTTACACGACTGCTAAGTCATTAAGTAGTGTTAAGCCATCCATTTCTGCGAAGACGGGGACGGCGGAAACCTTCTACAAGAAACAAAGTACTGAAACGCTCAGTTTTGCTGGTTATGCGCCATCAGATAAACCACAAGTAGTGGTTGCATTGGCGATTGCTAACGCTTCAGGTGGAGAAAATAACTTGACGATGGCTAAGCAGATTTTCCAAGCTTATTGGAAAGATGTCCAAAGTGATAAGACAAGTCAATAAAGTGTCAAGGAAAAAACCTTAACAAACTTTGGTAAAAAACTGGTCAAACTTACGAATTAATGATATAGTTGTACGAGTTAGGGTTACGTATTAAATAACGTATTCTCGTTAAAAATAAAATTAAGTTTGGAGGCAAAAACAATGCGTGTAAATATCACACTGGAATGCACTGAATGCCACGAACGGACTTACTTAACTAGTAAGAACCGTCGTAACAATCCCGACCGGCTCGAATTAAAGAAGTACTGCCCACGGGAACGTAAGGTTACCTTACATCGCGAAACTAAGTAAGGTAGATGTATGAAACGTCATGGAATGAATTCCATGACGTTTTTTTGTTACTATTGACCTTTTCATTCAATTTGATCATCGGTATAATAGTGCCCGTTAACTATTTCAAGGAGGATAACCATGTATAGCAAAAAGGAAATGCGTCAGGCATATATAGCTCGACTGCAACAATTGGATCTTAATACCCGTTTGGAAGAAGAAAAACAGCTCGCTTCTAAATTATACGATCAGCCAGAATGGTTAAGTGCTCAAATGATTGCAATTACGCTAAGTCAATCTTTTGAAATTAATACTGCACCAATTATTCTCCATGCGCGTCATAAGGGACAACAAGTTGTGGTCCCGCGAACGCTTCCTCATCGTCAAATGGAATTTGTGACGCTTACCGAGGAAACACAGTTTACTGAGAGCCACTTTGGGGTATTAGAGCCGGTCAATGGCCAGGTGGTTACTCCTGATGATATTGATCTCATGGTAGTTCCGGGAGTTGCCTTTACGCTATCCGGAAAACGTTTAGGATTTGGCGGTGGTTACTATGACCGTTATTTAACTAAATACCACGGTCCTAAGTTAGCGCTAGCTTTGAATACCCAATTGGCAGATGATGATGAATGGGCCGCAGAAGAGTTTGATATTCCAATGGATCGGGTGGTTAGTCTTGCTAGTGATGAACGATAGAGGCGTAGTATGAAAAATTCTTTACGACAAATGCCGGTTACAATTACGTTAATTGTAATTTGTGTTGGCTGTTATTTATGGACGGTGGCCCAAGGTGGATCAACGAACCTGGCAGTTTTAATTCATTCAGGAGCTAAGGATACCCCGCTGATTTTGCAAGGCCAATGGTGGCGATTGTTAACTGCTGGTTTCCTTCATATAGGTATTCAGCATTTAGTAATTAATATGGTGACCTTGTACTTTTTAGGGATGTATGTGGAAACACTCTTTGGCCATTGGCGAATGTTAATAATTTACTTAGTGAGTGTTGTTAGCGGCAATTTGTTTAGTATGTTGATGCAGCCTGTTAATTCGGTGAGTGCTGGGGCTAGTACAGGGTTGTTTGGCCTCTTTGGGGCTTTTATTATGTTAGGAATTGTTTTTCGAGATAATCTTTTAGTTCGCCAAATCGCCCGCCAATTTTTTATCCTGGTGATTTTTAATTTTGGAGCGGACTTGTTAATGCCCGGAGTTGATTTGGCGGGGCACTTTGGCGGTTTTCTTGGTGGCCTGTTAAGTGCTGGAATGTTGGGTTCAACAAAAATTGGCAAAATGGACTTGCTAAAGCGTTTTCTTAGTGGCACTATATTAATTGTATTAATTATCTTAATGTTTTGGAAGGCGGTGTCATAGGAATGAAACCGATTGTACACCTGCGAACGTTATATGATGTTCAGCAACTTCTGAAGCGCTTTGACGTTTTTGTTTATGTTGGGAAACGCTTATGGGATATTGAACTAATGGCTCTGGAAATTGATAACCTCTATCAGGCAGGGGTAATTGATCGAGATCTCTTTTTACAAGCAAAGTTAGTGTTAAAGCGTGAACACCGGAATGAACGAAAAATGGCAAAAGAAAGGAAGAAATTATATGGAAACAAAGAATAAAAAGCTCATTGGGGTAGATCTTGGTGGAACCACAATCAAGTTTGCAATTTTAACCGCTGCGGGAGAAATTCAGCAAAAGTGGTCGATTCGTACTAATATTTTAGATGAAGGATCACATATTGTTCCTGATATTGTTGATTCAATTAACCACCATATCGACCTTTATAAGATGAGTCGGGATCAATTTATTGGTATCGGGATGGGAACTCCCGGAACAGTTAATCGTGAAAAGGGTACAGTAATTGGGGCTTTCAATTTAAATTGGAAGACTCTGCAACCAGTTAAAGAGCAGATTGAAAAGGGCACCGGTTTGAAGTTTGCTCTTGATAATGATGCGAACTGTGCTGGCCTTGGTGAGCGTTGGAAGGGTGCCGGTAATGACGGTGACGATGTGGCCTTTATTACACTGGGTACCGGAGTTGGTGGTGGATTAATCGCCAATCGGAAACTAATTCACGGGGTGAACGGTGCTGGTGGTGAAGTTGGCCATATTATCGTTGAACCGAATGGTTACCAATGTACTTGCGGAAATCATGGTTGTTTGGAACAATACGCCTCCGCAACGGGAGTTGTCCATTTAGCACAGGACTTAGCAGAAGAATACGAAGGTGATTCTAAGCTGAAGGCCATGATTGACAATGGGGATGAAATTACTTCCAAGATTGTCTTTGATTTAGCCAAGGCGCATGATTACTTAGCTAACCGGGTGGTTGACAAAGTCACTTATTACTTAGGGCTTGCAGCTGCTAACATTAGTAACACCCTCAACCCAGAATACATGGTTATCGGTGGTGGTGTTTCTGCAGCGGGTGACTTCCTTCTCGACCGGGTTCAAAAGAATTTTGAAAAATTTGCCTTCCCAACTGTCCGGACATCGACTAAACTGAAGTTAGCAGAATTGGGAAATGATGCTGGTGTTATTGGCGCTGCTTCATTAGCAACCCAATTTGAAGAAAATGCCAACTAGAATGCAGAGAAAGTAGGGAAAAGAATTGGTAATTGGAGCAATTAGTACCAGTGCCTTGGTTTTAGACATTATTTTTATTGCGATTATCTTGGTATGGTTAGGTAGTTATTTATTCGGTCGCTGGCGTCGTAATAAATATGGCACGGTAATTGATAAAGAAGATTTTCAAAAAGGAATGCATAAGGCTCAAGTCTTGGATGTGCGTCCTAAAAATCAGTTTGATCGGGGCCACATTTTGGGAGCACGATCAATGCCGCTGACTTTCTTACGTCAACAGATGGGTGAACTTCGTCCGGACTTGCCAGTATATTTGTATGATGAAGGAATGACTTTAAGTACTCAAGCCGCAGCATATTTAGGTAAGCGTGGTTTCAATAAGGTCTATATCCTGAAGGATGGTTATGCCAAATGGTCTGGAAAGACTAAGAAGGCTAAGTATGCGGATTAATAAAAAGGACAGCGCTCATTGTTGAACGTTGTCCTTTTTATCATGATGATGGGTTATTACATTTGGTGAGCAGAACGGCCCTTACGGTTGGCTGCTCGACGGTTAGTATCGAACTTTTCTTCAGTTTCTTCGATTGGTTCGATTACAGTTTTATGAAATGTGATAATACCAGTAGCAACGGCTCCGAGGGTTGCTAAAGTCCCTAGAGCAAAACCTTTAGTGAATTGTTTCATAATGGAAACTCCTTTCGTTCTTACTGGTTCCATTATGCAAGATTTTTAAAGAGATTTCCAGTCATCTATAGAAAGGAGCAGACGGATGGTTAAAGTTGTGGGAATTGTTGGACCGACGGCGGTCGGAAAGACCGCCCTGTCGATTCAATTAGCCAAACAATTAAACGGTGAAATTATTTCTGGTGATTCTATGCAGGTGTACCGTGGCTTAGATATTGGAACCGCTAAAATTACCCCATCTGAAATGGCGGGGGTGTCTCATTACCTGATTAATATTCGAAATGTCGATGAACGGTTTTCCGTTGCTGATTTTCAGCAATTAGCCAATCAAAAAATTCGGGAGATTAGTCGTCGACATCATTTGCCAATGGTGGTTGGTGGAACTGGTTTTTATCTTCAATCCCTAACTCAAAATTTGGCATTAGGGGCTGATCACTTTGATGAACAGTCAGCAAAGATTCGTCAAAAGTGGCACAAAGCTGCGGAACAACAAGGGGAACAATTCGTTTGGAACCATTTAAATAAGCTTGATCCAGTTGCTGCTGCTCAAATTCCCGTTGCAAATGTACGTCGAGTAATTCGGGCCTTGGAAGTTATCCAAAAAACTGGCCACCCATTTTCACAACAGGAACAGCGACCAGCGTTAAATGATTTTTACTTAATTGGTTTAAACACTGATCGGCAGAAGTTATATCAACGAATTAATCAGCGGGTTGATGAAATGGTAAATCAAGGCTTGATTGTGGAGGCTCGTTCTCTATATCAAGTAGGTGGTAAAAATTATCAGTCGGGAAAGGGAATTGGTTATCGTGAATTGTTTCCATATTTTGATGGGGAGATTTCTCTTGACCAGGCAATTGATAAAATTAAGTTAGATTCTCGACACTATGCAAAACGTCAGTTAACCTGGTTTAGGAATAAAATGACTGTTCACTGGTTTGATTTAGTAGGTGGCCAGAATACAATTACAGAAATTAGGCAGCAGGTTGCCGAATGGCTTGCACATTAATTGATCTAAATTAAAAATCCTGAGTTTTGGGAGTCTTGACCAAGCTCAGGATTTTTTAATGATTGATAATTCTAGATTGCCCATTTTGCCTTATGATGCGTTCCCTAAGGTGACGTTTTTAGCATAAATAAATATAATTTTAATTATTAAAATTTTAAACCCCCGGTTAAATCATTTATTAATATAACCTTATTTATACACTCTGAAACTATTGACAAGCGTTTATCAATTATCGTATAAAATTTATTGTTAATTTTTTAGAGGAGTGAGTAAATGATGTTATCAACTAATAACAAAAACGAACTTTTGAAAAAGCAAGTTTCTCAACGTCAAAAGTTTGCCATTAAAAAGTTGACGGTGGGAGTAGCTTCAGTATTAATTGGTTTCATGTTTATGTGGGGTGGGGCAAACACAGCTAGTGCAGATACTAACGATGCTAGTGAAACTGCTATCGCTGCTCAAAAACAAGGTAATGACCAGAAGCAGATGGCCAGCCAAAATGATGATCAAGAGATTAATAATAGTGTGGATCAAAGCAATAATTCCATTACAAACAATCGCGAAACTGAACAAGTAGAAGCTAAAACTACGGTTAATGAAAGTCAAGACCAAACAACACCTGCACCGAGTTACTACAATATTACAGTTAACTACCGGGATGTTACTCGTAATAATCAACCAATCCAAACGTTAACTAATAACAAGTGGGAATATAAACAACCATTTAAGCAAACAGCAGTCCGGGCTGGTAATAAGGTTTACCAAATCTTTAAAGCTCCATATGCTGGATACAAGCTGATGAATCCAGAAGTATTAGACCAATACTTCACATTTGATACATCTGGTTATGCAACTTTGAAGTCGGGACTGACTGACCAAGATATTAACATTACGTTGGATTATGCAATGCTTTCACCAATTAAGGTGGAGTATGTTGATGTTGATAATGGGAATGTGCTCGCTTCAATGGTTTTACCAACGTACTGGATCACTACTGAATCACCTGCCCACCAAGCTGGTGATGTTAAAGCACCAGATGCATCACGTTATGAAGGAGCAGCAATTAATATTCCAGGTTATGAACTAGTTTCAGAACCAGTTCTTGGCGGTAAGATCACAGGACAAACGCAAAACTCTTTCCAAGATCCTAATTATGTTTACCTAACATTTAAATATAAAAAAGTAATGACCAATGATGATGCGGTTACCACTACGCCGGGTAAGGGCAGTGATGGTGCAGTCATTGTTAACCAATGGACCAGTTTACCTGGAATGTTTACCATTCAAGGGGTTTACGGCACCCGGATTGATGGGGATGGTAACGGTGATGTTGAAAAGAAGACTAGTGATCTGATTAACCATTACGAAAAGCAAGGGTTCACGTATGTTGGCACTACTGGTAAGTATTACAATAGTGATTACTACAATTACTATGCTAAAGGAACGAACCTGTACTTACTGCCTAATAAGCCAGTTGTGGTTCGGTATGTTGATGAACAGGGGAACCAATTAGCGACTGACGAAACGATTGCCTTTAATCGAGCAAACCCAGATCAAACAAATGATGGGCTTAACGAAAAAGAACACTGGTATCCAGCAGGTGAATGGCAAGCTGAAGCTAAGTCAATTGATGGGTACCACCTAGTTAAGACTGCCGGAGCAACTAGCGGTCAGTTTACTGCTTATCAATATGTAACAACCTTTATTTATGCAAAAGATCAAGGAAATGTAATCGTTAAAGTTCATGATCTAACTGATAATAAGGATTTAGACAATTACAAGTATGAAACTGGTCTCCAGGATGTTGACACACCGGTGAATTATCAAGTCGCTAAGACCATTGCTGAACTCCAGAAGGCTGGCTACAAAGTTACTAATCCAGATGTTTATGTTCCAGGTAGTATTACTAAAGGAACACAAACGGTCACTATCTATGTTGAACATGATACAGTAACTGTCACCCCTGATAAGCCGGTTGATCCTGATACTCCAGTTAACCCGGACAACCCAACTGGACCCAAGTTCCCTGAAGGAACATACAATGAACATTTAAACCATAGTTATGTCCGGACTATTAACTATATTGATGACAGTACAAGCCAACCAGTTGCAGATTCAAAGGAACAAACGGTGAACGCTAAGCGGACCGCCCTGGTTGATAAGGTTAACGGAAATCTCCTTGGTTATGTTGACGAAAATGGTCAACTTATTGATGGTGATGGTTGGCAGACAGATCATGATGGGTGGGAAGCTGTTAAATCTCCTGAAGTCGATGGCTACCTTACTCCGGATATCACGGAAGTAGAAGCCGTTAAAATTAATCCGAATGATCCATCTAATCGCCAAGTGGTCACTGTTTCCTATAAGACAAAGCCAGGAAATATTGATCCAGAAAATGATGAACCGGGTACTCCAGTTGGTCCAACACCAACGACACCGGAAACGCCAGATACTCCGGCTCCAGAGCAACCAACGACACCGGAAACACCAAATGCTCCAGCTCCAGAGCAGCCAACGACAAGCACCACTATTGTACGGACCTCAGTAGGTGATCCGAAGAAAGATAACTCAGGCCAGACTGATGACATTGCTAGTCAATTACCACAAACTGGTTATGACGACCAAAAATTGGTTGCCTACGTTGGATTAGGAATGTTAACAAGTTTGTTAGCATTAGTTGGTTTAAAAAAGCGCCAACAAGATTAATCGAAACCAAATAGAAAAGAGGTTGGGATAATTCCCAGCCTCTTTATTAGTTTAATGTTTAATTTTTAAATTAATCACTAAGCTTGGCGGCGTCAGCGTCGATCTTTGCAAAACCAGAGCCATCAGGCTTCTTAGTACCACGCTTTTCCATGGCCTTACGAGCCATTTCTTTGCGTTCTTGCTTACTTAAAGTCATCAACATTCGCCTCTTTCCAAATCCAAACAGTTAACTATTTCACATTTGTAAAATAACTAACTATCTCTATTATAGGTCGCCAAATCTAAAATGCAAATTCGTCATAAAATCTTAAGAAATAGTACAAGATCAATGATTAACTTTAATTTATTGATCAGAATGGTTAAAATTAATAGTATATAATTACACAGATTATGTGTAACAGTTAAGGAGATATCATCCATGGCAAACGAAAAGTATGACAACGAAAAACTTGATGTGGGTGGCATGATTAACCAAGCCATTACACAAAAGATTGATTATTTAACTAAACTTAAGGCGGCAGTGACTCGTCATCAAGATGCTGAAATTTACCGTTTACTTGATAACCAACGTTATGCAGCAGAAATTGAACATCGTGAACAACAGGTCAATGATGCTGGGGTAATGAATCTAGTTGATAATTTGGCTGATCAATTAAGTGACTATTTAAGTAAGAGCTTGATCGACTATTTAGGCAAAGCGTACCCATTTTTCTATTATGAAGAGTATCAAACTGGTCACTACCGAATTTATTTTGGTAATTGGTGGGATCGGCGCCAATTTGGTGAGTTGGATGTTTTGAATATTCGCTTTGCCTTTAATCAGGATGAATACAATAAGCTTGCCCAATCGTTTAAGTTAAGTGAAGAGGGTAAAAAATACAACAGTGCCCGTATTCAAAAATTATCGGAAGAAAATGACCATTTGCAAAGCTTAATTGATTCTGGAACGGAACGAGAGCAAGAAAAGGCAACATTACAGAATGAACTCAAGGAAGCTAATTCGCGATCCGGCTTATTTGAATCAAGCAAGAATAAGGAAGCCCGGCAAGATATTATTGATCGGATTAGCGAATTAGAGGATCAAACTGAAGAAGCGCGGGGTGCTCAGGCACATATTAAACAGAATAATCAAACGGTTTTGGAATTATCCAAGGAGAATACGATTTTGAGTTACGAACAAAAGAGTATTATCGATACGTTTGGAAGTTTTGAAGATTTCGAATTAGCCAACCGCAACCTATATGCCCATTATTTAAAACACTTATCACAACAAGATGACGGAAAGCAGGTGGCTGATCATGAGTAATGAAAAAATGCCAGAAACAGCCACTGAAAAAGTCCAAGCGTTAAGTGATTCCTTAACGAATGGACTGCGACTTGGTGAACAATATGTTGCCTTGTTAAATGAATTATGTGGGAAGGCAGATCCAAAAGATTTATTAACGGCAACCGTGAAATTAGCTAAGATTGATTTATCATCACCATTTGTAAAGTTTCCTCAACACTATCAAACTGCGGACTACTATCTTTTATTTATGGGTCGCCTATTAGACTTAGCTAATATTTCGGGGTTAAGTATCAATGAAGATGAAACAGAACATCGTTTATCAATGACATCAACTCATTTTGAAAATATTGAATTTCGTTTTGAGCTAGACCAGCAAAATGGTGGAGCATTTTTTACGGAACAAGAAAAGCATGAACCACTATTTTATTTGAATTTGGAACGAAAGGTTTTGCGGTTTAGCAATCGAGCATTGGTTAACTTTTTTGTGATTCGGGAGATTAATCGCTATAGTGACCTGGATATTCAAGCAACTCTACAGTCACTAATTGATTTCTCTAAAATTCTGGTCAACGAGTTAGGCTTTACCGTAGATCTCGGTATTTTAGATTCGTCCAATGAAGTTGCGTTCCCATTGCAAGCACCTGAATTAGATTTAACAGTGATTGATCGGTTGTTTGTCAAAACTACTGACACAGAATTCATGTTGTTAAGTCTGCCAAATAATAATGGGGCATTGTTAGACTTGGACCGAGAGATTAAGTTAACTCTCTCGTATGATCCTGATGATTACAGCAAGCAATGGTACTTCCACGTTAGTGATCCTGATGAACAATATTCATTGTTTGATATCTTGCTGCATTACGATATGATTCGTGATTGGTACCTGAATAACCGAGAGGCGTTAGCAGTACGTTCGGATCCGGTTGTATTTGCTGACTAATGGGGTGAACATGTGTTAGACATTACTCAATTATTGCAAGATACAATTTATTTTGATAATCAAATCATTGAACAGCGAGACCTATTATTAGGACCGGATAGTCACCTCAAGGAGATTTTAGTCCATTGTGATCGTTCGCTGGCAAGCTTGTACCAACCCGCAATTAGCTATGATTTAATAAAAGCTCCAGCAGTATCGTTATCTAACCAACAGATTTTAGAACGATATGTTGCTGTTTTACACTGGTTTTTACTATTTAGTGCGCAAAAGCAGTGGACGCACTTAGTTGTCATGGACGAGACTAGCTATTATAAGTTAACCCAGGCGAAGCCGGTTACCAAGTTAGCGGATCAGGATCAGCAATACTTAACGATTAAGTATTTTCTATTTATGAGCTATTATACCCATCGACAAGCGGACTTTCGGCACGCTTGGCGACTCTTAATCAAGTACGGTCTGGTCGACCTTAAGCTGTCGACGGACGCAATTATGCAAGAACATGAACGTTTAATAAAGGAAAATATAAGATAGAAAAATGGCGTTACTGCATTTGAACAGTAGCGCCATTTTCCTGTTGATAAGATAAAAGAAAAAGATCGGCTATGCTTTATGGGAATCCACGCTTGCAGCATGACGTCCCTGGGAGTGCTTCATCGGCTGGAAACCTGATACTTTGGCCTGAGCGACCGCTGATAATGAAATAATTAATACGATGACGATTAATGGTAACATTTCAACACCCCCACAAAACATTGTCTA
>DWZS01000057.1 GCA_019117445.1 Candidatus Limosilactobacillus excrementigallinarum | reverse complement strand
ATGCCTGGTGATAACGTAACATTCACTGTTGAATTACAAAAGCTAGTTGCCCTTGAAAAGGGTCTTAAGTTCACTATCCGTGAAGGTGGACACACTGTTGGTGCCGGTGTGGTATCAGAAGTGCTTGACTAATTCAAGACAATTTAAAAAGGATCTAGTTTTACTAGGTCCTTTTTCTTTGCTTTTAAAACGGGGAATATAATAGTGAAATTTCAAATTTCCCTGACTTGTGAAGATTAAAGCTGATAAAGAACGGGATTGTTATGATTTACTAGACAAATAAAATATTAACGGGTTGACTATAATTTCTATCCCACAACTACAGTGAATGAAGGGTTAATTACAGGAACACTGGGTACATTAGATATTAAAATTTAGTTTTGAATGACAAACATCATCGTTACTATTATTTGGTAGTGATGCTAAAGAAACAGCGTTTTGATAAAAAGGCTGTTTCACTTAGGAAAGACCACGATGAGCAGTGCTGATGATTTAAAAATGTTTTGAATAGCCATCCTGAAGCGATTAGTATTACCGAGCTATTGTATGATCAAGCAGCACTGGGAGGAGTTTGTTTTTAAGGTGATGTTTTAGCTACAAAGTCCTTTCGCTTTCAGCAAAATGAGAATCGTGCGACTTTCCAAATAAGTACCAATGATTTAGTCCATAAATTAATGCCCGGATTGCATCATGAGATCCACTGCTGGGAGTTTTCGGGTTGTGGTTGAAATTACGGGTCTTCTACGGTAAAATTAGAAAGTATGATATTTGCTAACTATTGAGATTAGCATAATTAAGATGTTATTGGAGGAAATGAAATGTCAGCAAAATGGGAACGCGATAGCGAAGCCAGCAAAGGGACATTAACGTTCGATATTGATGTAGAAACCATTCAAAAGGGAATTGATGATGCTTTTAAGAAGACACAGAAGCGGATTACTGTTCCTGGATTCCGGAAGGGGCATGTACCTCGGGCAATCTTTAACCAAATGTATGGTGAAGAATCATTATACCAAGATGCTTTAAATGATGTTTTGCCAGATGCATATGAAGCAGCAATTAAGGAAACGGAAATCGAACCAGTTGATCAACCAGAAATCAGCATTGAAAGTATGGAAAAGGGTGAACCTTGGACAATTAAGGCCGAAGTTGCCGTTAAGCCAGAAGTAAAGCTTGGTGATTACAAGGGCATGTTAGTTCCAAAGCAAGATACTGAAGTATCTGATGCTGATGTTGATGCTGAACTGGAAAACAAACGTCAACAGCAAGCTGAATTGGTACTGAAGGAAGACGAACCAGCTGCAAATGGTGATACAGTCGTGATTGACTATGTTGGAACTGTTGATGGTGAAAAGTTTGATGGCGGTTCTGCTGATAACTATTCACTAGAACTTGGTTCAGGTTCATTTATTCCTGGCTTTGAAGATCAATTAGTTGGTCACAAGGCTGATGAAGATGTTGATGTTAAAGTTACCTTCCCTGAAGATTACCATGCTAAGAACTTAGCGGGTAAAGAAGCGGTCTTCAATGTTAAAATTCACGAAGTTAAGGAAAAGCAACTTCCTGAACTTGATGATGAATTCGCTAAGGATGTCGATGAAGATGTAGACACTCTTGATGCATTAAAGGATAAGACGAAGAAGCAACTTCAAGAACAAAAGGAAGAAGCTGCTAAATCAGCGATTGAAGATGCTGCAATTGAAGCAGCAGTTAAAAACGCTGAAATTGAAGACATTCCTCAAGCAATGCTTGATCAAGATACTGACCGTCAAGTTCAACAATACCTTGCCGGAATGCAACAACAAGGGATTAACCCACAAATGTACTTCCAAATCACTGGGACATCTCAAGATGATTTGAAGAAGCAATTTGCAAATGATGCTGATAAGCGGGTTAAGACAAACTTGGTTCTTGAAGCGATTGTTAAGGATGCTGATTTGAAAGCTTCTGACGATGACATCAAGAAAGAAATCAGCGATTTGGCTAAGCAATTTGGCATGGAAGAAGATGCCGTAGAAAAGAGCTTAACTAAAGACATGTTAGCTCATGATATTGAAATTAAGAAGGCAGTGGACTTAGTTGCCGATTCTGCTAAGCAAGATTTACCAGCTAAGGATGAAGAAAAATAATCATTCATCACTGTAATCTGATTAAAGAAGGGAGTTGTAACAGTAATTATTGTTACACCCCTTTTTTATGTATTAAGTAAGATAAATTTGGAGGTTAGCGAATGTTCGAAGATACGACAGAACAAAATATCCATTGTTCATTTTGCGGCAAATCTCAGGATGAAGTGAAGAAGATTGTGGCTGGACCTGGTGTATACATTTGTAATGAATGTGTGGAGCTATGTTCTGAGATTATTAAACAGGAGTTAGCAGAAGACAAGGTTAATAATGGTACGTTTAAGGTACCAACTCCCGCAGAAATCATGGAACAACTAGACGATTATGTAATTGGACAGGGGGAAGCTAAGAAGACCTTGTCAGTTGCAGTATATAATCACTATAAGCGGGTTAATGCGATGGTAACTGGTGACAACAATGATACGGAACTTCAAAAGTCCAACATCGCGGTGATTGGTCCGACTGGATCTGGGAAGACTTACTTAGCACAATCATTAGCGCGAATTTTAAATGTACCATTTGCGATTGCTGACGCCACAACCTTGACGGAAGCTGGATATGTTGGTGAGGACGTTGAAAACATCATTTTAAAGTTACTCCAGGCTGCTGACTATGACGTTGAGCGTGCTGAAAAAGGGATTATTTATATTGATGAAATTGACAAGATTGCAAAGAAAAGTGAAAATGTCTCAATTACTCGCGACGTTTCTGGTGAAGGGGTTCAGCAAGCGTTACTGAAGATTCTTGAGGGGACGATTGCTAATGTTCCGCCGCAGGGTGGTCGTAAACATCCCCAACAAGAATTCATTCAAGTTGATACTAAGAATATTCTCTTTATCGTAGGTGGAGCCTTCGATGGGATCGAGTCGATTGTTAAAGAACGACTTGGTGACAAGACCATTGGCTTTGGTACGGATTCCAAAGAAGCTGATCAAGTCAACGAAAAGAATATTTTGCAACATGTCATTCCTGAAGATTTACTTAAATTTGGGCTAATCCCAGAATTTATTGGTCGATTGCCAGTAATGACAGCTCTTGAGAAGTTAGACGAAGATGATTTGGTTCGGATTTTAACGGAGCCGAAGAATGCTTTAGTAAAACAATATCAAGAATTAATACGGCTAGATGGTAGTAAGCTACGCTTTACAGATGGTGCGCTACGAGAAATGGCTAAGCTGGCAATTGCCCGTAATACGGGAGCTCGTGGTCTGCGTTCCATTATTGAAGGGGTAATGCGGGATGTTATGTTTGACTTGCCTAGTCGCCAAGACGTCAGCGAAGTAGTCATCGATAAGAACTGTGTTGAGCACCATACTGAGCCACGGTATGTTTTAAAAGATGATCAAGCGTCATAGAAAAGGTGAGGTTCTATAATGAATGTAAATCATGTTGACTTAACCATCAGCGCGGTACATCCTGACCAATACCCAAGTACTGATTATCCAGAAATTGCATTGGTTGGTCGGTCCAATGTTGGCAAATCATCATTAACTAATACTTTGATTAATCGTAAAAATTTTGCGCACACTTCCAGTCAGCCTGGCAAAACCCAAACATTGAATTTTTATAATGTCGAGGACAAACTGTATTTTGTTGATGTTCCAGGATATGGTTATGCCAAGGTTTCTAAAAAGCAACGTGAAGAATTTGGGCAAATGATTGAAAATTACTTAACGCAACGTGATCAGCTGCGTGGAGTGATTATGTTAGTTGATGGCCGACATGCGCCAACAGCTGATGATGTGCAGATGTACCAATGGTTGGCTTATTATGAGCTGCCAATTTTAGTAGTTGCAACTAAAATTGACAAAGTTAAACCAAGCCAATTTACGAAGGTCCAAAAGTTGGTTAAAGATAAACTTGAGTTTCAAGGAAAACAACCACTGGTTCTTTTTTCGGCAATGTCGAAACGTGGCAAGGAAGATGTTTGGCGTTGGATTGAAGAACAAACGGGGGTAAGTTAATGGAATTTAATGAATATCAAGAGGCAGCAAAACGGACTTTATATGGTAACGAGCAGGTTTTAACTAATTGTGCACTGGGACTCGCTGGTGAAACCGGTCAGGTAGTGGACCTAGTTAAGAACTATACATTTAAAGGTAAATCATTAAATCGTGATGAACTGATTCACGAAATGGGAGATGTGCTCTGGTACCTGTCACAAGTGGCAGAATGGGCAGATATTCCATTTGATGAAGTTGCTAAAACAAATATTGAAACCCTAAATAAGCGGTATCCCCACGGTTTTACTATTGAAAACTAAAATAAGGATTGGCAGTTTTGCCAATCCTTATTTCTTTGGTTGTTTTTTCTGGTCTTTTTGATTCTTTGATGTTTTTTGATCTGGCTTTTTAGCCTTCTTTGGATCAATTGCAAAGTTTTCGAATAACTTATCTAGTTGATCACTACGTCGGGTTACTAATCCCATCGTATCACTTCCTTTTGTTAATAATGTCAGTATACCATACTTGAATTGTATATTGTTTGAATATAAAACGTAAATAGCGAAAATATATTCAAAAATGTTGCATAATCATGAAAAACTCGGTATAATACCACCATAAATATTAGGTGACGGGGGAATTATCATGACAGATGAAGTAATGATTAATATCAAGAATCTTACCAAAAAATTTGGTAACAATACCATTTTAAATAATATCAATGGTGAAGTTAAAAAAGGACAGGTGATTTGTATCATTGGTCCTTCCGGTGCCGGTAAATCAACTTTCTTGCGGTGCCTAAATCAATTAGAAAAACCAACTAGTGGTTCTGTTGAAGTCGAAGGGACAGAACTTACGAACCTGAATGAAAAGGGTGTGCAAAAGGTTCGCGAAAAGATGGGAATGGTTTTTCAAAGTTTCAACCTTTTTCCAAATAAAACTGTACTTGAAAACGTTAAATTAGCACCTAAAAAGGTTAAGAAGACCAGCGATGAGGATGCAACAGCCATTGCTCAGCAGTTATTAGCTGAAGTTGGTATGGGTGAAAAGGCTGATGCTTATCCCGCTAGTTTGTCTGGTGGACAACAACAACGGGTTGCAATTGCTAGAGCTCTAGCAATGCGTCCTGATGTGATGTTATTCGACGAACCCACAAGTGCATTGGATCCAGAAATGGTTGGAGAAGTACTGAAGGTAATGCAACAATTGGCTAATGATGGAATGACAATGGTGGTCGTTACCCACGAAATGGGCTTTGCCAAAAATGTGGCTGATCAAATTTGGTTTATGGCTGATGCTGGGATTCAGGAGAAGGCAGCGCCAGAAGACTTCTTTGCTCATCCGCAAACATCCCGGGCCAAAGAGTTTTTACAGAAAATTTTAGATGCTTAAAGTGTTAATCTAAAACTGGTTTGCTGGTGAGGCGACCAGTTTTTTTAATATTTTTTGCGTTCATATGTTCGGTTGTTATAAAATATATAGGAACATTTTAGAAAGGGGAATATGATGGCGACTGAATATTTAGAGCACAAATTAGCATTGCTTCCCGATAAACCGGGGTGCTATATTATGAAGAATATTAATGGTCAGATTATTTATGTGGGTAAAGCCAAAAATCTCAAGAACCGGGTTCGCTCTTATTTCAAAAGTAGTCATACTGGTAAAGTGGCGGCAATGGTTGCTGAAGTTGCCGATTTTGAGACGATTATTACCTCAACCAATAAAGAGTCGTTTCTCCTTGAAATTACCTTAATCCAAAAGCATCAACCTTACTTTAATATTAAACTAAAACAGGGAACAGGTTATCCGTATATAAAAATTACAAATGAGCGGGATCCCCAAATTATGATCACTGGGCAAATTAAAAAGGATGGTGCTTATTATTTTGGACCATATCCTAACGTGTATGCAGCTGAAGAAACGGTCCATTTTATTCAAAAAGTCTTTCCGTTGCGGCGTTGTAATGGTTATCAAGGACGACCTTGTCTTTATTATCATCTTGGTCAATGTTTGGGGGCCTGTTTTAAAACCGTTCCCGAAGAGAAGTATGAGCGGCAAATCAAACGAATTAAGTCATTTTTAAATGGGAATACTGGTCAAGTTAAACGCCATCTTACCAAACAAATGGAAGCAGCTGCCACTAAAATGGAGTATGAACGCGCAGCTGAAATTCGCGATCAAATTCATTACATTGAAGTGACTGTTGAAAAGCAAAAGATTATCTCGAGTGACGAAACTCCTC
>DWZS01000056.1 GCA_019117445.1 Candidatus Limosilactobacillus excrementigallinarum | reverse complement strand
TTCTTTGGAATCTCAACATAAGCAGTATTGAATTGGCGGTAGCCATCAGGCTTCAGAATACCGAAGATGTCACGAATAATCTTTTCTTGCCAATCAATCAAGTCAAAGGGTTTTCCTGCCCAAGTTCCCTTGGTATGGCATAGGCATTCGATAAATGAAACTGCAAAATCAGCTGCGTCTTTGTTATAAGTAGAGTCCTTGGCCATGAACCTAGTTGGCTTGTAATCTTTTAGTTTTCGCAAGAGGGCATCACATCCTTTCAGTTGTACTAAAAAAGCACTGAGTGTTAACTCAATGCTTGATTGATGATTAATTAAACTTGCCAGTTAATATCAAATTTACGTATCCGGCGCGGTCAGTATTCAAGTAATCGATTAAGTCATGGCAGTTATAGTAGTATGCCAGTCTTTTGACATTTTCCACATCAAACATATTGGCTTCACCAGTGTTGCGGATTTTTAAGACCTGCTGGCGGATTCGGTTACGTTTAGCTAATTCGTCCTTAATTCGATTCATGATTAGTCCCCCTGGTTCTTAAAAGCAGCTGATCCAGTTAAGTTGCGTAACAATACTTTCCGTTGGTCTTTAAACTTGGGACCGATAAATCCTAGGCGTAGCAGGAAACAGCGGAAAGCATATTTTTCATTACTCTCTTCGTGTGGTTCTGACATGATTCGCTGGTGGCTGATGGCATATTGGACCAGCTTGTCGACAAATTGTTGATAAGCCAAAGCATCGTCAAGTTTCACTTCTTTAAACCAATCGAAGGATACCTGTTTTTCATCGACGTTTAAGGGGAGGGCTTCCAGCTGGCAAGCGTCCTTAATTAACTGCCCCTTAGCCCAGATTAGGTGGCGCAGGTTATCAAGAGCCTGATCTGTAAACTTATCTCGCTGGTAGGCTAGGTTCAACTTGATTATTTCAGTAGGGTGGAAGCCTTGCTGTTCAAGATAATCGAGTAAATTGGCCGGGATCTCATCCGGGGATGTTAGGACTCCATCTTTGTTAACAGTGTACTTGCCAATCTGATAAGCGTAGGTAGGTGTGTATTGATATTCGGCCTTTCGATGAGTATAGTCAGCCAGCTTCGTCACCAATTCTTTTCGTTGCTGGTCGTGTACATTAAATTTAATTTCCATCTTCTGTACCTCCTTGTTTGATCACTGTATACATCACTCTAAAGGGTACAGATAGCAAGGAACTTCGACGATTTAAGCCGGCTTTTTTACTTTGCTGTAAAGAATAGTTTTACCATTTCTTTCCACACTAACGTTTTTGCTTGAACCAACCTGTTCAATATAACGTTGCACAATCACATCGCAATATTTAGGATCGAGTTCCATCATGTAACAAATCCGATTAGTCTGTTCACAAGCAATCAGGGTTGAACCAGAACCGCCGAATGGATCAAGAACCGTACAGTTAGACAAGGTGGAATTCATGATTGGATAGGCTAGTAATGGGATTGGTTTCATCGTTGGGTGTTCCTTACTCTGCTTTGGACGATCAAATTCCCAAATGGTGGATTCCTTTCGCCCGGTGTACCATTCGTGTTTGCCATCTTTCTTCCATCCATAGAGTACGGGTTCATGTTGCCACTGATAGGGGGAGCGACCAAGTACTAATGATTGCTTCTTCCAGATACAGCAACCGGATAAATAAAAACCAGCATCTTGGAAAGCACGGCGAAAGTTAAGACCTTCCGTATCGGCGTGGAATACATAGATACTGGCATCATTGGTCATGGCTTGATTCATATTTTGAAAAGCAGCTAGCAAAAATTGGTAGAATTTATCATCAGCTTGATGATCATTCTTGATTTTGCCAGCCTTGCTGGAGTAATCGACATTGTATGGTGGATCGGTGAGCACTAGGTTGACCTTATGATCACCTAGCAATTTCTGGTAACTTGCTGTTTTAGTAGCATCACCGCATAATAAAGTGTGTTTACCTAAATGCCATAAGTCACCAGCCTTTGAAAAGGTCGGTTTATTTAATTCGCTATCAACGTCAAAGTCATCATCATGCGTATCGTCAGCGGTGCTAAGAAGGTCTGAGATCTCATTCTCGTCAAAGCCAGTTAAGGAAACATCCAAGTCGCTGGCTTGTAAGTCAGTCATTAGCAAGGCCAACTTGTCTTTATCCCAATCACCGCTGATTTTATTGAGGGCAACGTTGAGAGCTTTTTCTTTGTCTTCATTTAAATTAACGACCACGCACTCTGCTTCTTTGATGCCTTCATCCTGGAGAATTTTTAAGCGCTGGTGCCCACCAACTACATGACCGGTTTGTTGGTTCCAAATGATTGGATCGACATAGCCAAATTCATGCATCGAGCGTTTTAGTTTTTCATAATCAGGATCGCCGGGTTTGAGATCTTTCCGTGGATTGTAATCGGCAGGAATCAAATCGGTGATTTTCTTTTTGACAAATTTCATTAGTTCATTCCTTTCCGGCTTCTTAAGAGCCGTTCCATGACATCATCCTGTGGGGTTGATCCTTGGTAAGCTGTGGCGTTGTTTTCCTTAACCACCTGAAAAATCTGAAACCACAACTGACTCGATTGCTTCATGTAGTCACGACTCATCGAAACGTAGGGTGAAGCAATTGCGTTCCCAGTGGTGGGGTGGCGAGCGAGAAAACCAAACTTAGAGATACATTCCTCACACTGGATCCACCGACTGACGCTAACAGCGTACTGTTCAATTAGCTGGGTATTAACTAGTTTTTCGCAGCCACGTTCAACTAGCCACTCCCAGGTTTCTTTGAAAATATCGGCAGCGTCAAACTCTAATCCATTTTTCTGTTTGGCTTTTAGGTACTCTTTAACTGGCGGCATCACATGGCCTTCCAAATTAGTTGGCGTTGGTAGGTCAATTACTTGGGCGTCTTGTCCAGCTTGAATTTTATCGTGAAGTGATTTAGGTTTGCGTCCAGCACCAATTCGGGATCCACCACGATTTGTACCATCCTTAGCCAAATCTCTCCCTCCTTCCGGCAGGGGTTAATACCCCATTTGATTTCGATTTTTTGTACACGAAGGCCCAGGCCCGCTCCCGCGCGAAAAATTTTTAAGGATTTGATGGCCCCCTCCGTGGTTTAGTAATGATATCGACGTGGCTTTTTATGCCAGCGATCATCCATCTGGGCGGTGATGCGGGAGTGGCATGGCTTACATAATGCCATCAGGTTCTTGAACTCGTTGGTGCCGCCGTGTTCCAGAGGCAGAACGTGATGGACCTCGGTGGCTTGGGTATACCTTCCTTGGCTCAGGCACATCTCACAGAAGGGATGGTGGAGCAAGTAGCGTTGACGGATCTTTGGCCAGCTGTGATGATAGCGCGGACGACTACGCTTTGGTCGTTGGTAACGATTATAGTGAGAGCTGACTTGCTTGGCGTGCGCGTCACAATAAGTGTTGTGGGTTAATCGTGGGCAGCCAGGGTAGCGACAGGGCTTCTTAGGTGAGTAAGGCATGACACTCCTCCTTTCTGAGGTTATAAGAAAAGCCCAGCAGTTCTAAGCTGCCAGGCTTCAGTGTTATAAAGCAAATGCCTTATCTTAATTTTCTACACTATCATC
>DWZS01000055.1 GCA_019117445.1 Candidatus Limosilactobacillus excrementigallinarum | reverse complement strand
CATTTTTCAGCGTCTGAGATTCTAATCGTGCAAGCCGGCTCATTGCGGTATCAAACGCATGAGGATCTTGATAGTAATACAGATAGATAGTTCTTTCCCCATTATGTACTCTTCCGTACTGAGCAATAACTAGATCACGTGGGAAACCACCAATTGTTGGGACAATTGATTCATTTAGTGTTTGTCCCTTGAATAAGATTGGCGCATTTTGCTGTTCAAAATCTTCTTTCAGAACGTTGAAATCAACAATACCATAGAACCAGTTATCTCCATGTTCACTTTGTGACTTACCAATGTAAGAATAGAACCCGTCATGGTACCAAACTAATTTTACAGTGTCATTATTTACACCATAAACGGCATATCGCTGGGATTCTGTGCCGTAGTATTGATAATACTGTTTGATAATTTCCACTGCCGATGGTAAATCATTGAAATGATGTGCACCATAAAAAAGGTCCTGCATCTTATAATCAGCTAATTCGTCATCACTTTCTGTTTGAACATCAGCACTACTAATAAAGTTGGCTTTTGACATTCCATTGAAGTTATCATAAAGTCCCACAGCTACATAGTAATCTGCATCTGGCTCATCAATTACCTGAATTGCATCTGGCATCTTAATCTTTGGCGTATCGTTGGCTTCTTGCTGGTTTTTATCAGAAGCATCTGAATTGTTTGGTGTCTTTACATCACTGTCAGTAAACTCCGTTGGATCAAACAATCCTAGCGGACTATAACCATTCCCAATAACATTATTACTTGTCAATCGTTATTCCCCCCAATCATCACACATCGTTAAAATATCAGATCGTTTAATTTTGCAAAGCTTAACTTCTTCTATTTTATGCAAGTCGAAATATTCGCCTTTTTTGCTCTTTTGCAAATTAATATTTGCAGTGCTTTCGATAATGCGAATTTTTTCTCCATTTCTCAAAAGTATTTCTGCCACATTTTCACCCTCTAAAATACCTTTCCTAGTGACTGGATAGCACGCACTGCCACTTCGATTGTGAAACAGCAACCTGCTGTTAAAAGTAATATCTCAATTAATAGTTTTAGGTTATGCCAATTAAACACATTCCTTAGATTGTGCCGTAAAACCGCAATGTGAAGGCTTTGTGAGATTTTCGACCTATTATCATTGCTATAATCATGCCGCATAAATTGGTACTTATTAGCAGTAACATGTTCAAAACCATACCTTGTTACTTTTGGCCGAATAAACTGGCTTCTAGTAATCCATCGCGGATCATGAATGTGTTTCTTTCTCCGACTAACTTTGAGAATCTTACCAGTAACCAATGGTGCTTTGTGGTCACGGTACCTTCCAATCGGAACATTTATATAACAGCCACACAGAATTTTCCACCAGTTCTTAGGCTTTTCTTTTTCATATTGGTACATCGCTGCTTGCAAGTCTTTTGGCAATTGATACCAAAATTTCCCATTTGGTAATGCAACCAACACCCAGAAGAAATGGGTCGGCTTTAAGGGGCGTTGCCATATATATGGTTTATTAGGATCAACTAATAAATGATCTAAAAAGCTCTCGGGATACTCTGTAATAACTTCTCCGTCTCTATTTTGGTGTATAACTATCAAGTATTTTCTAACACTAACACCATATAAAGAAACTCCAGATTTGTCATCTGAAGTCCAATAAGCTTTGTTGAAGCAGAGATTTCCCCGTCCAACCTGCTTAATTATTTTTTGATAATCTTCCATAGCCCGTTCATTTAATGCCCGGTCCCTAAAAGACCATTCTCTCTTATCAGGCTCAATCATGCCATTGCCTCTACAAATTAAGCATTCATTACATTTCGCTGACTATAGCTTTTTGCCGGCCCCATATAATGCTCGACTGGTTGAACTTTCACAAATTCACATGTGTCTTTCAGTAACTGTGCCAAGGCTTCTAATCGTGCCATGTTATTGCCTAATTCATAATGTTCTAGGTATGAATGATCTTTGCCGTCTAAGGCTTCTCCATCGCTCATAATCAAGTATAACTGGTGCCCCTGGCCATCAGTTATTATCCAACGTTCGTCGATGCTTGTACCGTTCATTGTTTTCATAAGAAGAAATCCACAGTTTGATGCTTCTTCTTGCAACTCAGCCATATTTTTCATAGAATTATCCACTCCCCCTGGCAGTAGTTCGTCTCAACAAAAAATAAAGCTGCAGTAGTTAGCGAACTACTGCAGCAACTAATTAGTACCTTTTTCACAGAAAAACAGTTATTACATTATAAATAGTAACCGTTATCTGAACTTTCAATTACCAGCGGCGGTCATCTAATGTTCTAACTGGTACTAATTTTCGCCAGCAAAGTTCGATGACTATTATTAAAATTTAGCCCCCTCATTTGCACAGTTAAAGTATAAGCCGGGTTGCCTTAAAATTCAACAAATTTTCGAACTTTATCTTAATTTTTGTATAAAAATAACCGCACAAGTGTGCGGCTATTGTTTTTGACTATCTTGACAAACGATTCAACCCTTTAGGAACTTTCACTTGATCACTATCGTCATTATCATCACTAACTCCATAGTAATTTGGCGTTGGTTTTTCTTGTTTAGGTTCCTCAACCTTTTCTGGATCGGCCATCTCTTTAGATTCCTTATGTTCCGGTTCGATTTCTGTAGTTTCCACAGTTGTACCCTGCTGATAATTCCCGGTGTTTGAGAATAAGTCCATATTCTCTAATGCCACATCAACAATATCTTTGGTTCCATATCGTTGAACAATGTTTCGAATTAGGATGCTGACTGCTGCCTTTCGATTAGCCTGATTTTCCATCCATTGTGACTCGACACTATCAGTTGAAAAGTCAAAACTATATCTTTTCTTTTTAGTCAATCAAACCATCCTCCTTAGCTTCTTGCACCATCATTAACATTGCAATTTTAAGTCCAATTTCATTTACCCATTGAGCACTCTCTTTGCCCACTTGAATTACAGGGGCCTTTGCGTTTAAGGATTCAAGCAGTGCTTGTAAGTCCTCACGTAGTGAGCTTGATTCTCCAAGAGAAATCGACCCGCCACCTAAAAGATAAACTGCATCTGTACTGTTTGCGGTTAAATTCAAGATATCACTAGCCGCATCCAAAATTCCGTCTGACAGGTTCTGTAACTGTTCGTCAACTAATTCTTGGACAGCTTTTTGCTTTTCAGCACTAGGGCCAACAAGCTTTCGGGATAAGAATTCTTTCATGTCATACCGGCTCCGGAAGTTTGCTAACCCCTTAACTCGGGCTTCACGACGTGCATTTTCAAGAGCAGTTCCATTACCCAGGCTTACTGAGTCGGATGCCTCCGGATTAGCAGCCCCGTCAGTAGTTGTAACCATATCGGAAGTACGTTCTCCAACATCCAAAATGAAGACATTTAAGGCTTCTAAAATTTCTTCTACCCCATATTGTTTTGCTCGTTCTGGGTAATGTTTACGATAATCTTCTGTAATTTCTTTTTTGAGTTCGTCAAGTTCTGGGAAATCTTTCAAGCCATGAGCAGCGTTAGCCAATGCTAATGAAGCCGTTTCTCCTTCAAGGTAGCTGTGTACCATTAAGAAGTTAACAGTAACCGTAATAGGATCCGCAAAATTATTAAATGTAACAACGTGTTTGTGGCCTAGATACTTCTCTTCATAAGAGCGTGACTTATCAACGTTTCGTCCTTCAGAAATTGGCAATTCAGTAGCCATCAAAACATTTACTTTTAGTGGCTGTGATAAATCTTCACCGTTCTTATAAGCTTCCTTCACTCGTGAGCCCGCAATCATACTTAATGTAAGGATGACGGAGAGATCGTCATCAGACTTACCCTTTCCACTATAGATGTTAAATGTTTGAGTGCGTGACGCTCCTTTTGAAGCGGCCTGGCCAACCAAAAAGCGGCCCGTTCGTTGTACAGATGAACTATTAACACTAACGTCCATTCG
>DWZS01000054.1 GCA_019117445.1 Candidatus Limosilactobacillus excrementigallinarum | reverse complement strand
ACGGTTGCGTAAGCAGGGCATTTCACGTTATGACTTAGGACGGGAAAAGTTTGTCCAACAAGTTTGGGATTGGAAAGATGAATACGCGGATATTATTCATCAACAATGGGCTAAGATGGGGATCTCAGTTGATTATGACCGTGAACGGTTTACCCTGGACGAGGGATTAAACAAGGCCGTGCGGAAAGTCTTTGTTGATTTATACAACAAGGGACTTATTTATCGGGGAACCTACATTATTAACTGGGATCCACAAGCACGAACGGCTTTATCTGATATTGAAGTTATTCATAAGGATGATAAGGGTGCCTTTTACCACGTTAAATATCCATTTACCGATGGCACCACATTTAATGGTAAGGACTACATTGAAATTGCTACTACCCGTCCAGAAACAATGTTTGGGGATGAAGCAGTCGCAGTTAACCCTCATGATGAACGTTACAAGGAATTGGTCGGCAAGCATGTCCGGGTTCCACTAGTTGATCGGGAAATTGAAATTATTGCGGATGATTATGTCACTCCTGATTTTGGAACTGGGATGGTTAAGATCACTCCAGCGCATGATCCAAACGACTTTAAGGTTGGTAAGCGACACAATCTTCCAGAATTAAATACCATGAACGAAGACGCTTCCATGAACGAAAATGCGGGTAAGTATGAAGGCATGGATCGCTTTGAAGCACGGAAGGCCATGGTAAAGGATTTACAAGACCAAGGATACATGCTTAAGATTGATCCAATCGTTCACTCAGTTGGGCATTCAGAACGGACTGGGGTGCAAGTTGAAGCACGGTTGTCAACGCAATGGTTTGTTAAGATGAAACCATTAGCTGAAGCTGCATTAAAGAATCAAAAAACTGCAGATCGGGTTAACTTCATTCCAGAACGGTTCGAAAATACCTTTACGCAGTGGATGGAAAATATTCATGATTGGGTTATCTCACGGCAATTATGGTGGGGACACCGAATTCCGGCTTGGTATAACAAACAAACTGGCGAAATGTACGTGGGAATGGAAGCACCAAAGGATGCAGAAAATTGGGAGCAAGATCACGACGTCTTAGATACCTGGTTTTCGAGTGCATTGTGGCCATTTTCAACAATGGGGTGGCCAGATACGGATGCCCCAGATTACAAGCGTTACTTCCCAACCAGTACGCTAGTTACCGGGTATGATATTATTTTCTTCTGGGTTTCCCGGATGATTTTCCAATCACTTGAATTTACCGGCAAGGCACCGTTTAAGAATGTTCTCCTTCACGGGTTAATTCGTGACGAACAAGGTCGTAAGATGAGCAAGTCATTGGGAAATGGAATTGATCCAATGGATGTTATTGCTAAATACGGTGTAGATGCTTTACGTTGGTTCTTAGTAACTGGTTCGACTCCTGGTCAGGATATTCGTTTCTCATACAAGAAAATGGATGCGGCATGGAACTTCATTAACAAGATTTGGAATGCCAGTCGTTACGTCATCATGAATTTAGATGGGATGGAGCATGCACCACAGCTACCTGATAAGAGTAAATGGGATTTGGCAGACCGGTGGATTTTAGCTAAATTGAATGCAACGGTTAAGCAGGTGAATGCTCAATTCGAGAAATTCGAATTTGGTGAGGCTGGTCGGGCCCTTTATAACTTTATTTGGAATGATTTCTGTGATTGGTATATCGAAATGTCCAAGGAAAAGTTGACCAACGGAACGCCAACTGAAAAGGAAGATACCAAGAATATTTTAGCTTACGTTCTGGATCAAACGTTGAAATTGATTCACCCAATTATGCCATTTGTGACGGAAAAACTCTGGTTATCAATGCCACATGATGGTGAATCAATTATGGTCAGTGATTACCCAGTTGCACATGCTGAATTAGCAGATGTCAGTGCGGTTGAACAAATGGGTGACCTTATTGATCTGATTAAGGCAGTGCGGACGATTAGAAATGATGCGGGCGCACCATTATCGAAACCAGTTAACATGCTAATCAAGGTCGATACTGAAGCATTAGGCAACATTTTCCGCGATAATCAGGATTATATTCAACGGTTCTGTCATCCAGCAGAATTGACGATTGGAACAGAAGTTGAAGTACCGAAGTTGGCAATGAGCGGAATCTTAGCAGGAGCAACGGTTTATATTCCAATGGCAGAATTAGTGGACCTTAACGAAGAGAAGGCGAAGGTTCAAGATGAAATTGTAAAATTACAAAAGGAAGTTGAACGTTCTGCTAAGAAGTTAGGTAACGAAAAGTTTGTTCAAAACGCACCAGAAAAGGTTGTAAACGATGAACGTAAGAAAGCTGCTGAGTGGCAGCAAAAATTAAATGCTGCCAAGGAGCGATTAGCATCGCTCGAAAATGCATAGCAGACTAGCGGGGCGTGAATACGAAGTCAGATATGGCTTCTGTCACGCCTCTTTTAATTAAAAGGAGAATTAAATGGTAATTCAAACTTATGAGGATGCGCTAAATTTTATCCATCAACGACCACGTTTTAAGAAAAAACCAACCTTGGCTCGGATGCGGTTATTTTTGCAACGTTTAGGCAATCCACAGCGTGGTCAAAGATATATTCACGTTACCGGAACTAACGGTAAAGGGTCCGTAGTTGCAATGACCAGGCAAATTTTGATGGAACAAGGTTTAACGGTCGGATCATTTACTTCTCCGTTCATTACCCGATTTAATGAACGGATTGCAATTAATGGAGAACCGATTGCAGATCATGACCTGCTGCACTATGTTCAACAAGTGGTACCAGTTGTTGAAGCCCTTGATAAAGAACTGCCAGAGGGAGGACCAACAGAGTTTGAAATTGATACCGCAATCATGTTTTGCTATTTTGCGGATCATGACCTAGATGTAGTAATTTTAGAAGTCGGTATTGGGGGATTATATGATTCAACCAATGTAATTGAAGATCCAGTCGTGACAGCAGTAGTTACCGTTGGTTATGATCATATGAAATACTTGGGCTCCACCATTGCGGATATTGCGCGGCAAAAGGCGGGAATTATCAAAAATGGGGTGCCGATGGTCACTGGTGATCTACCAAATGATGCACAAAGCGTGATTGCACAAGTTGCAAAGAAACATGATTGCACAGTCTATCGGCTTGGCCGCGATTTCCAAGCAACGCTGGTGGGTCACCATACAATTTATCCAGAGCTGAGTTATACGGGGCTCCAATTGCATAATGAACGATATCGTCTGTCATTGGCTGGTGATTATCAGCTTACCAATTGTGGGATTGCAGTGACGATCGTCCAACTTTTTATGCAAGCTGGTGGCATGAAGTTAGATCGGCGTGCAGTTAAACAAGCTCTCCTGAATACTAAGTGGCCCGGTAGAATGGAGCTGGTTAATCAAGAACCAATGATAATTCTAGACGGGGCACATAATCTTCCGGGAATGCAAGCACTAACTGAAACCATTCGTGGTTATTTTAAAGGGCATGAAGTTTATGTATTAGTGGCGATTTTAGCTGATAAACAGTATGAATTGATGCTCGGTGAATTAGCTAGCCTGAGCAACGTTCATATTATGGTAACGACTTTTGACGGTCCATATGCTGGTCGTAAGAGTGCTGATCTAGGTGCGGTGGTAAAAATGATCCCAAGCCACCATCCCATTCAAATGGTTCCAGATTGGCAGCAAGCATTTGCTAAACTTGCTACGCAGGTTTCTACAGATGACGTCATTTTAGTTACTGGATCCTTATACTTTATTTCTGATGTCCGACATTTAATGTTGGATTAAAAATGATTTGACTGATTTCTTCCGTCTATAAAAAGTGAAGGGAGAGATTAGATGATTTTAGATAATACAAGTAGTAATTACCATCAATTAGTTCGGAAGTATTTTGCTAATCAGCCGCAAGTTGCGGAAGCGCTACTGCTTAAATCACCAACACCGGCAGATTTTCATCATTTAACTAAAAACGAGCTTCGGTATTTAAAGGGAACTAGTCCAACAGAAGTGGAGAGATTTTTGCTGGCAGTGCAACTTGGTGAACTCATTGTTAAGAGCCCGCGTAACCTTTATGGGCACGCATATTCCAGTGCGCTAGTGGGAAAGAGCTTTATGAATGAGTATGCCGGTGACCAACAGGAGAGCGTCGTGGTCCTATGTACGGATGTTCATAATGAAATTATTGCCCGTCAGCAGTTATTCATTGGTGGGCGGAGCCAGTGTAGTTTGTATCCAGATCAGATTTTTCGCTACGCCCTCAAAAATTGCGCAGCGGGAGTGATTATTGTGCATAATCACCCAACAGGCTACAGCGAACCGTCAGATAATGATTTAATGATGTGTCAACGCCTTGAACGAGCTGGCAACCTCATTGGAATTCAGCTAATTGATTTTCTGATTATTGGCCATAATAAATACTATAGTTGGCGGGAGTGCGCGGCGGATCTTTAATTATTTTTAAATGTCAGGAAAAAATTGGTTTTTTTATGCTGAGTGTAGTATATTGTGACTGTTAATCTGCAGAACGGCTATGGTATAATACTGCTGTTCTATAATAAAAAGATACTTGAAACCAAAATGAAGGGACGACATAGATTGCCATTAGGAATTGGAACCAAAAATATTGGTATTGATTTAGGAACTGCCAATACAATTGTTTACATTGAAGGTAAGGGAATCGTTTTACGTGAGCCGTCTGTGGTTGCACGAAATAAAAAGTCTGGCGAAGTGATTTCGGTTGGTGAAGCCGCCCGGGATATGATTGGACGGACGCCGGCTAGTATTGTTGCGATTCGGCCAATGAAGGACGGTGTGATCGCTGATTACGATACGACGGTTGCCATGATGAAGTACTACATGGATAAGGCGCTTGGTGGTAATGCTGGGAAGCCATACGTAATGGTTTGTGTACCAAGTGGAATTACTGAAGTTGAAAAACGAGCAGTAATTGATGCTACCCGTGTTGCAGGGGCCCGGGATGCTTACGTTATTGAAGAACCATTTGCAGCTGCGATTGGTGCTGGTTTGCCAGTCATGGATCCAACCGGGAGCATGGTTGTTGATATTGGTGGTGGAACCACTGATGTTGCTACCATTTCACTTGGTGGAATTGTCTCTAGTCGTTCTATCCGGATGGCTGGTGACAAGATGAATGATGCCATTATTCAATTTATTCGGCAAAATAAGAACCTTTTGATTGGTGAACGAACGGCTGAAAAACTTAAGTGGGATATTGGTTCAGCTTCGCCTGAAGCTGCTAAAGATATGGAAAGCTCAGAAGTTCGTGGCCGCGATCTCGTCACTGGATTACCAAAGACAATGGAAGTGACCGCAGAAGAATTATCTGGCGCACTACAGGATGTCGTGGCGGAAATTATTGAAGCAATCAAGTCGACCCTTGAAGAGACATCACCGGAAATTGCCGCGGATGTTATTGACCACGGGATTGTGCTAACTGGTGGTGGTTCACTGTTGAAGCATTTGCCAGATGTAATTGCTGATGCTACGAAGGTACCGGTCTTTATTGCGAATGATCCGCTTGATTGTGTTGCGATTGGAACGGGAGAATCCCTCAAGAGCATTGATGTAATGAAGAAGAAAAAGTAATTCAAATAAACCAATTGAGAATTAATTATCCAGATGGGCGGGGCGAGTCGCAAAACGATGTGTTTTGCCAAGCTCCGCTTCACTTTTCTCAATTGGGAGGAGGATTTCAGAATGCGCAAGTTTTTTTCAAACCGGCGATTGGTATTTATTGTGATCGTGCTGGTTCTTGCATTCGGTTTAATGGGTGGATCAGTCGCTCTACGAAATCGGCGACAGACACCACCACTGATTCAGCAATTTGGCAATGACATTGTCGGTATGGTTGATGGGGTAGTAGCTTATCCCGTCAACGCAGCTCAAAATGGCGTTCAGTCATTTACTGAACTGTTGAATACTTATTCCGAGAATGAAAAATTAAAAGAACAAGTGTCTGACTTAGCTCAGGCTAAGGTTCGTGATCAAACCTTAGCCAAGGAAAACCGAGAGTTAAAGAAGGAACTTAAAGTTAACAAGTCAATGACTGACTATACTACTATTAGTGCTGCGGTGATGTCGCGAACCCCTTCATCTTGGCAAAAGCAGCTGGTTATTAATAAGGGCCAGACAAGTGGTATTAAGAAGAATATGCCGGTAATGTCATCTGGTGGTTTAATTGGTCGAATTACGGAAGTTAATAAAACCAATAGTAAGGTTGAATTATTAAGTAATACTAGTGAATCTGCCAATCGTTTTGCCATCCAAATTGACGGTGAAGGTGGTAAAACAGTGAACGGAATCATTACTGATTATGATTCTGAAAGTAATAGCTTGATTATGGGGCAGGTAACCTCAAAAGCAAAGATCAAGAAGGGAACCAAAGTTACGACTAGTGGCATGGGAGGTATTACTCCAAAGGGACTGTATGTCGGTCGAGTATCTAAGGTTGGTAAAGATGATTATGGACTTGCCCAAAAGATTTATATCAAGCCAGCAGATAACTTTAACGATGTTAATATTGTAACCGTAGCCGAATTGGATTCATAGGAGGGAGCAAATGTACCGGTTATCTCGCTTAAGATTTCTATTCCCAATTGGCTTGTTTATCACATTCTTTCTGGATGGTTCGTTTAGTAAAGTATTTGCGAATCAGTTTTTCAGTTATCCATACTCGATGGTGAGTCAATTAGTGTTGCTGTGGTTGGTGTTAGCTTACTTTTTCGAAGGTAATATCAGGATTCCATTGTATGGATTCGCGATTGCAGTTGGTGTGTTGACCGATTTATTCTATTCGGGGATCTTTGGATTATTTATTGTCTTGTACCCACTGATTGTGTGGTTAACGAAGTTATTGGCAACATTTTTTAACGAAAACTTTTTTAACACCTTGTTGATTTTCTTTATTGACGTTTGTGTATTTCAACTCTTAAATTATTGGGCATTTTTGCTAATTGGAGTAGTCCATGTCAATATGGGTAATTTCCTGCTGGATACCTTAGCCCCAACGTTAGCATTAAACTTAGTTTATTTTGTTTTATTGTACTGGCCAATTCATGCACTTTATGGACGAGCCTTGGCTAAACAGCGCTCGTAAACAATTATTAGAGTTTTTTAATATTAATGTTGACATTCGAATAAAACGTGGTTATTATACTAATAACAAATTAAAGACGAAGAGCAGACTAGTAGAGTGATTGGTTC
>DWZS01000053.1 GCA_019117445.1 Candidatus Limosilactobacillus excrementigallinarum | reverse complement strand
TTAGTGGCACACCCGTCCACTCTGAAACCACCTGTGCAATGTCATTATCGTCAATTTGTAGTGAATACTCATCTTGAGCTTCCATTTTTTGCCGGCGATCCCGCTCACGATCAACCTTATCCTTTAGTTTTAGTTCTTGCTGTCGCAATTTTGCCGCCTGATCAAAGTCTTGTTGTTCGATCGCCAATTCTTTTTGATCACGTAACTCATCCAGCTGACGAATTTGCTTGGCAAGCGCAGTATTTCGCCCTTGACCATCAATCCGTTTCATTGCAGCCGCTTCATCCATTAAATCAATTGCCTTATCTGGAAGAAAACGGTTAGTAATATACCGATCCGACAATGCTACTGCCGCCTCTAAGGCCTGATCAGTAATCTTTAGATGGTGATACTTTTCATATTTTGGCCGAATTCCCCGTAAGATCTCCACTGAAGCTTTTTTCGTCGGTTCGTCGACCGTAACAGTTGCGAAGCGGCGTTCAAGTGCTGAATCAGATTCTATGTGCTTTTGATACTCATCTAACGTTGTCGCACCAATTAACTGCAATTCACCACGAGCTAACGCCGGCTTTAAAATATTAGAAGCATCAATCGCACCTTCAGCACCACCAGCGCCAACTAGTGTGTGTAATTCATCAATAAATAGGATCACATTACCGTCCTGGTAAATTTCATTAATGATTTTCTTTAGACGATCTTCAAATTCACCACGATATTTAGTTCCTGCAACTAATGATCCCATATCTAACATCATTAGTCGACTACCAATTAAATTAGCTGGAACTTCTTCTTTAACAATTAACTGCGCCAGTCCTTCAACAATCGCCGTCTTACCAACACCTGGTTCACCAACTAAGACTGGGTTATTTTTAGTCCGGCGACTTAAAATTTGGACGACCCGCTTAATTTCACGATCACGGCCTACGACTGGATCCGGATCTTCATCACGGGCAATTTTAGTCAAATCACGTGCCAGTTTATCGAGGGTTGGAGTCTTGCGGCCATTTCTTTGAGAACTATTTGGTCGATTATTAAACCGTTGTTTAGCATTGTTAACCCCTAACCGACGTAGAAGAGTCCGGCGAGCTTGCGGAACGTCCACGTTCAGACTATTTAAAATCCGCGAAGATAAAATATTACTGTCGCCGAGCAAGGCTAACATCAAATGTTCGGTGCCAATCTGGTTAGTGCCTAACTGTTGAGCTAACTGACCGGCTACCGAGAGCACCTCTCGCATTTTAGGAGAGTATGGTAAATAGCTATCGGCAGTCATATTAGTCATCGTCCCATAGCCTGTAAAACGTTCAATTTCTTCCCGAAGATCATCCGTTGTAACATTCAACTGCCGTAATAAATTTGCAGCAACCCCATTCTTTTCTAAACTCAACGCTAGTAAGAGATGCTCTGTCCCAACTGCCTGATGTTTGAAGTACCGCGCCTGTTCTTGAGCAATATTCAAAGCGGATTGAGCATTAGGAGTATACAAATAATCTGCCATAAGCGTTCTCCTTTCAGTTAGCTTTCATAACGAAGACGATTTAAGAAGGCAACGAGCACACGAGCACGCAGTTGATCTGCATCTTGTCGCGCACTTACACCAAGGGTTTCTTTGGAGAGAGCTGCCAACATCAAATCACCCTCTCGCTGCGAGATCACCTTTTCTGCATATAACGTTTGAACAATCGTAAACGCATCATTTTCCGTTAGCGATTGGCCAATTGTATTGATGAGCATATCTAGTACATCAACATCATCAATCAGATTAACCCGTTCAATTCGGATATAACCACCGCCACCCCGCTTACTTTGTACTAAATAACCATTTTGCAATGTAAAGCGTGTTTTGATGACGTAATTAATCTGCGATGGAACAACGTCAAAATGATTAGCAATCTCAGAACGACGAATTTCTACTTTTTCATCATCTGCTAAAATCGATTTTAAATACTTCTCAATAATATCTGAGATACTTTTCTCTTCCATTTTCTCATCCCCATCTCTGACTAATATTGACCTTAATCTTAATAACATTATAACAGACACAGCTTTTTCAATGAAAGAGCAATTCCAATTCATCATTGAGTCATATTTAAGACAACAAAAACAGCCCGCAATTTATCATTGCGAACTGTTTTTAAATTGTTTTAAATATTAGTCCTTGTTGTGAACAAAGTCAACAACGTTCCGACCAACAACTTTATTGTCCTTCAATTCTTGAATCATGTCGTTAATTTCTGAAAGCTTCCGAGTCTTAACAATTGGGTGAACCTTTCCTTCGGCACCAAATTGGAAACATTCAGCTAAGTCTTGACGAGTACCAACCAACGAACCAGCAACGATGATTCCATCAAGAACAGTCTTGGCAATATTTAGTTTCATATCACCTTGTGGGAGGGCAACGGCAACTAGCTTACCATCTGGACGAAGTGAGTTAACTGCTTGGTCAAAGGCAGCAGTGGTAACAGCAGTAACAACAGCTGCATGAACCCCACCAACCTTTTCTTGAATTTGTTCATCAACATTATTGTCATGACGGTTAATGCAGATTTCAGCACCATTTTCTTTAGCAGCCTTCAGTTTGTCAGGGTTACCATCAACGGCAATTACATGTGCACCAAAAACATTGTGGGCAAATTGAATCCCGAGGTTACCTAAACCACCAGCACCAACAATTGATACCCATTGACCAGGCTTAATATCGGCAACCTTCAAAGCCTTGTACATAGTAACACCGGCACAAGTTAATGAAGTAGCTTCAACTGGATCAAGTCCTTCTGGAACCTTAACAGCGTAATCAGCAGGAACAATACATTGTTCAGCCATCGCACCATCAGCAGTATATCCAGCGTTCAAAACATTCCGACAAAGAGTTTCACGACCAGTTAAACAATATTCACAATGTCCACAACCCTTGAAGAACCAGGCAATTGAAACACGATCACCCACTTTAAGGCTTGTAACACCAGGAGCGACCTTTGATACACGGCCAACCCCTTCATGTCCAATAATCCGACCAGGCTTCTTACCGAAGTCACCGGCAGCACAGTGAAGATCGGTGTGGCAAAGTCCACAGTATTCCATGTCGACTAATGCTTCGCCGGGCTTCAAATCACGTAATTGAACATCTTTAACAGTAACGTAACCGTCTACTGGATCATTAATAACAGCAGCTTTCATAGTGCAAAAATCTCCTTTTTTCTTGCTTGAAATCGTTTACGTCTATTATCATAGCAGAATTTCGGCAAAAATAAAGTGAAATATTGAACATTCTTTATAAATTATTATGGACCATTAGTTAAGAATCGTCCCTAGCTTCAGGCCACGATTGGAATAAGCATTAAAACCAAAACTAATAATTTTTGTTACCATTTTCACTTACTTAAATAAAGCAGCGATAGTTATTTCTTGTTGAATTTACACTTTTCCTTTTTTGTAAAATAATTTTACATATAATGCTTAATTTCCTTTCTAAAAAAATGTAGAACCAATTGGAAGTAACCGATTACATTGGCTTTGTAAGTGAAAACATCTACCATCTTGATTAATTAAGGATATTTTATTTTTCTTCGTTGGCTGCTAAAGTTTCTTAACAAAATTAAGATATTAGACATTTCAGCTTGAAAAAGTTTAGATTTTTGGACATATTTTAGATTGTGTATAGTGACATTTAACGTTTTTTGTCAATAATTGAAGGTGAAAGGTCCTTTCAAGACAGTTTTGATTTACACAGTAAAAGATTTGTTTTCACCTTTGAGGCTGGGAAAAAACTATCAGCCTTACGAAAAAAGCCGGACGATGAATCAGATTTAGATTCATTGTCCGGCTTTATGTATACACAGGAAATCGTTCCTGATATCATGTAATT
>DWZS01000052.1 GCA_019117445.1 Candidatus Limosilactobacillus excrementigallinarum | reverse complement strand
GCATCCGCTTTTGACGAATAATCATATCTTGCAGGGTTGTATCCCAAGCATGGCCTAAGTGCAACTTACCAGTAACATTCGGTGGCGGAATCACAATTGAATACGGGTGTGCCTTTTTATCACCACTCGGTTTAAAGAATCCATGGTCTTGCCACCAAGCATAGCGACCCTTTTCAACGGCAGTCGGATCGTACTTGGTTGACATTTCTTTTGATTGGTCTGCCATAATTAAAAACTTCCTTTCATGGTGGTAAAAACAAAAAAGCCCGTCCTTACAATAGGACGAGCTTACTCGCGGTACCACCTAAATTAAGTATGCAGCAACGCATACTCCACTTTACCATTTAGTAACGGTAAATGAACCGGATATGCCTACTAATAGCTTCAGCATATCAGCTCCCGAACTACCTTCATAAAGTTTAACTAATCCCCTCACACCATCAGGATTTCGCTTATCTAAGTACCGCTTTACTACTCTTTCGGTCAATGCTTATTAAAGTGTATCTTAGCTAAATAATCAATTTCCGTCAAGTATTAATTTCGGGCAATTTATTGTTAAGTATATCGGCAATTGAACTAAATAATTCCTTCAAAAAACATTAGAAATAAATATTTGGCAGCTGGACAAAAATTGAACAATGCAACTCTGTTAGCGTCGGCACCGAATAGTTTAAAATCCGGGGGGCACTTTTTATAGTGGTTTCTTACTTAACATGATCTTCTTAAATGGTTCATAAACAAAAAAGCTCGTCACAATTGGACGAGCTTTTTTGAAAGCAAATTAAGCATAATTTGGTCGACTTTTCCACCAGTTAACTATCTTGCTTAATCATCTACAATAACTTTTTCAATTCCGCTAGTGCCGCATCATAATCTGGTTCATTAGTTAATTCACTCACAATTTGACGGTAAACAATCTTGCCATTTGCGTCGACCACCCATACTGACCGTGCCAATACACCTTCATCCGGAATTAATAAATTCATGGCATAGCCAAATGACTGTTCATAGTCAGACACTAGCTTCATCTTTTTAACACCTTCTGCTGCACACCATTTTTGTTGATCTTCAATTCGGTTGGTAGAGATCGTGAGGAAGTTTACTCCGGAAAATTGATCCATTGTTTGGTTAAACTTCTTTGTTTGTAAGCTGCAAACTGGAGTGTTAATGTCTGGAACCACACTCAGTAACGTTGGTTTGCCAAATAAGAATCTCGTCTTTACCTTTTCGTTATCCTGATCAAAAACTTTAAAGTGAGGTAATTCTTCACCAACCATTGGTGGATTGCCCACTAATTGACGCTGTTCACCATTAATTGTGATTTCCATCTTACAACACTCCTTCACTAAAATTCTTAACTTAGACTAAGTATAACAAACTCTTTCCCTAAGGAGCTAAAAAACATATAATTAACCTACTAAATTTGAAAAGGAGCAAATAATGTTAATAATTGCAACTATTTTGGTCGCCGTGGTTGGAATCGAGCACCTCGGCATTATGCTTTTAGAAATGTTTGGTCAGCCCCAACAGCAAGCAAAATCTTTTGACCTATCGTCAGACTTCACAAAAATCCCTGAAGTTCGCGTCCTTCTAGCAAATCAGGGAATTTATAACGGTATGTTGGGCCTTTCATTGTTACTTAGTTTTTGGCTTTTTAGTGGCCCAGTGCAATATAGTATCCAACTATTATTACTATCCTTCGTTGCGGTGGTCGCCTGCTATGGTGGTTTTACCGCAACCAAAAAAATCTGGTTAATCCAGTTTTTACCAGCGGTATTAGCAATCATTGCTCTGTGGATCGCCAAATAAAGACTGGTCCAAAAAACGATGGGATTATGTAACCCTTAGCGGTTTAATCCCATCGTTTTTTTTAAAGTAATTCAGCAAAGACATCCTCGTTTTGATTGAGAAATTCATCACCAGCGTGAATCTTAGTAATTTTAATTCCATCAAGCGAACGTTGCATTAAGCCATCAATATCCAAGACCTGTTCATACTTTTGTGCCCGATCAATCCGTGGTTTGGTCTTTGGAGAAGGCGGTGTAAAGACTGTACAACAATCTTCATATGGCAAAATCGATAAATCATAAGTACCGATTTCTTCGGCAATCTTAATAATCTCCGTTTTATCATACGACAAGACTGGCCGTAAAACCGGTAAATTAGTAACTTCCTCAATGGTCCGCATACTTTCCATCGTCTGTGAGGCAACTTGACCAAGGGATTCACCATTGAAGACCGCTAATCCCTTCCGCCGATTAGCAATTTCCACTGCTAACCGTAACATAAAACGCCGTTGAATGGTCATCAAATAGCCTTCCGGGACCTTTTCCTTAACCGTCTCTTGAATTTCAGTGAATGGAACTTCAATAAAGTTAATACTCCCACAATAATGCGCCAACTTACCCGTTAATTCTTTGGCTTTAGCAAGCGCTTGCTCACTAGTATAAGGTGGACTATAAAAATGAACCATTTCTAGAGAAACACCACGTTTTAATGCTAGGTAAGCAGCTACCGGAGAATCAATTCCGCCAGAAAGCATCATCATTCCCTTTCCAGCTGTACCAACTGGTAATCCACCAGCACCCTTGATGACCTCACTACTTAAATAGATCCCATCTAGTCGGATATCTACCCACACCGTGATATCCGGATGATGAACGTCTACCGTCAATTGATCACCAAAGTGGTCTAAAATGAACCCACCTAATTCTCGATTCATTTGAAAAGTATCCATTTCAAAGTGGTGGTCACTTCGCTTGGTTTCCACTTTAAAAGTTGTTGGTTCAGTAATCTGATCAGCCAACATTTCCTTTGCAGCGTCACAAACTGCTTGATAATCCTTAGCAACTTTTAATACCGGTGAGAAAGTTTGAATTCCAAAAACCTTTTTTAAATGACTCATCACTTCGGTACTATTTTCACCATTTAAAATCACGTGCAACCGGTCAGGATTAGGATGAACTTTCACTTTGGAAAATTTATGAAGCGCATCCCGTACGTTGGTGCCTAACCGATCGATAAAATGCCGCTTATTGCGTCCCTTCGTAGACAGTTCACCATAGCGAACCATTATTTCATCGTATTGCATAGCCGCCTCCTAATCTAAAATCTTTTTAAAACCTGCATACAGTTCATCAAAAGTTTGGTTAAATTGTTCAGCTTCTGTCAACGTATTCTGATCACCCAAACTAACCCGAACTGCGCATTCTGCAACATTTTGCGGTACCTTCATTGCAGACAAGGTGCTCGGTTCCGTGTCCTTTTTGGACGAACATGCACTGGTCGTGGAAAGATAAATTCCCCGATCTTCAAAGGCATGTACGACAGTCTCACCCCGTACACCAACAATTGCAAAGCACAAAATATGTGGGGCAAACCCCGCGTCATTTTTCGAGAATATCTTAACGTGAGGAAAACCTTTTATATGGTCCATAATCCGCTGCTTAACTTCTCTTTCCCGCTGAACCGTCACGGTCTCCTTTTCCTTCATTAACCGAATGGCTTTGGCCATTGCCGCATCACCAGGAGTATTCTCGGTACCACCACGAAGGCCCTGTTCCTGACCGCCACCATTAACTAGTGGCATTAACTGGCGACCATTCTTTTTATATACAAAACCAGTTCCACGTGGTGCATGAAATTTATGTCCAGAGAACGTTGCAAAGTCCACCCGATCACTAAAGACAACATCATCTAATCCCTTGCCAATCGCTTGCACGGCATCTACCATAAAGTGAATCCGTGGATAGTTTTTCAAAATTTCACCAATTTCTTTAATTGGTTGGACAGTGCCAATTTCATTATTGACAGCCATGATTGAAACCATAATCGTATCAGGACGAATAGCTTTTTGAACTGCTGCTGGGTCTACCCGTCCTTCTCCATCAACAGGGAGATAGGTTACATCAAACCCTAATTCTTCCAATTGGTGAAGCGAATTTCTCACGGCTGCATGTTCAACCGAACTGGTAATGATATGCTTACCAAATTGCCGTTTTGCTAACGCAGTTCCCTTAATAACCCAGTTATCACCTTCGCTACCACCACTTGTAAACACAATTTCTCCTGGTTGAACACTGAATAAATCAGCAATCTGTTTGCGTGATTGCTGCAAAAGGTTCCATGCAGTTTCTCCTAAATTATGCAAACTCGATGGATTTCCCCAAATCTTTTGACTAACCGTATTATAAGTTGTCAAAGCTTCCGGGCTAATCTGCGTTGTTGCACTGTTATCGAAATAGATCAAACTAATCCCCCTTTTCCCTTACCAATTTCTAGTCATCGTTTGATTATAACAAACATTACTTACTATTGGTAACTAAAAAAGCGATTTCTCAAGCCGTAACTGTTTCATTACTGAGTTGAATCGCCCTTATTATTTAGTTTTAATTCTTCATCTGTTGGTAATAATCCTTTTCAATTAGTTTAAACGAACCAGCTTCCGCTTCTTCCAGGGCCGTACCGATCGTTTCCAATGCCGACGAATATTCGTGGCGATTGAATAATTCCTGAGCCTTTTGAATATCTTGGTCAATCGTATCATTGGTTGTGCTTAACCGATTGGCATATTGAATCATCCGCTCAGTCAAAGCAGCGCTATCACGTAAATTATCGGTCTTATCATGTAACGTTTCCAAATCATCTTGGACAATCAACAATTGTTTCGTAATATCTTCCATATTGATTTGTTGTTGGTTCATTGCCGTTGATAATTTGGTAATTTCATCACTCACCACAAAGAAATAGTCTAAGTAATCTTGTGGAATTCCAGGTAGGTTTAAACTTTCTACACGGCGTTTTGTTGCACGAATATCGGTTACAAACCGTTGTAATGCCTTGCGTGCACGTTGTTCATCAGCTTGCAAACTTGCTACACCATCATTAATGGCCTTCTGTTGCTTTTCAATCTCTAAAAGATTATTTTCTAACTTTTGCTGACGTTCCCAAATAACACTAAAAATCGCCGTATGTTTATCAAGCATTGCTTGATCATCCTGACACTGCTTTGCAATATCCTTTAGTTGTTCATCCAATTGCCGCGTATCCGAAATTTCATCATTATTCAATGTATAACTATTACTCAACCGTTGTAACTCATTCATTAGTTCCTGATTTTGCTTTTGTGCATGGTTCAAATGATTCATCACTTTTGGTTGATTCTTTTCTGCCAACGGTTTGGCATCCAGTTCCTTTTGCATAACATCATATAAATGATCAATTTTTTTTGCCAGGTTTTCATTAGCCTGTTTAACTGGAGCGATATTTAAATTCGTGAGTTTTTTCAGCGCCATTTGGCGTTCTCTTTCTAACTGCTCAACTTGCTGATCAATGTCATCTTCACTAAAGTGATAATCTTGATCTACTAACTTCTGATAACCACTTTGTAATTCTTTCAACTGATCTGGAAAAACCGCATATAAGGGACGATATAAGCCAGGAATCTCTTGAATCAGCTTTTTAAATGCAGTTGTCCGTTCTTGCAAATCATTCAATAGTTCCTGTGCGGCCTCATGATCACCGCGTCGGGCAATTTCTGCAAAGTGTTCATACTTTTTCTCTAAGTTGACTAGCCGTTTTTGTAATTCATCCTGACTATCACCATAGTCAAAGGCTTTTTCATCTAACGTCCGGCCAAACTGATTATACTGTTGGCGCAACTCTCTAATCGCCTCATCCTGAGCCTTGACTGCATGGTTAAGTTCATCAACCTGCTTTTGCAGCTTCTGCTCTTCTTTGGTCAACGCCGTTACCAAAGCACGAAGTTCATTCACCTGTTGATTGGTACTAAACACACTCATTCCATGTAGATTAGCTTGAATGTCCTTCACCAATTTCTGAGCTTCTTGGTACTTACCCACAAAGTTGTCATCATAATCTTTGCGAAGTGCCGTAAATTTTTTGAGTGATTCCCCCATTAAACTTTCTAAATGAACCGGCGCTAATTCCTTTGCTAACTGATCAACATTTAAATTCTCTAATTGTTCCGTCAATTCTTTAATCATCGAATTAACTCGTCGCTGATAGAAGAAAATCACGGCTAATACAATCAATGCAATGATTAAAATACCAATTAAAATTTGCAACATATCGTTAAACCCACCTAAAATATCGTAACCAAATTTACTAAGATTGTGAAAATCTTACATCGCTTCAAATTATATCATAAATTATAATTTTTTTACCGTTCAGTCGGATAATGCTTATCGATTTAAAGGTTTCATTTCAATATTAAGCAAGATTGCATTGACTAGGGCGTATCACTATAGTATGATAGTTTTTGTGTAAAATAATGCAGCAGTGAGGAGCAAGCTCGTCAACATGATGATGCCGTTTTGGTGTTTTTAGTAACCCGGCTGCGAGGGTGAACGATCCAATCATCATGCACGAATGTGACCTTACAATCGGATTATTTTACTCCAACTAATAATATTGGAGGAATTTATTTATGTCTCGTTATACAGGTCCAAGTTGGCGTTTATCTCGTCGCCTTGGTGTTTCACTTTCAGGTACTGGTAAGGAATTAGCTCGGCGTCCATACGCTCCTGGTGATCATGGTAATGATCGTCGTGGTAGCTTA
>DWZS01000051.1 GCA_019117445.1 Candidatus Limosilactobacillus excrementigallinarum | reverse complement strand
AATGATCAACCAATTAAGACCCTTTTTAGTAAATAACCAAAAATGCGAACTACAATTTTTGATTAAATCAAAAATCATAGTTCGCATTTTCTTAGTTAGAAGCTAGAAAATAATAGTTAATTCCCAGCCTCTTTTAATCGTTATTGGAGAAGTTTTTTAATTAGTTGGCCTTGAAATTCAAGTTGCGCTTGTTGACTAATTTGCTTGATCTTCTGGGGGTCACGAGTATTAGCAGCGGCAATCTTTTGCTGTACGTAGGTCGTCATTTGCTGTTTGATTGCGGATGTTGCTTGATTTGAATTAGTCATGCGCTTTTTTAATTGATTGGCTTGTTTAACCGTGAGCCGAACGTAGCCCTTTGGATAATAAAGGGTATTTGTCCGGTGGACCAGTTTATTCTGCATGCCAGTTCCAATGAACAAGAATTTGTAAAAACCGTTTTGGTAACGCCAACGGGTTTCCGTAGTAGTTAAATAAGCGGTGTTAGTAGTACTGGTTTTGGCTTGACTATAAGTTAGTTCATTCGCTTGAGTATGAATCGTCTTGCCTTGATGGGGAGTGGTCTTGTAAATGAAAACATTATCTTTACCAGAAGTGCCAACGGGTTGGTACAAATTAATCGGCAAGTTCTTTCCCGCTGCTGAGTAAATGCGTTGTGACTTAGTGGTGGTTACTTTTTTCATTCCCCAATGATGGGAGTAATTAGCGGTGACGCCCACCGTGGTCAGGACGAACAGGGTTGCAAAAACGATCACGCCGACGCGCCGGCCCCTTTTTAAGAACATTGAACAGAGGTAGAGACCGACGGCCATGATAAATGAAAGATAGATGAGCATTAATCATTAACCTCCTTATCGATTAGTAAATCGTGTGCGTTCTGATTTTTGAGTAAGAACGTTGCTAGAAAACCAATGAGAGAGAAGGCAACGGCAAACCAGAACGAAGCTTGGTACCCTTTGAGCGTCGCATTAATCATTGCTGATTTGTATTGTAGTGGGGCACTCGTGAGTAGTGACTTAGCCGGTTGCGCATGTTTAGTAACGTTAGTCAATACCGACATGAGGATAGCCGTCCCAACGGAAGTTGCAACTTGCCGCATTGTGTTGTTGACAGCGGTCCCGTGGGCGATTAATGAAAGTGGAAGGGCGTTCATTCCTGAAGTGGTGACGGGCATCATAACCATGGAAATCCCAAACATCCGAATCCCGTAGAGAATTACGATGTCAACGGTTGGTGTATCTCGGTTAACGAATGCAAATGGCAAGGTCCCGATTAGTAAAATGAACATTCCAGTTGAAGCAAGGCGGCGTGCACCATAGCGGTCGAAGAGGTTCCCAGTAATCGGACTCATGGCACCCATGAATAAGGCACCAAACAGCAAGGTTAATCCAGAATGGAAAGCAGAAAGGCCATGCACAATTTGAAGATACATTGGAATGACTAATTCCACGGCAACCATGGCCATCATTGTAATCGAACTTAGAACGGTGGCTAAAGAAAATTCAAAAGTCTTGAAGACACGGAAATCTAAGAAACGATTTTCAAGATGATTTTGGCGAAGAATTAATACCCCGACTAGGATAAAACCAACGATAATGGTGATGATTACTTCAGGATCGAGCCAGCCCTTATCGCCAACGGTAGAAAATCCGTAGAGCATACTACCGAAGCCAATCGTTGAAACGATTAAAGATGGTAGGTCTAATTTAGGATGGCTAGTTTGGATGACACTCTTTACAAGAAATGGTGCCAAGATAATAACCACTGCGACGATTGGGATAATCATCGCAAAAAGGTATCGCCATGAATAATTATCAATTACCCAACCAGATAAAGACGGGCCAATCGCAGGAGCAAGGCCAATTACTAGTCCGTTAATCCCCATCGCTGCACCACGGTGTTCTGGTGGGAAGATTGTCAGCATAATGGTCTGCATTAGTGGCATGGTAATGCCAACGCCCACCGCTTGAATCAAGCGTGCAATTAAGAGCGTGGCAAAATTTGGTGCGAGCCACGCAATAATGGTACCAAGTTCAAAAATAATCATTGCCGACATGTACAGTAACTTGGTATTAAAACGATTGCTTAAATAGGCACTGACCGGAATCATAATCCCATTGACCATTAAAAAGCCTGTAGTTAGCCATTGAACTGTCGAAGTATTCACATTAAAAGCATTCATTAATGCTGGAAAGGCAGTTGCCAAAATGGTCTGGTTTAAAAAGGTACAAAATGAGCCGATTAGCAAAATTGCCACCATGAGTGGCCGATTATATGGCTGGCCATTGATATCAATAGGTTGATCTTGAGTAGCCAATTAAACCCCTTCTTTCTTTTCACAGTATTTACCAATATAAGATTATTTGGGTTAATTGTCAAATTATTTGACAAAGAGATTAAAAAAAGTGATACTCATTATATCAACATAAAAAGTTCGGGGGAAAATCTATGAGTTCAATGGTAAACGAATTACGCAGGGTCTTCTTTGACGATCGGTTATTAATCACACTTAGCGAATTGTGTGAAGCCAGCGAAGTTTCACCAAGTCAGATTCGTTATTGGGAAAAGAAGGGGTATATCCATTCGCGGCAGAATCAGAAAAATCAAAGCCATAAATACACGTTAAAAACTTTGGCGACGGTTGCTGGAATTAAATTTTACTTGGATCAAGGTTTTACTTTGGCAACCGCATTCCAAAAACAAAACCAGCAACGGGACCTTCATCAAAGTGTGAAGACGTTTATGATGAAAAGGATCCATGACGTCCGGGAAAAAAGTAAGCAGGTCGAAATTGATCTGGGAGTGGTGGCTAATGCCCCAGGAAAACGAGTAGTGGCGATCGTTGATCAGAATGGTGAGACTCAGCTAGTTTTACGGGAGCAACAGAATTAATTTAACGAAATCGTTTTCATGGTGGTATTCTAGATTTAACGAGATTAACTTGAAAGGGAATGACAATTGTGAGTGAGCAATTAGTTAATTATACGGATTTAACTGCGGATGCCCAAAAGCAGGCCCGCCAAGGTTTTATTAACTACTACGTTCGTGAATTTAAAAATGATAATTTAGAAGTAATTTCCAATTTGGCTGATGATCGCGATTTGGCAATGATTAACCACTTACTTGGTGAAAATAGTTACCAAACTGTTGACCAATTGGCACCGCTTAGTGCGCGCATGGTTGGCTCGTCATTTGATCGGGTGTTAGCAAAACTTGATATGAAATATCAACCAAATGGTGAAGCGGCAAAAACGTGGACGGCTTGGGAAAAAGCAATTCATGAACAATTACCGGTTGAAGATTAGTTGTGAATGTAAGAGTGTGGCATTTTGGCGCCCACTCTTTTGTTTTTAATAAGGTTAAGGAATAGTTGAATGGAGAAAACAAAAGTATATAGTCGAGATGTTGTGCTGGTGATGGCCGCTTCGTTCTTTTTTATGTTCAGTACAATGTTTGTGACCCCATTAATGAATGGCTATGCGAGGAGTCTAGGTGCTGGGCCGACCCTGGCTGGAGTAATCGTTGGTATTATGAGTATTGCCGCGATGTTTCTCCGCCCGGTCGCCGGAAACCTAACAGACCGTTTTTCAAAGTATGGTTTGTCCTTTATCGGCGGCATCTTGATTTTAGTTGGTGTCTTAGGTTATGTGATAACCCCGAATAGTCAATTACTGTTGGTCTTTCGACTCATTAATGGCACTGGGTACGTTTTGGATACCGTTTGTATGACGACCTGGTTGGCGTACTTAGTACCGCGGGAGCACGTTGGTGAAGCAATGGGCTTTTATGGATTGATGAATGCTCTGGCGATGGCCATTGGCCCCGCAATTTCGATTAACATTTATCAGAAGGTGGGCTTCCGGGTTGCCATGCTTTTTTCTGCGGCTGCGGCATTATTAATGGTAGTAATGATTCAATTTGTTGGTCAAAAGGGCCAACCAACCAGCAGCGTTCACCACAAACAGTCATTTAAAATAATCCAGTGGGATGCCTTGCCAGTTGCGATCTTGACTACGCTCTTTGCGTTGCCTTATTTTGCAACCCAAGCCGATATAGTGACGTATGTGGCTCAACGCCGGTTAGATGTAGCGGTTGGTGATTACTTCTTGATTTATGCCGTAATTTTATTGGTTCTGCGGATCGTGCTTAAAAATTTATTTGATACGGTTAAATTTAGTTGGTGGCTGTTGGCCAGTACGGTAGCGATGATTTTTTACTTAATTATGTTGGCAATGATGCATAATAATTGGCAAATGGCTTTGGGAGCTGCGGGCATGGCAGTTGGTTACGGAATCATTTATTCGGTTCTTCAATCAACAGCCTTGCTCTTGGCTCCGTTAAACGAACAAGGATTAGCGTCATCAACATTTTATCTGGGGTTAGATATCGCCATGTCACTAGGCCCCATTATGGGTGGCATTATTGATAGTGCGTTACCAGTTCGGTGGTACTATCCAGTAATGATGCTCTTAGTACCCATTATTATTATTGTTTATCTGCTTTATCACCGTTCATTAGATGGAGCAATCCACAATCATTAAGACAAGGTTCTTCTCAAGAAATCACACTTGTGGTAAACTAACACTAGTTACTTTGAACGGAAAAATATAACGAGTTTGTTTCACATATTAATCAATTCAGTAGTCAGTAAACTATGGCTGCTCTTTTGCCGTACCCTTTTTGGGTAATACATACAAGTTATAAAATAAAGATAAAGGGAAGGTATTATGCAAAAGTTAAAAATCAAGAATAATGAAGTTGCCTTTTACGCAGTCGGTGGACTGGGTGAAATCGGAAAAAATATGTACTGTGTGCAATTCCAAGATGAAATCGTCATTATTGATTGCGGGGTTCTTTTCCCCGAAGACGAGTTGCTTGGGGTTGACTACGTTATTCAAAATTATGATTACTTAGTTGAAAATAAGGACAAGATTAAGGGGATCTTTATTACCCATGGTCATGAAGACCACATTGGTGGACTACCGTTTTTCTTGCAAAAGGTCAATGCCCCAATTTATGCGGGACCATTTGCAATGTCCTTAATTAAGGGTAAGTTAGAGGAAAAACATTTACTCCGTGATGCCGAATTACACGAAGTTGATGAATTTGATACAGTACATTTCAAGAAATTATGGGTTAGTTTCTTCAGGACTACGCACTCCATTCCAGATACGCTTGGGGTAGCAGTTCATACTCCACAAGGAACAATTGTCCAAACTGGGGATTTCAAGTTTGATTTGACACCGGTTGGTAACTTGCCAGCACCTAATTTCCAACAAATGGCGAAATTGGGTGAAGAAGGTGTTTTGCTATTGACTTCAGACTCCACAAACGCTGAAAGACCACAGTTTACGAAGTCGGAACGCTGGGTCGATATTCATATTCGGCGGGTATTTGAACGAATTAAGGGCCGGATTATCTTCGCGTCATTCGCTTCTAATGTCTACCGTCTCCGGGAAGCAGTGGATGCAGCCTTAAAACAGGGACGGAAAATTGCTGTTTTTGGCCGGAGTATGGAGAATGCCATCGAGGCTGGTCAACGGCTTGGGTACTTGAAGATTCCAGAAAAGTCATTAATTGATCCAAATGAAATTAACTCCTATCCGCCAGAAGAAGTTATGATTATGTGTACCGGTTCACAGGGTGAACCAATGGCAGCATTAAGCCGGATTGCTAACGGTAATCACCGACAAATCAGTATTCAACCAGGAGATACCGTTGTCTTCTCCAGTAACCCGATTCCGGGGAACACCATTAGCGTCAATGCCCTCATTAATAAATTAGAGGAAGACGGTGCGGAAGTTATTCATGGATACGTGAACAATATCCACACTTCTGGGCACGGTGGCCAGATTGATGAAGAATTAATGCTACGCTTAATGAAGCCGAAGTTCTTTGCGCCAGTTCATGGAGAGTTCCGGATGCAGAAGATTCATACCAAGCTAGCGCAACTGACGGGAGTACCGAAGGATCATTGTTTTATTTTGCAAAATGGTGATGTTTTGGCACTGACCAAGGATACCTGTCGAATTGCTGATCATATTGATAGCATGGGTGACGTATATATTGATGGTCGGGACGTCAATGATTCCGTTGGGAACCCTGAAATTCGTGAACGGCGGATGCTTTCAGAAGAAGGGGTTGTAACGGCGATTGCGGTAATTGATATGAAGGATAAGCAAATTGTTGCTGGTCCAGATATCGTTTCTCGCGGCTTCGTTTATATGCATGAATCGCAAGAGTTGATCAAGGCCGCTAATCATGAAGTTTTCTGGGCGATTCTCAATACCTTCAAGAATCATGCCCATGCGGACCGGCGAGCAATTAACCGTACGATTGTTAGTCGTTTACAAAAATTGCTTTACCAACGGACTGGACGTCGGCCAGTTATTATTCCAATGGTTACTATTTTAAATGATGATGAACGTCGTAAAGAAGTCGGTAACCATCGTGATCACCATGGGAATGGTCACCGTCGGAATCATCGTGGTCATCGTCAACAAAGGGATGGTCAACGTCACTCCAAGGAGGATTCTAAAGGAACCGTAAAAAAGACGCCGGTTACGGAGTAGTCGTATAAACATTACCCCAAGGTTTGGAAGATCCGAGCTTTGGGGTGTTTTTATGCGCAATTTTAAATTAGGCTTTTGATTAGTTCTGTAGTTTGTTATTATCGAAGTAGCAATTATTTTTGAATGGAGGAACTAAAATGTCAGGAAGAGATTACCTCCACATTTGGTACTTAGCTCAATCGGCAGTAATTTTATTCCTATTACTATTGATTGGCGCATGGGAAGCTTATCATGGAATTCGTATGGTCGTTGTCATTATTCCGGTTGCGGTAATAATGCTGTTGGCAATTGTAAGTTCGATTTTAGATCGGCAACCCCATTGGTTAGAATTAATTAATCGTTGGGTGCAGGCACTTTGCCAACCATTGATTTTAACGATAGTCTGGGGAATGGTAACACGGATCTTGATTGTCCGTTTACAATTACCTGCGCGGGGAATTGTTGCGCTTGGGATGATTTATTATGTTGTAATGTTTGCACCATTTGCCAGTGAGATTGGTGGACAGTTGCAGTGGACAGTTGCCCGTATCTTTTATCTGTTCTGGTGGTTTAATACTGTTTTGGCGATGGGAATTGCACTTCCGCTTAAGTTTACTGGCCCTCATGCCTTTGCTGTTTTGATCAGTACGGGTGCTGTCGGTGCTATTTCCTATTTTGTGATGGTAACGACGGTCATGCGGGCATGGAAACTTTCATGGCCAGGAATTAAGCCCCAGTTTGGTTGGGGATTCAGCTGGATCGTATTAGCAATTTTGATTATTGCTGACCTATGGTTTACAGTCTGGAACGCTTACGGCACTGGCGACCGTTGGCAAACGGTTCTAACGTCATATCATTTAGTATGGAAGCGACCAACCGGGACCTTTACGATGCAAGCTTTTGAAGCGGCAGTTGGTGAAGAGACACTATGTCGGTTTGGCTTTCTAGGTTGTTCATTGTATGCATTTCGTAAATTTACCAACCGGATCCCATATGCGGTCGTGCTGAGTTCCGCGTTATTTGCTTTAATTCACTATTTTAATTTGTTTGGCCAAAGTTTTTCAATGACCACGGTTCAGGTGCTCAGTGCTTTTTCATTAGGACTCTTCTATGCGGTGGTTTATCTTTATACTGGTCAACTGTGGATTCCGATGCTGATGCATTTTCTTTTGGATTGGACCAGTTTTACAGCTTCAAATTCAACCATGATGAGTGGAAATGCTGGGGCGATGGATTGGCTTACGTTAGTGCTTCAAATGATTCTCTTTATCGCAATCACTATTTGGATGATGTTCGGAAAGCGTCGTCACGTGATGAAACGTCATGCAGACCGGCTGATCGGCGAAAATCAACATTTTGGTTTTCGACTTGAATTTAATTAAAAAACAACCTCCAGACTTGAAGCCTGGAGGTTGTTTTTGGTTATAAAAGAGTAAGAGTATTACATGGTTTCGCCCATTTTCTTGTATGAATCCATTCCGCCTAACCATAGTTGATCCATTGGAACGCCACGTTCTTCCGCAAAGGCCTTCATTAAGGTC
>DWZS01000050.1 GCA_019117445.1 Candidatus Limosilactobacillus excrementigallinarum | reverse complement strand
TTAGCGCGGGCTATTCGTCGAGCACGGAGCGGGTTGAAGGATCCTCACCGACCAATTGGTTCGTTTATGTTCCTAGGCCCAACTGGTGTTGGTAAGACGGAACTAGCTAAGGCGTTAGCAGAAGAAATGTTTGGCTCGGAAGACAACATGATTCGTATCGACATGTCAGAATACCAAGAACGGTACAGTGCTAGTCGGTTAGTTGGAGCTGCTCCGGGATATGTTGGCTATGAAGAAGGTGGCCAATTAACGGAGAAAGTTCGTCAACATCCATATTCTGTCGTGCTGCTTGATGAAGTCGAGAAAGCAAATGTTGATATTTTTAATTTACTATTGCAAGTGTTAGATGATGGCTTCTTGACTGATTCGAAGGGTCGTAAAGTCGATTTTAGAAATACGATTTTAATTATGACTTCTAATTTAGGAGCTACCCAGCTTCGAGATGAAAAGACAGTTGGCTTTGGTGCTAAGGATCTCCAAGATAACTATGTAGCGATGAAAGCAGCCATTCAGGAACAGCTAAAGTTACATTTCCGGCCTGAATTTTTGAACCGGATTGATGAAACGATTGTTTTCCATTCTTTGACAAAGAATGATCTCCATCAAATTGTCAAATTACTATTAAAGGATCTAACCCAGCGGGTGGCAGAGCAAAATGTCACATTGAAATTTACTCCCGCCGCAATCAATCTGATTGCCCAAGATGGTTATAACCCAGAGTATGGTGCTCGACCACTGCGTCGTTCCATTCAAACATTAGTAGAAGATCCGCTTAGCTTAGCATTGCTTTCTGGTGAAGTTGAGAATGCTGCTACGGTCACGGTGGGTGCTCGCCAAGGAAAACTAACTTTTACTAGTCAAAAAGCTGGTAGGAAACATCCGTTGGCTGTTCAATGATGAAGAACAGTAGATTTGATTAGGAAATAAAGTTCGCGAAAATTTATTGAAAAAATGAGTAAATAATGTACAATTATTTTGGCAAACTAAAATAGTTGGTATTTGGTTAAACTGAATATGAGAAAGGCTCGTTTGAAATATGAGAAGATCTGAACAATTAGCAAAAACCAGGACAGCAATTATGAAAACGGCAACTAAGTTGTTCTTGAATAATGGCTTTGGGGGGACGTCCACCCGTGATATTGCTAAAGAAATCGGAATTACCCAGCCCGCTTTATATCACCACTTTAACGATAAGGAAGTACTCTTCTTAGATGTAATGACTAGTCATGGAAGTCGGGTTCGTCAAGAAGTAAATAAGGTGATGCGGGAAAGCGAACTAAAAGGTGAAGAACGTTTATGGGAGTTAGCTAAGACCCTGTTACGTCTACATCCAAAAGATATCTATGAACAGTGGCAAAGCGCAGGGGACTTGCTTAGCCAAAGTTCAAAGCGAAAATTAAATGTAATTTTTATGATTGATTACATTGAGCCAGTTTCTGAGTTCTTTAAGCAACCTGACATCAAGATGCGGCCGGATGTGTTGCCGAAAGAAGCTGCGGAGCTATTTATTGCTAGTCTTAGTCCAATGTTTAATTCATTTCAAAAGTTTGGTGGCCGTTCTATTACACAAGAACAACGTAACCGGATTATTTTAGATATCTTTATGAACGGATTGAATCAGCGTTAAGAAATCACGTTCAGATAAAAGAGGTTAGTTAATGAGCTAACCTCTTTTTTAGTGTCGCAACAGTTGACTTAGTTAGAAAAAACGATTATACTTTAACAGTATTTAACTGTAAGTTCAACGGTTGTGATGATCTATTGTCCATTGCAATCCTTATAAATCCCAAAGGTAGTTGCCAGCTGCTTTTGGATTTTTTTTGCCCAAAAGTTGCATTTTATCCAAAATGTAATCAAAATGTAATATTTCGCAAGTTGAACTTACCCAACAAATTAGAGAGGTGAATACTTTGGCCGGACATTTAGTAAAATACGGTAAACACCGTACCCGTCGTAGTTATTCTCGGATTAAGGAAGTTCTTGATCTACCGAACCTGATTGAAATCCAAACTAATTCATATAATTGGTTTATGGATAAGGGAATCCGGGAAATGTTTAATGACATTATGCCAATCGATGATTTCCAGGGGAAACTTTCTTTGGAATTCGTTGATTATCAACTTATGGAACCTAAGTATACAGTTGATGAAGCACGTGAACATGACGCTAACTATTCAGCACCACTCCACGTCACATTGCGCTTAACGAACCATGAAACTGGTGAAATTAAGTCACAAGATGTGTTCTTTGGTGATTTCCCACTAATGACTGATCAAGGGACCTTCATTATTAATGGTGCAGAACGGGTAATCGTTTCTCAATTAGTTCGTTCGCCAGGGGTCTATTATAATGAAGAAACTGACAAGAATGGTCGGCCAAGTTATGGTGCCAACTTCATTCCTAACCGTGGTGCATGGTTGGAATACGAAACGGATGCTAAGGGAATTTCATATGTGCGGATTGACCGGACACGGAAATTACCATTAACAGAGTTAGTCCGTGCACTGGGCTTTGGTTCAGATGATGAAATCATTGAAATGCTCGGTGGTAATTCTGACTCACTGAGCGCAACTCTGGATAAGGATGTTCATAAAGATGCTGAAGACTCCCGTGTTGAAGAAGCATTGAAAGATATTTATGAACGGTTACGTCCAGGTGAGCCGAAGACTGCGGATTCTGCACGGAGTCTTTTGACCGCGCGTTTCTTTGATCCAAAGCGCTATGACATGGCACCAGTTGGACGTTACAAGACAAATAAGAAACTTAAGATGAAGTATCGTTTATTGGGACAAACCTTGGCTGAAACCTTGGCTGACCCAGAAACTGGTGAAATTTTAGCTAATAAGGGTGATGTAGTTACTAAAGAAGTCCTTAAAAAGTTAGAACCAGCTCTTGAAAGCGATGACTTTAAGATGGTGACGTACACACCTTCTGATGAAGCTGTAGTAACTGCACCAGTTAAGCTCCAAAAGATTCTGGTTTATTCTAAGAAGGACCCAGAACGAGTTGTGCCAATCGTTTCCAACGGCCATATTCCATTGGAACTTAAGCACATTCAACCGGCTGATATTATTGCTTCAGTAAACTACTTCTTTAATCTCCAAGAAGGAATCGGTTCAACTGATGATATTGACCACTTAGGTAACCGGCGGATTCGTTCTGTTGGTGAATTGTTACAAAACCAATTCCGCATTGGTTTGGCACGGATGGAACGGGTTGTTCGTGAACGGATGTCAATCCAAGATATCAATACGGTTACTCCACAACAATTAATTAACATTCGTCCAGTTGTAGCTTCCATCAAGGAATTCTTTGGTTCATCTCAACTTTCACAATTCATGGACCAAACTAACCCACTGGGAGAATTGACTCATAAGCGGCGTCTTTCTGCCCTTGGACCTGGTGGTTTAACTCGTGATCGTGCTGGATATGAAGTTCGGGACGTTCACTATACGCACTATGGTCGGATGTGTCCAATCGAAACTCCTGAAGGACCAAACATTGGATTGATCAACAGTTTATCATCTTACGCACGAGTAAATAAGTATGGCTTTATTGAAACACCTTATCGGCGGGTTTCATGGGAAACTCATAAAGTTACGGATAAGATTGACTACTTAACAGCGGATGAAGAAGATAACTACATCATTGCGCAAGCAAACACTAAGCTAAATGATGATGGTTCATTTGCCGAAGATGAAATTATGTGTCGTGATAAAGACGACTATATTTCAACTACCGCTGAAAACGTTGATTACATGGACGTTTCTCCTAAACAAGTAGTTTCTGTTGCTTCTGCATGTATTCCATTCTTGGAAAACGATGACTCTAACCGTGCGTTGATGGGGGCCAACATGCAGCGGCAAGCTGTTCCGCTTATTAATCCTCATGCTCCGCTGATTGGAACGGGGATTGAATATAAGGCTGCTCATGACTCTGGGGTTGCCTTAATTGCTAAGTACTCCGGAACTGTTGAATATGTCGATGCACGTGAAATTCGTGTTCGTCGTGATGATGACACTCTTGATACTTACAAACTAATGAAATTCCGCCGTTCAAACGGTGGTAAGAACTATAACCAACGTCCAATTGTTAAAGTTGGTGAACATGTAGATGCTGATGATATTTTGGCTGATGGTCCATCAATGGAACAAGGTGAATTGGCATTAGGACAAAATCCACTGATTGCATTTATGACTTGGCAAGGTTATAACTTCGAAGATGCCATCGCAATTTCTGAACGATTAGTGAAGGATGATGTTTATACATCAATTCATATTGAATCTTACGAATCAGAAGCTCGTGAGACTAAACTAGGACCCGAAGAAATGACTCGTGAAATTCCAAATGTTGGTGCTGATGCATTAAAGAATTTGGATGAAAATGGTGTTGTTCGGGTTGGAGCTGAAGTTCATGATGGTGATATCTTAGTTGGTAAGGTTACACCAAAAGGGGTTACTGAATTATCAGCAGAAGAACGTTTACTGCATGCAATCTTTGGTGAAAAGTCCCGTGAAGTTCGTGATACTTCACTCCGGGTTCCTCATGGTGGTGGCGGAATTATCCAAGACGTTAAAGTCTTCACTCGTGAAAACGGGGACGAACTGTCACCTGGTGTAAACAAGATGGTCCGAGTCTACATTGCCCAAAAACGGAAGATCCAGGTTGGGGATAAGATGTCTGGTCGGCATGGTAACAAGGGGACGGTTTCAATCGTTGTTCCAGAAGAAGATATGCCATACATGCCAGACGGAACGCCAATCGATATCATGTTAAGCCCAATGGGTGTGCCATCACGGATGAACATTGGTCAGGTTATCGAATTACACTTGGGAATGGCGGCTCGTGAATTAGGTATTCACATTGCTACTCCAGTTTTCGATGGGGCCACTGATCAGGACGTTTGGGATGCCGTTAAGGAAGCCGGTTTGCCATCAGATGGGAAGACAATCCTTTATGATGGACGGACTGGTGAACCATTTGAACAACGAGTTGCCGTTGGTGTTATGCACTATCTGAAATTAGCTCACATGGTTGATGATAAGATCCACGCACGTTCAATTGGACCTTACTCATTAGTTACCCAACAACCACTTGGTGGTAAAGCCCAATTTGGGGGCCAGCGGTTCGGTGAAATGGAAGTTTGGGCCCTTGAAGCATATGGTGCAGCTTACACCTTACAAGAAATCTTGACTTACAAGTCAGATGATGTTGTTGGACGGGTTAATACTTATGATGCCATTATTAATGGTGATCAAATTCCAAAACCAGGTGTTCCAGAATCATTCCGGGTATTGGTTAAGGAACTTCAATCTCTTGGTTTGGACATGAAGGTGCTCGACAATAACCATGAAGAAGTACAACTTAAAAACATGGACGAAGATGTGATTGATGTGCGTAAATCAGCGCAACACGCCCAACAAAAACAACAAGAAACGGCAAATGCTGATCAATCAACGTCAGCTGAACCAAATGAAGCTAAGCAAGACTAAAAAAGGAGGACAGCCCTTTGATTGACGTCAATAATTTTGAAAGTATGCAGATCGGGTTGGCTTCACCTAACAAGATTCGTAGTTGGTCATACGGTGAAGTAAAGAAGCCAGAAACGATTAACTACCGGACTCTGAAGCCTGAAAAAGAAGGTCTGTTTGACGAACGAATCTTTGGTCCAACCAAAGATTATGAATGTGCTTGTGGTAAGTACAAGCGAGTTCGTTTTAAGGGATTAGTGTGTGACCGTTGTGGAGTTGAAGTTACTAGTTCTAAAGTTCGCCGTGAACGGATGGGACACATTGAATTAGCTGCTCCAGTATCACATATCTGGTATTTCAAGGGGATTCCATCACGGATGGGCCTCGTTTTGGACATGAGTCCACGGGCTTTGGAAGAAGTAATTTACTTTGCATCTTATGTTGTTCTGGACCCAGGTGACACTCCTTTAGAAAAGAAACAACTTTTGACGGAAGCAGAGTATCGTGATAAGAAGGCCGAATATGGTGATCGTTTCACCGCAGAAATGGGTGCAGAAGCGGTTCAGAAGCTCTTGAAGGATGTTGATCTTCAAAAAGAAGCTGACGAATTAAAGGCTGAGTTAAAAGATGCAACCGGTCAAAAGCGGACACGAGCAGTTCGGCGTTTAGATATTTTGGAAGCATTCATCAAGTCTGGCAACAAGCCTGAATGGATGGTAATGGATGTTATTCCAGTTATGCCACCTGATTTACGGCCGATGGTTCAGCTAGAAGGGGGACGTTTTGCTACCTCTGATCTGAACGATTTATACCGGCGGGTTATTAACCGTAACAATCGTTTGAAACGTTTATTAGAGTTAAACGCACCAGGTATCATTGTTCAAAATGAAAAGCGGATGCTCCAAGAAGCAGTTGATGCATTAATTGATAATGGTCGTCGTGGGCGTCCAGTTGCCGGACCAGGTAATCGTCCACTGAAGTCTCTTTCACACTTGCTAAAGGGTAAGCAAGGACGTTTCCGTCAAAACTTGCTTGGTAAG
>DWZS01000049.1 GCA_019117445.1 Candidatus Limosilactobacillus excrementigallinarum | reverse complement strand
CACAGTTCATTACGAGCTGTGAATCTTTTTAGTTGGGAGGAATTAATTTAGTTCACCGTCCGCAATTTTATCTAAAAGTGGGCGGGATGGAATAAAGAAGAGTTGTCCCGACAAAATGTCAGAGAAGGTTAATAAATAATCATTTTGATCCAGCATGTTTTGCAACATGGTCTTGGTAACCTTCCAGTACCGAGAGTAACCAATAAAGAAGGTTCCCGTGTTGTTATTCGCTGGATCAGAGTAAGGGACGTTCATACGGACGATTTTTTGCTCGACTCCATCAATCGTTGCTTGTGAAGCTACATTGTGGGCATTTTTGAACTTTTCATCATCAGCTAATTCTAAGTCCGAGAATTTCTTGCGGCCCACGGCTTTTTCTTGTGTTTCTGTGGTGAGGTGGTTCCAGATATCCATATTATGACGCCACTTTTGGGCAAAGGCATATGAGCCGTTTTCAAAGGCGGGGTCTTCATCACCGATGATTGCGTAATTAGCAGCGTCTTCCATTTGGGGATTTTCGGTACCATCGATAAACCCAATAATGGCTCGCCCTTCAAAGTAGCGGAATCCCTTCGTTTCATCCACGACGGTCGTGAAGTCCTTTAAGAAGAGCCGCATTTGACTCATCATTTCGTATAAGACCGCTTCTTCATTGGCCCGGAGGTGAATAAAAATATCGCCCTTGCTTGCTGGCATGGAGTACTTAGGTCCGGTCAATGTTTGATATGTTTCCAATTCTTTTGGCTTTGGCGCGTCTGGGAATAAATAGTCCCAGGCCGCGTTGCTAAAGCCGAGTGCCGCGCGCACATTGGCTTTTTCAGCACGAATTCGCATGGAGCGGATAATTGCTTGATAGCGGTCGACAAATTCTTGAATTGCTGCTTGCTCTGCCGCTTGATCCTCTCGCTTAAGTTCAAAGGTGGTAAAAAGCACGTTGCTGCCGGCGTCTTTCCAAACATCCTGCGCCACTTGTGGATTAACTGCCATGATAAAGATCTCCTTTCATCTAAAACGTCAATTATTTCACCGTTGTTAATTATAGCATTTTCAAGCGGGAATAAGTTGACGGGCAATTCAATTATCGGCATAATAAAGGGCTGAGAAAAGAGAAAGTTGGCGAATTGATTGTGAGATATGAAGATTTAAAAACGCGTTTTGCACAGGGAGCAAATCAGAAATTGGCACAACAAATGGCGGCTTATATGCGGAATCAGTTTGAATTTTACGGGTACCAAAGCGCCGCTCGACGACGACTTTACCATCAAGATTTACTGATTGAACGTCGAAATGGCAGAATTGATTGGCAATTATTGGACCAGGCTTGGGCTGACCCCCATCGGGAAATGCAATATTTTGTTTGTGATTATTTGTGGCAAATGGAGAAGTTTTTAACATTAGCAGATTTACCACGAATTGAACCTTATTTAAGAACCAAGCAGTGGTGGGATACCATTGATAGCCTTATTAAACCACTAGGCAAGCTAGGATTGCGTGAACCGGCTGTAGATGCAGTGATGCTAAGATGGTCGTTGGATCATGACCAGTGGATGCGACGCGTGGCGATTGAACACCAGCTATTGCGTAAAGAACAGATGAATATTAACCTCCTGGCTGAGATTATTGAAAATAACCTTGACCGGAAGGAATTTTTTATTAACAAGGCGATTGGCTGGGCGCTACGTGACTATTCTAAGACCAACCCGAAGTGGGTACAGCAGTTTCTTCAGACACATCGAGAAGGACTTAATGCCTTGTCCATTCGAGAGGCCAGAAAGTATTTATAATACGATATCAAATTCAACCGACCATTGAGCAGTATCAAGGATAAAACCTGATACTGCTTTTTAGTTAAGATAATGATATTTTTTGTCTGGATATTGAAATATTTATAGTGCTCCTTGCACCCCCCGATTTGTGTTACACTATTTTATAAATAGTTGCACTTCTTATTTGGAGGAATTAATATGAATGTTATCAAGCGATATAAATTGTATAAACAAAAAAGACAATGGGTAATCGGCTGTTCTGCCTTCTTGCTTTCTCTGACGATGGGGATGACGGTCGCACATGCTGATCAAACAAATTCAGCAACGCCGGTAATGCCAACGACTAGTGATGCGCAGAAAGACTTAACCACTAGTCAAGAAAACAAACAAATTGTTACTTTATCTTTCACTAACGATGCAGCAAACAGCACCGGTGCTACGCAAACGTCTCAGGAGACTGCTAATTACCAGCCGGTTCTTAACAATAATCAGCCGGTGGTAAATAATCAAACCACTCCAGACAAAGAATACAACCGGGTTATTCACATCCAGGCCAGTGGTTTTACCTATAATGGCCAAACTGTTAGGGAAACTGAACAAACCATTACCCAGCAGTCAGTGAACGGCCATTGGGACTCGTTTGATTGGACATTGCCGACCGGTTATGTTCCGGACGGAGTCGCAGTACCAAGCATTCACCTTGACGCTGCTGACAATGTTACGGGTAATCAGGATCTTTATTTCCGTTACATTGCCCGGGTTACTATTTATTCGCTACCAGACGGTGATCGGCCAATTATGAACGTCTACCTGGTTCAAAATGGTCACTCATTGACTATCCCCGACCAAAAATTAGCTCTGCCTTCTGGAGTACCAACCGGATACCGTCCATCGCTTCCTTTCGGAATTAACGACCAAATAATTGAGCGTGATGGTCATTACTACCTGACTGGTGCGACAGTTACGACCGCAATTCAACGGGGAACAATGGTTGTGACCTATCATGGCAGTAAAGGTTCCACCGAGGATTACAATTCCAACGCCAATAAAATCTACATGAGTGCTCCAGTAAACCTTGTTTTTAAAGACATGAACGGCAACTTATATAATGCCTACGCTGATAAACGGCCATCTGGTAATGCCGTGACGGCGTTGACGCCAGTTAATTATGGGCAAACCTATGATAAAAACGTTATTTATAATTTTGCTCGACAACAGCTTAGTCAATACCTTCAGAATGCTGGTGTATCGGCTGACAATTATCAAATTTATGGCTACTTTGGTAACGATGGCAAATTACATCAAATTAAGAGTAGCGATGACTATCCATTATTGGACGACACTGTTGGTAATGAGGATGGTCTTAATTACGAATTTGTTGTTATTAATAAACAATCTGGGGCTCTTCACCAAACACCACTTACTAAAACGCGGACCATCAACGTTACGCAACCAGATGGCAACGTTGTTACGACTAAGCAAACCGTTCAATTCCAGCAGTTTGGTGATTATGATGCCATTACCGGTCAGTCGCTAAACGATGCGCCTTGGAAGGTTTTGACTGGGAATAACTCGGCAGATGAAAGTTCCTGGAGTGAATTAACTAACGACAACCATCAATGGGCTTCGTTCACGGCTCCAACCTATGCGGGTTATAAGCCAAGTCAGGCTGTTGTTGAAGCACAAACGGTCACTCCAAATTCTTCAGATACGGTTGTAAATATTGGTTACAGTCAAACCGATGTTCCAGAGGTCGTGCCTGACAAACCGGTTCTCAACGTAATTCGCTATGTTGATCAGGAAGGGAACGTTGTTAAAACCGACCATCAGGAAGGTAAGGAAAATGACCCGATTAAGCTTTCTTTACCAGATGGTTACCATTATGTTGGCAGTCAACCAGTGCTGACCATCAGCGCGGAACACTCACTGCAGATAGTACATTTGGCAAAGGACACAGTACCAACTCCACAGACGCCTGATCAGCCGACGAAGCCAGATCATCAGTCGGAAAGTGTTAATGAGCAAACTGGTTCAACTTCAGCAAAGTCATTCGTTCAACATCAGGCAGCTAGCAAGGGTGTCGCTGCTTCAACAGAAGGACATGCTACCCAATTGCCACAAACTGGCAACCAAAACAGTGTGCTCGCATTACTTGGCTTAGCCAGTGCTAGCCTAGCCATCTGCCTTGGCTTGGGTAAGAAGCGCGACTAGACGACTTTATGAATCACCCAAATTAATATATGAAATGACTTTGAATGGACTCATTTGGAGTCATTTTTTGTTGAGAAAAGTATTTAAAAAAGCGGACCGGAAAAGATTTCCAGTCCGCTTTGTTATTATGGAGACGGCGGGGATCGAACCCGCGTCCGAGCATATTGCCATCCTAATCTCTACACTCATAGATTAACTATTTACAATTCGCTAATTAAAACGCCGCTAATCAAGGCACGCATAATCAGCTAGCTTGATGAATCTCTTTTACTAATTACAAACGGAAATTAGTAACGTTAGTCCACTAAATATGAAACCCGGTAACGCACCATGGACGAGCCCGGCCGGATTTACGCATGCTTACCGACTAGGCAGCGTATGCGTAAGCGTTTGAATTATTGTTTGCAGTTATAATTTAAAAACTGAGCGTTTTTACGAAGACGCAACCTTCGAAGTGCAATTAAGATTCAACCTATACCCGTCGAATCCAAAAACGTCCCCAAAAGGTGTATTAAACATTATAGCAACAACCCACAGGAATTTCAAAAAATTCAAGAAATCTTCATAGACTTTGCAAACAATTAATTATAATGTAGAACTAAAGATAAAATAAGGGGTGCAGTCATGAACATATTAATGGTCGAAGATAATCACTCGGTTTGTGAAATGATGGCAATGTTTTTTAAAAAAGAAAAATGGACGGCTGAATTTGTATATGATGGGGTAAAGGCAGTCGATAAATTTAATGAAAATCCTCAACGGTGGGATTTAGTATTACTGGATCTTAACTTGCCGAAAAAAGATGGGATGCAAGTAGCGGCCGATATTCGGCGAATTTCACCAGTTGTACCGATTATTATGTTGACGGCACGGGATTCAGAAAGTGATCAAGTGTTGGGACTTGAAATGGGGGCGGATGAGTATGTTACGAAGCCATTTAGTCCGCTGACCTTGATTGCGCGCATTAAGGCGTTGCATCGCCGCATCGCAATGGAAAATGACGGTAATAAGAAACCGGCTAGTGAACCAGAGTTTGATATTCAAACGCCACATTTTAAATTAAACACGAAGACTCGGGAAGCCTTTTTGAATGATCAGCCAATTAAAGATTTAACTCCCAAAGAATTTGATTTGCTAAAGACTCTAGCTTCTAAACCTAAGCAAGTCTTTAGCCGCGAACAGTTATTACAATTAGTTTGGAATTATGAATATTATGGTGACGAACGAACCGTGGATGCCCACATTAAGAAGTTGCGGCAAAAGATTGAACAGGTCGGCCCAAAAGTAATTCAAACGGTTTGGGGTGTCGGCTATAAATTTGACGATAGTGAGGTCTAAGACCAATGGAATTAATATGGCGGCAAATTCTCGGCTTTACCACGGTGGTGGTGGTGCTGTGTGCCATTTTAATGGTTTCATTTGTCAGTGTTGCTAATGAAACCATGTATCATCAAACGTGGTTTCAGCTTAGCCAATACGCAGACAGTCTCATCCAAGATGACGAAGTAATTATTAACCGGAAGACGAATCAAATTGTGGGTTTTCAGCAACAAGCGATTGACTCTAAATCTAAATTATTATCGCGGCAAAACGTTTATTTTGCAGTTTTGGATGCCAAAGGTAATACTCGTTACGATAATAGTCAAGGATATTCAGCGCGGATTAATAAGCAGGATTGGAAAAAACTGCGTAAGGGCGAGATTATCAAAAAGCGAATTGCATACCCGGATGAAAAGGTGATGCAAAAAAAACACCAGAATGTACCGGTGCCACAAATGATTGGAATGCTGAAACCATATTTCTTTAATCATAAATTAGTGGCGGTCGTTAACATTAGCACATTTTCGTCGACTGCGCGCCAGATTTATGGCCAGATTTTTCATCGGATGTTATGGGATTTTGTGATTGCGCTTGTGGTGGCGTTATTAGTTAGCTTCGTTCTAGCACGATCATTAACCCGCCGAATCGATAAGATGAAAACTGCGACGAACCAGATTGCTCAAGGTAATTATGATATCCATCTTTCTAGTCAAGGAAAGGATGAATTAGCTGAATTAAGTGAGAACTTCAATAAAATGGCGGATTCCTTGCAAGCTTCGCAAGAAGAGATCAAGGAACAGGAAGAGCGGCGGAAAGAATTTCTCGCTGACGCAGCTCATGAAATGCGGACGCCATTGACTACCATTAACGGTCTATTGGAGGGCTTAATTTATGATGCCATTCCGGAAGAGGATCGTAAGCATAGTTTAGAATTGATGCAGAAAGATACGAAACGTTTAATCCGTTTGGTAAATGATAATTTGAACTATGAGAAGATTCGGACCAATCAAATTAAAATGGATCGGCAAATTTTCGATGCCAGTGAAGTTTTGGCTAACTTGAAGGATCAATTGGAGCCAAACGCCCGGGAACAGGATGATCAAATTGTGATTCAGACTCCGCATCCCTTACGGACGTATGCTGACTATGACCGGTTTGTGCAAATTATGTTTAACATTATTCAAAACGCAATTCAGTTTACCCAGCAAGGAAAGATTACAATCCGTGGTGAACGCCTCCCCAAAGGAGCGCAATTTACGATTCAGGATACAGGAATCGGCATGACGGAAGAACAATTAAAGAACATCTGGGAACGTTTCTATAAGGCAGATCGCTCCCGAATGAATACGAAGTATGGAGAATCTGGAATTGGATTGTCACTCGTTCGTCAATTAGTCAAATTACATCACGGAAAAATTACCGTTCAGAGTAAAGTTAATCACGGAACAACCTTCACGGTCTACTTTCCAGATCGTTCTGACGATAAATGAAAAAATGAGAAAAATTTATGAAAGCGCTTTCATTGTATCCTGTTAAAGTTATGATTTTAAGAGAGGGAGTTGAATAGACAATGGGTTATTTAATCGCTTTAATCCCAGCAATTTGTTGGGGGATTATTCCATTATTTACGACAAGGGTTGGTGGCTCTTCCAGTAATCAAGTTTTTGGGATTGGTTTAGGGGCACTGATTGTTTCAATAATTAGTATGTTATTGATGCGGCCGTCCATTGATTTGGTACCATTTGTTGTGGCAGTGATCTCTGGAGCTTGTTGGTCAGTTGGACAATTTGGACAGTTTGCTTCCATGAAAAAGATTGGGGTGTCTAATACCATGCCCCTCTCAACAGCTTTTCAGTTAATTGGTAACACTTTAGTTGGAGTATGTATTTTCCATGAATGGACGGGGACTAGGCAAGTTGTGATTGGTTTTATTGCCTTGGCATTAGTGGTGATCGGCGCGATGCTAACTTCCATCACTGATAAGTCGGCAGGCAAGTCAGTAGCGATTAAGGACATCTTATTCTTACTGGTAACCACGCTTGGTTACATTGTTTATTCTGCTTTTCCACGCTTCCCAGTGTTGGCCCATACTGATTCCATTGCCATTTATTTACCGGAAACCATTGGGATCTTGCTTGGTGTTACAATTTACCAATTGATGACGGAAGGTCCGAAAGTATTTAAGCAACGTGGGCAATACGCTAACGTCCTTTCTGGACTGCTTTGGGGAGTAGCTGGACTAAGCTACATCTTTGGGGCACGGGCAATTGGGATTACGGTTGCCTTTATCTTTAGTCAAATGAACGTCTTGATTTCGACATTAGGAGGGATTTACTTCCTAAAGGAAACCAAGTCATCATTTGAAATGCGCTACACCATGATCGGACTATGCTTCGTTGTTGTGGGTGCAGTCTTAACTGTTTTTGCCTAATTAAATTAACTTTCAAAAAGGTCCAGCGCTTGGTGAATATCGAACGCTGGACCTTTTGAAGCTTATTATTAATATTTATTTTGATTGGCAACGGATGAACGATAAAGTTGGAGGGCTGTCCAAAGACATACCAACACGATGAGCCAGGTCAGGACTTTCATAGGGAGACTCTTTACGAAGGTTGCTGCAACATAAACTCCAAGAATTCCACCAATCAAGAAACCAAAGACTCCTCGGTAGGAAACCCGCTCTTCTTGAATAAAGTTGTAACTAGCTACCGGCATCAATAATGCGCAGGAAAGCATCATAATTGGAAAAGCGGCGATTGGTTTCATCCCTAATAGGTAGACCAAAACCATACATGGAGCGTAAAGCCCAACCCCAGCAGTCATTAATACGCCAAGGATGAAGTTACCCACAATTCCAATCACTAACAACCAGCCATGCAAACCGTAGGCGCTATTGTCGGTGGCAATGAGGGCGATCCAGCCCATTTTATTAGCTAACATCAAGAGTGAAGTAATCGTTAAGGCAATCGCCATTACCTTTTGGATCATTGCGGTTTCCCACCGAACCACAATCCGGCTTCCAGAATAGGCACCGACCACTGCGGCAATCACCATTGGAATCAGCGTAGTTAATTCCACGGGAACGGCAGTTAAAAAGAAGAAGGATTCAGTCATTGTTGGAATGGCTTGGATGGCATTGAGGGTTCCCGGTAATTTGCGCTCATCAGGGATATAGTTGGTAAAACGGTAGAAAGTAGTGGTGGTACCGAAATTACCAATTCCCAATGTGTCACCAAAGTCAGTGATCAAACCAATTAGGAAACCAATCAAGTTAAACTTAAGCGGCCGACTCGTTGGATCCTTTTTAGCATGGATAAAGATTTCAATTGCTAGCCAAAGAATACAGACAAACACGAGCCCTAAAATTATTTTTAAAATCATCTTATTGTCCTCAAATCGTCATTTTGTGGTTATCAGTATATCACGAACCCTGGGCTTAAGAAATGCATCAGGACTAAAAGAAAAGGTTAATAATTGACATTTTTTAATTAATGGCAGATTGCAATAAATAACTTGAACAAATTTAATGACGCAGATTAAGCAAGAAGATCTCAATTGGAGTTCGCCAGTTCAAACATTTGAGAGGCCGTGAATTCAGATACCAGTTAATCTGAATCAATTCA
>DWZS01000048.1 GCA_019117445.1 Candidatus Limosilactobacillus excrementigallinarum | reverse complement strand
TAAACATGAAGAAAATGGCCGGAAGGCCGTCCATTTTCTCAAAATATTTAAATAATCAAAAAGCTCCATTCAGAATTTTTATCAAATTCCGAATGGAGCTTCTAATTTGGGGACTTATGTCACAGCCCCTTTTTATTTTGACAATTTTAGTTCTGGAAACCAAATTTTAATTTCCCGTTGGGCATTGACTACGCTATCTGAAGTATGAACTACGTTACGTAGCACCCCATCTGGCCATTCACGACCATAGTCAGCACGGATTGTTCCAGGAGTTGCATCGCCAGGATTCGTTGCGCCTGCCATTTTACGAATTTCTTTCACAACATTAGTTCCCGCAACCACAATGCCAACAATTGGACCTTCCTGCATATAATGAATTAATTCCGGAAAGAAGCTTTGATCAACTTTATCGGAATAATGACGTCGTAACTGATCCTCAGATGCTTCAATCATTTTCAACGCAATAATCTGATAGTTTTTCCTTTCAATTCGGGTAATGATTTCTCCAAGATGGCGACTTTGAATGCCATCTGGTTTGACTAGTACTAATGTATATTCTGTTTGAAACATAATTAATCCCTCTTCCACTAATACTAGTTTTAGATTAGCATAATCGGTTATCTTTGCAACTGTGCTGATGCTCGCATTATTTTAATTCATAAAGCTTTCTTTAAGTTTGTAATCACTTTGTAATAATGATGGAAATATTTGATAAAATTATTTTGTAATTTGAATTTATTCCTAGTTTGGAGGGATTCATCATGAAAAATGAAGCAATTCAAATTCTTAAGGGAACACTCATCATTGGGATCTCAACTGGTTTAGGATACATGATTGGTGATACCCTACAAAAATCAAAAATTAAATGTGATTAAAGCGTTGTATTGAAATCGTTACCATGTTAATATAATTAACAGATGACATACTACTTTCATAAAAGGGGCTTGGTGGACTGTTCTATCCGCTATCAAGGTCCTTTTTATTTTGTTGTAAGGAGAAAAAATGAAAGCATTAGTTGTTCCAGATAGTAATTGTCATAGTATTAAAGATTTACAAATCATGGACACATCTGTGCCCACCGTTAAGGACAATCAGGTCTTAGTCAAAGTCCATGCGGTCGGATTAAATCCCGTTGACTATAAAATTGTTAAAAGCGGCATTGATAGTTGGATATATCCTCACCCACTTGGCCTAGATGTCGCAGGAGAAATTGTCGCAGTTGGCAGTCTAGTTAATGACTGGCAAGTTGGCGATCGAGTTTCAGGGGACGGCAACCTTTTTAAAGCAGGTTGTTTTGCAGAATACGTGAGTGTTCCGGAATATCAACTGGCAAAGTTGCCGGAAAACGTTAGTTATGAGCAAGTGGCGGCCCTCCTCTGTGGAGCCTTAACCGCCTATACAGCCATTAACCGCAAACCTAACCTTACTAACGTCCAAACTGTTTTAGTGCATGGTGGTGCCGGAAGCGTTGGGAGTCTAGCAATTCAATTCGCCCAACTACACGGTTTACAGGTTTTAACTACGGTTTCAACAAAGAAAATTCCGTTTGTCCGTCAGCTTAACCCTGACGTAATTATTGATTACCAATCCGAAAACGTTGATCAAAAAATTGCGAATTTTACTAACGGCCGCGGAGTTGATTTAATTATTGATACGGTTGGTAAAACTGAATCCGAACGTGATTTGCATCGGCTAGCTTACAATGGCACACTAGTTACAATTGTGGATGTACCAGAAATTGATCAGAATTTGATGTTTGATCATGCCTTAAACTTGGCAACGGTTAACCTGGGTGGTGCGCATGGTTCAGATAATCCTTTTCAGCAAGCTGATCTTGGCCATATGAATGCTGAAGTACTAGCACTTCTCAGTGAGGGTAAAATTGATCCGCTGATTGAACGTGTCCTATCGTTTGATGAAATCAAACACGGACTACAATTAATTAAGGATCACCGAGTAACCGGAAAATTGGTGGCAAAAGTTACTGACTAATTGACTTTTGTTGTTCGCGCTTCCCATAATCCAGTTGTTCGTCATGAAAATCACGAATTGCTTTCCGATGTTCGGAGAGGATAAATCCACCCCACTTCATCTTACCTCGATCGTGGTAGTAATATTTAAAAAAGTTTTCCGCCACTTGGTATGTTTCTTGATCATTGTAATAGCGCATTATTGATTAACCTCCTGACTTAATCTCCGTTGCTCTTTACGACTAAAGTGATAATAAGTAAATGTAAAGTGGTATTTAGTCCGAATTTCATTCAAAATAATGATTAACTCGTCGAAGGAACAGTTACTTACCTGGCCAAGGGGAAGTGATCTAGTAAAGTGATGGGGGCGCCGAATATTAAAAAAGAAAGTATAGCCGTTTTTGGGAGCGTAGTAATTAACGATGATCCAGTAACGAACCTGTACAATATTGTTTTTAAAATAGCGATCTAGCTGACCAATAATTTTTTGGCCGGCTTTTTTAGTCCAAACTTTGTCCACCACTGTGACCACCTACCAATTTACTTCTCGCAATAAAGGTTGCCCCTTTCTCCAGACTGGACGCCCGCATAATTGATGTTTTGCCAAAACGATGTCGTAGTTTATCCATCGTATTTTCTAACTGAAGGTGCTCCGTAACGTGAGAATGAAAAAGATCCAATTGTTCACCCACGCGGCTGGATAATCTGGTACAGGCAACCCCTAGATGACGAACAGCGGCATGACCATCCCAATATTTCTCGAATAACCAGATTACCTGCTCATTAATCTGATTAGTTTCGGCTGTCGATACTGGTAATTTTAATGAATGGGCAAAACCAGTCCGGCCATTTTCATCAACCACATTCATTGAATAGCTCACAAATAAGTGAATACCCTGACACTGCTTGTTTTGCGCTCGTAATCTGGCTGCTACTTGCGCCCCAATTTCCTTCAAAACAACTTCAATTTCTGCTCGCTGGTGATAATCACGGGGTAACACTTGAGAATTACCGATACTTTGATGACGAGTTCTGACCTGCTGTATCATTTGGGTTCGGTCAATTCCCCATGCCGTGGCATACAACTGGGTTCCCATAATACCGAGCTGTGCTTTTAAATAAAACGGATCAGCGTGGGCTAAATCATCAACGGTATAAATGTTTAAACGATTTAGACGGGCGGCAGTACGATGATTAATTCCCCAAACATCCGTTAAATTCGGGATAAGCCAAATTTTACTAGGAACCGTCTGATTAGTAATCACACCGATAAACTCTCGATTATGCTTAGCATAACAATCTAAAGCGATTTTTGCTTGTAATGGATTATTACCTAGTCCGACCGTCAAAACTAATTGCTCTCGTGCTAACACTTCCTGCTGAATTTGACGAATGACCGCAAGAATATTATTACCAAAGAGCCGCCAGGAGTGGGTTAAATCCAGTAAAGATTCATCAATTGAATATGGCATTAGGTCCTCATCGGCAACATATTCATTAAAAATGCGATTCACTGCGGCATTTTTTTCAATGTATAAATTCATGCGTGGCGGAACCACAATCAAATCAGGATCATCCGGAAGATCGCGACGCCGATTTACATTGGTAATATGGTAGCGCTGCTTAGCCATTGGTGATGAAGCAAGAACTAAACCACTCCCAGTATTGGCCGCTTCAGACATTACAACCAAGGGAGTGGTTAAAGGATCGAGGCCGCGTTCAGTGCATTCTACGGTGGCGTAAAAGGACTTATTGTCAATAAAAGCAAATACGCCGGCTGATTCTTCTTGTGTAATCATTTTCTCACCTCACGAACGTTTGTTCAAATAGAATTATATTATATTAAACATGCGTTCGTAAAGTACAAAATAAAAAAGTAACCCATTTTTATGAGTTACTTTTAAAATTAGCCTTCGTATTCTAAAACATTCTTGTTGGTTCCAGTTGTGAAGGTTTCATGGAAGTTTTCAAAACTAATCGAAATCATGTCTTCCAGAGCCGGTTCAGTAAATGAACCCATGTGTGGTGTTAAAAGCACCTTTGGATAAAGTTTGGCTAGATCACGAACGTCAGCATTTGGAATGTCATCTACAGAATCAAATTGATGGCCCATAATATCCTTTTCATCAACAGTAACATCACCAGCATAGCCAGCAATTTCACCATTCTTAACTGCTTCTACAATAGCCTTCGTATCAGCAATTTCACCCCGCGCAGTATTTACTAAAATGGCTGACTTCTTCATCTTCTTTAAAAAGTCTGCATCAATGAAGTTTTCGTTTTCGCCAGGGAAATATGGAATATGAACAGAAACAATATCACTTTTTGCCAGAACATAATCCAATGGTTCAAATTCCACGTATTCTGCTGCTTGCTTAGAAGGATGGGAGTCTGAAGCCAAAACCTTCGTCCCCATTCCAGAATACAACCGTGCTTCGGCTGTCCCAATCTTACCAGCACCGATAATTCCTACCGTTGATGAATGGATTTCTTTGCTGAATAGATTTGGTGTTACTTTGAAGTTTCCTGCAGCACTATCAGTAGTTGCAATACTAGTATGGCGGAACAATTGCATTCCTAGCGTCATGGCTAACTCAGCAACCGCATATGGTGAGTAATTAGGTACTCGAGCAATTTGAATTCCTAATTCCTTAGCAGCCTTTAAATCGATGTGGTTGTAACCGACGGAACGAGTAAAGACGTACTTAATTCCGTAATCTTCAGCAAAGATTTTAAGGTTCTTGGCTGAGGCAGCACAGTTACCCCGGATTAAAATTGCATCCATGCCTTCGGCTTCATCGACATTATCATCAGTTAGAAACTCAGTCACTAACTTTAAGTCAAAGTCATACTTGTTTAATTTTTCAAAGTATGGTTCTTCAATTGGTCGAACCCCATAACAAACAATTTTCATGATGATGCTCCCCTTCTTCAATACTTAAATTTTAGTGGAAAATACCTGCTGATTGGAGAATCCCTAACAATGCAATCCAGATTGGCATCATAACAACTGCTGAAACGGTTGATAACAATGATGCATTAGAAGTCAAGACCGCTTCACGATCGTAGCTAATTGCATATGCTGCCGCCACCGTTGCCGTTGGCGTTGCCATCATAATAACAACTGTCGCGATGGCAACGTAGTTTAATGGCAAGATGTGAACCGCATTTAAGATCAAGAGGATTACCAAGTTTAGTAATGGCACAATGATCACCTTGTTGAATGAGTAGTACCAAGAAAGCTTGTTAGTAACGGCTTCCTTAATCGAGATTGAACCTAAGGTACAACCAATCGCTAACCATGCCAATGGTGAAGCAAGTGATGATAAGTAATTTAATGGACGCCAGAGCCAAACTGCAGTTTGATCAATCCGGTAGAAAGCCACTTGAGTCATCCCACCAGCAGCAACTCCATTTTTCATCAATGGAACCGTAATTGTTGGCATCAGTGGTTGAATTAGCCAAAGAATGAACCCAAGCAAAGTGGCAATCACGATTGGGTTTAAGAACATCTTCTTGATGTTGTCCTTTTCCATCTTTAATCCAGACATTTTAATGTAAGCGTAGGAGTAAAGGAAGATTCGGTAACCAATGTTAAAAATGGAACTGTAAAGGACCCCTTCTGCGCCGTAGATCGCCCCGACAATTGGAATCCCAAAGAAAGTGGTGGAACCAAATGTCGTTAAGATCCCCATTACTTCTTTCCGGTCACGCTTTTGACCAGAGTAGAGCAATGGAGAAATGAAGATTAAGAGGATGTAAATGACAAATCCCCAAATCAAAACGCCAATTCCTTGATGCATCGACTTTTCGTTAATTGGTTGCATAAAGGAATTAAATGATAGTGCCGCGATGGCAACTGACAATACAACTTTGGTTAATACCTTACCGAAGTTTGGACCAAAAACGCCCCGCTTCCGTAAAAAGAAACCAAGTAAAATAATAAAAATGGTTGAAGTAATTGCGCTAACGATCGCTTGATTCGTGAACGTCTTAACAATTGCACTGCCGATATTCATAATCTGTCCCCCTGAGATTAGATAATGATTTTAAATTAATGATAATTGCAAATATTGTGCAATAATAACCTTTCTCACAATAAATACAGTTTGTCGACAACTTGTATACAAGCAATATACTAACAAACTTCTTTCATAATTCAACCCTTTTTCACAATTTTTGTGGCTCTTTTCACAAACTTTAACGCAATCAGTTGATTTAACACGATAATACCTTAAAATTTCACTAAATTAAAAACGACCCCTCGCTGATGTTCACCAGTGAAGCGTCGTTCGTAATTATGATTAAAAGTATGCTTGTTTAAAGTAAATCAATGCTTGGGTGACCGCCAGGATTGCAATGATCCACCTCATCAGTCTTGCCGACACATGACGGACAACAATTGGTCCTAGGTAGCCGCCAATGAACATGCCAATTGCCATCGGGATCGCATCCCACCATAAAATGTGCGAGGTAAATGCATAAATTAGCAAAGCCGCGAGGTTGGTAAATGCCCCCACCGCATTTTTCAGTGCATTCACCACGATAAACTTTTCTTCAGTCAAATATGTTAATAGCACTAAAACAACAATTCCGCTGGCTGCACCAAAGTATCCAGCATAAATCCCAACTATTACCAGACAAACAGTATAGAAAATTTGTTCCCAGACGGTATGTTGACGCTGCGGATTGGGCTGATGTTTACCTGACACCAAGACCAAACTACCTGCAATCAAAATGAAGAACGGCACGACCTTTTCAAAGATTGCACTAGGAAATGCTAGGAGTAACCAACAACCAATGGCAGAACCAATCACCGTGAAGAATGCATAGTATAAAACTTGCCGCCAATAACCATGCAACTCGCGCAACGAACCTAGAATTGATCCCAGGCTTCCCCAGATCAAAGCTCCGTCATTTGTAACGTTGGCTAATACTGGTGGCACCCCAACACTAAGCAATAACGGATACGAAGCCAGCGAAGCAAATGAAGCTGCTGAGGCTAAAATTCCGGCAACTACCCCACCGGCAATTAAATAACAAATAGTACCAAACGATGGAATTGCAAACATCCTAAATCTCTTTTCTAGTCATTTAAATAATTCAAATAAGAACGTACAGAATCATATACCCGTTGTAAATGATATGCCAGTGCTTTTTCAGCTTCATCCAGGTTACGTTGGCGAAGCCATTTAATAATTTCTTTATGTTCCTCCAGTGAGCGACTCATCCGATTGGGATTATAGGAACTGACGTGGCGAGTCCGCGCTGTTTGTGCTTTCAAAATGCTGAGAAACTGAGCTAACCGTGGATGACCGGCAATATGGGTAATTAACTCGTGAAAATCCGTATCCACTTGTAAGTATTCATCCCAATCTTCTTTAGCAGCGGCCTGCTCAAAGGCCTCTTCCAACTCATTTAACTTAACAATTGGAATCAGATTGATGGTCTTTTTTAACGCAAAAGTTTCTAATAAGCTCCGTAATTCATACACTTCTTGCACTGCATCTACCGTTAGTGGGGCAACCACATTTTCGCGCCCGCGCATTTCAATTAAGCCATCCGCTTCGAGCTGCTTTAGTGCCTCCCTAACCGGAGTCCGACTCATATTCAGCTTGTCGGTAATCTGATTTTCGGAAATTACTTCATTGGGCCGAAATTGGTTATGAACAATCTCACCCCGAATATACTCGTACGCTTCTTCTTTTCTCGTCATGACTAACTCTCTCTTAGCTTCTAGTTAATTGGATACTTTGCCGTTAGCTCTTGAACTCCATTGCGAACTGCCTGCTTGGTTTCTTCATCCGGTTCATTCAACATTTGGACAATTAAATCGGCTACTTTGCGAACATCGGCTTCCTTAAAGCCCCGGCTAGTAACTGCAGGAGTCCCAATTCGTAACCCACTCGTTACAAATGGACTTCGTTGATCATTTGGAATTGCTTCTTTGTTAGTAGTGATATTAACACTGTCCAGTAATGCTTGGGCATCCTTACCCGTTAAACCAGTATCGGTAATATCAAGGACCAGCAAATGGTTCTCAGTACCACCAGAAACTACCCGAACATTGGCCGACTTATTAAATTCATCCGCCATTGCCGCCGCATTTTTAACCACTTGGGCAATATAATCATGAAATTCTGGTTGTAAATCTTCATAAAATGCCTGAGCCTTCCCAGCAATCACGTGTTCCAGCGGTCCACCTTGAATTCCCGGGAAAAGTGCTGAATTAATCTTTTTACCGATTTCTTGTGATTTGCTCAAAATCATTCCGCCACGCGGCCCCCGTAAAGTCTTGTGAGTCGTCGTCGTGACTACATCCGCTACTGGAACTGGATTGGGGTGCATCCCGGTAGCTACTAATCCAGCAATGTGCGCCATGTCAACCATTAAGTAGGCACCGACTTCATCCGCAATTTCCCGGAACTTCTGCCAATCAATAATTTTACTGTAGGCGGATGCCCCTGCCACGATTAACTGCGGTTGGATGTTCACGGCCAGTTCACGAATCGCATCATAATCAAGCTCTTCTGTTTCTGGGTTTAATCCATAGCCATACGATTGGTAAATCTTACCGGAAAAGTTGACTTTAGAACCATGGGTTAGATGCCCGCCGGCATCCATTCCCATCCCTAAAATCGTATCACCTGGTTGTAATAGAGCTTGGTAAACCGCCATGTTAGCTTGGGATCCAGAATGTGGTTGAACGTTAGCAAATTCGGCACCAAATAACTTCTTAGCGTAGTCAATTGCCAGTTGTTCAACTTGGTCGATATATTGGCAACCACCATAATAACGCTTGTTTGGGTAGCCTTCCGCGTACTTATTAGTGAGAACTGAGCCTTGGGCAGCGCGGACTGCATCCGAAACGATATTTTCTGAAGCAATCAATTCAATTGTTTCTTGCTGACGTTGTTCTTCGTGATGAATAGCTTCCCATAAAGCCGGTGATTTTCCTGCGTATTGCATGGCAATTCCCCCTTATTTAAACTTCGGTGAATATAAACAGCAAGTTTATTATACTAGATCAGTC
>DWZS01000047.1 GCA_019117445.1 Candidatus Limosilactobacillus excrementigallinarum | reverse complement strand
ATCATTTGGATAACGATCGATAATTTCCTTAATATGTAATAATTGAATTAACGGAACGATCCGTTCTTGCATTAGTTTTAATGGCTGGGATGCTAATACCAAGGGAAGGTATATGTTATCGCGATTAGATAAACTGTCTAATAAATTAAAATGTTGGAAGATAAAGCCAAGGTGCTCTCTGCGAAAATGTGCGGCTTCATCAGCCGTTAACCGACTTAGTTTTTGTTTATTTAAAATTACTTCACCGCCAGAGGCTTTTTCTAGAGTAGCAATAATATTAAGTAAAGTACTTTTCCCTGCTCCAGATTCTCCCATAATTGCGATATACTCACCTAGTTGAACGTCAAAGCTAATATCTTTGAGTGCCTGAACCGGATGGGATGAATTTGGTTGATAAGTTCGTTGAACATGATGGAGTTGTAAGAGTGTCATAACGATGGTCCTTTCATTCATTTGATTATCTTAATTATAGAAAGATGTATAATTCATACTTACAGTCTATTAATCAACCTTACAGTTTTGTAAGAAAAAGGCATCTTGATTAAAGTAAAAATGCTTTAATCAAGATGTCTTTTTGATGATGTTAGACATTAATGTAATTGGGAGAAAAAATAAGTTGTGCGGTGGTTCCCCGATCCGGTTGGGAGGCAATTTGAACTGAAAAATTTAATTTTTTGGTAACTTCTTTGACTAGATAGAGTCCCATGCCGGTCGAATGACTAGTTCGATGACCGTTTTCTCCGGTAAAACCATTTTCATAGATCCGTGGTAGATCATGTTTGGCAATACCTGATCCAAAATCTTTAATCAGAATGGCATTTTTTTGCCACACAATTTCAATTTTTTGACCAGGAGTAGAGTATTTGATGGCGTTCGAAAAGAGCTGTCTGAGGCAGAAACGTAACCATTTCCGGTCAGTTAACACTTGGACGTTTTCTAGGTTACGAGTTTCTGGGGTCAATTGGTGACTGATAAAGATACTAGCGTTCTGTTTCAAGGTCTCATTAACCAACTTAAATAAATTAATCCATTCAAAGTTAAAATCATTGTTTCCCATTGATAGGCGATCTTCATTTAAGATTAAATCTAAGTAATAGTTTGTTTCATGGACTGTCGACAAAACAAAAGCACGATCTAGTTGATTGTGATCTTCTGCTTGTGATTGTAAGGCTGCAAGTGAATTTTTCATTTCATGGGCGTAGAGTTCAAGATGGTCTAATTGTTCTTGCTCATCGTGGCGTAATTGATGGATTTGAAGTTGAGTAGTCTTGTTTAGCGTTTGGTAGTTAACTGTTAGTTGATATTCAACTGGTGTTTTTGGCGAAAACGGTTGGTTTTGTTGGAGAACCTGTACTCGGTGTCGAGTATAGGTAAAACTACTGATAAGATAAATAATTAAGAACGGACAAGAAAATCGTACCAAATCAATTGCTAAACTGAATTTGAGGTGGTATAGCAAACTTAATAGAAAGGCTAAGCTGATTACGATGAGATAAACAATTACGGTTGGCAGAATTTGCCTAATGAAATAGTTATTTTTCATTGACTTTCACCAAACGATAGCCGAGGCCGCGATCAGTTCGTAATGTATCTGCTAGATCAATGGTTGTTAACTTGGCTCGAAGACGGCTAATATTGACGCTTAACGTATTTTGATTTAAGAATTTACCGCCTTGCCACAGCCACTCCAGTAATTGATCTTTACTAACGGTCTGCCCTAGATGGTTAATAAGAACTGTCATCATGGCTCCTTCGGTAGGTGATAATTTAATCTGTCCTGACGGATTACTTAACACATTAGTAAGTGGATTAAATTGGTTTTCCTCCCAAGTTAAGTTATCACTAAGAGCATTGTTGTCTTTGAATCGGCGTAATTGTGCTTGAATTTTTGCTAATAAGACTGCCATTGAAAAAGGCTTCATAATATAGTCATCAGCACCTGTTGTAATCGAACGCATAATATTTTGGTCGATATCCCCAGCTGAAATGACAATGATTGGAGCGTTGTTTTGTTTACGGACTTCGTGAATCCAGTAATAACCATCAAAAGTTGGTAAAGTCAGATCAAAAAGAATTAGATTCGGTTTAGCGTTATGAATTTCATTGGCGACGTTTTGCCAATTATGAACAGTTTGCACTTGGTATTGCCATCTTTGCAATGCGTTTTGGATTTGTTGAATTAGTGGCTGATGATCTTCAACGATAAAAATAGTTGTCATGGTATTCTCCCTGTACGAATTTGTAAATTAATGGCGGCTAGCACGGTGACTGCTCGACCCTTTAATTTTGTGAACACGGCGTTTAAAGTGCGGGTGTTGACTGACAACTAGATGAAAGTTTTTCATTTTACCATTAAAGGGTTGGTTACTGAGTCGAATTCTGGTCCAGGTTTCCATTGCGTGAATCATTTGCTCTAAGCTATGGAGTTGTTCACGGTCACCTTCTCGAACTGCAGCATCGTGAATATCGGAGCGTAAGCGGTGAATTAAATCATTATGGTAGTTTAACAAAACATCGGTTAATGGGGCGTGACGATACTCATTAAATAATTTTTGAATTAATACCATTGCTTCATGGGTATTTTTGGGTTGAATATAATTATGACGTTCTGACATTACTTCTCCTAGAAAATGTTTGACTATTCTTGACTTTTAGAAAGATGGTTGGTATATTATAAAGTGTGTTTAGCACTTAGCCATGAAGAGTGCTAAAAGGAAGTGATCAAAATGCTAACACAGCGTCAAGAAGCAATCTTAAAAGCAATTGTTCGACAGTATACGGACACTGGTCAGCCCGTTGGCTCTAAGGTGCTCGTTGGTCAATTACCAATGAAAGTCAGTTCAGCGACGATTCGTAATGAAATGGCTTATTTGGAGCATGAAGGAATGGTTACGAAGGAGCATTCTTCTTCCGGACGAATTCCTTCAAAGAAGGGCTATCGATATTATGTCGACCACTTACTTGATCCAGATAGTGTTTCTGATAACGATTTAGTAGTTATTCAGAATTCGCTCGGTACGAACTTTGCCAAGCTTGACGAGATCATTTCGCACTCTGCTGATATTTTATCACAGTTGACTTCATTAACTGCATTTACAATTAAGCCGGAACAAAAGGATGCCCGTTTGAGTGGGTTCCGTTTGGTGCCATTGGGTAACCAAAAGGTAATGGGAATTTTGGTCACCGATACTGGTGATGTTGAAAATCAAACTTTCCGCATTCCACGTGATATGGATACCGATGCATTAGAAGCGGTTGTTCGGATGATCAATGATCAGTTGACCGGGAAGACATTGGTTGAAGTTGTTCGGCGACTGCAAACTGACTTGCCGATTCAGGTTCATCACTATTTGGAAAGCCCGGAAGGGTTTCTGGACATTTTCGACAACATTATCTCCCAAGCGGAACGTGAACGGTTCTTTGTTGGTGGCCGACTTAATTTAATGGGAATTGCTGGTAAGCAAAGTCCTAGTGAAATGAAGGCATTGTATGAACTGTTAGACACGAATGACCGGATTTCGCGGATTATTGATTCCGATAGTGAGGGATCTGGAATTACTGTCAAAATTGGTAATGAGATTGCGAATAGTGATGTTTTAAATAACTACTCGTTAATTACTGCTAAGTATAATGTTGATCAATATGGTGAAGGAATGATCGCTGTATTGGGACCAACCGCCATGCCATATTCACGAACGATTGGAATTGTAGATGCCTTTCGCAAGGAACTAGCCAAGCGATTGCTTAACTACTATCATCATTATTACGGTTCTTAGGAGGGATTAAATGGCCAAGCAAGAAAAGGCAAATGAGCATCGTTCAGCAAAGGAAAAACAGGCCACTGAACAAACTCAAAAAGCTTCATCAGTTAAGAAAAAACAAGCTCCTTCAGCAACTGATGAATTAAAGAAGCAGGTTGCAGATCTTAAACATCAGCTTGATGAAAAAGATAATCAATTTTTACGAGCTGAAGCTGAAATCCAGAATATGACCAAGCGTTTTGAAAAAGAACGAAGTCAAATGGCAAAATACGATGGACAAGATTTGGCAACCAGTATTTTACCAGTACTCGACAACTTAAAGCGGGCATTAGCCATTGACGTTTCTGATGAAAATGGTCAGCAGTTGAAGAAAGGTATCCAAATGGTCCATGATCATTTGGAGAAAGCGTTAGCTGATCACGGCATCAAGGAAGTTGATGCGTTAGGAAAGCAGTTTGATCCGAACACTCAGCAGGCGGTCCAAACGGTCGCAGCAAGTGGTGATCAAAAAGCTGACACCGTTGTTCAAGTTCTCCAGGCTGGTTATGTTCTGAAGGACCGGGTTTTACGCCCGGCAATGGTTGTTGTAGCTCAATAATGAAAATTAGTTAATAAAAAAGAGGGATAATTATGGCAAGTAACAAGATTATTGGTATCGACTTAGGGACTACCAACTCCGCGGTTGCCGTTATGGAAGGTAATCAACCAAAAATTATTACTAACCCTGAAGGTGGCCGGACTACTCCATCAGTTGTTTCATTCAAGAATGGTGAAACCCAAGTTGGTGAAGTTGCTAAGCGGCAAGCAATTACAAATCCTAACACTGTAAAGTCAATTAAGAGCCACATGGGTGAGAAAGACTACACAGTTGATATTGAGGGTAAAAAATATACACCACAAGAAATTTCAGCAATGATCCTTCAATACTTGAAGAAATACGCTGAAGATTATATTGGTGATACGGTTGATAAGGCCGTTATTACCGTTCCAGCTTACTTTAATGATGCCCAGCGGCAAGCTACAAAAGATGCTGGTAAGATTGCCGGATTAGATGTTAAGCGGATTATTAACGAACCAACCGCTTCATCATTAGCTTATGGTCTAGATAAGGAAGACAAGGATGAAAAGATTCTGGTTTATGACCTTGGTGGTGGGACCTTTGATGTTTCCATTCTTGAATTAGGTGATGGGGTCTTCCAAGTTCTCTCCACAAATGGTGATACGCACCTTGGTGGTGACGACTTTGACCAAAAGATCATGGATTGGTTAATCGATGGCTTTAAACAAGAACATGGCATTGATCTTTCACAAGACAAGATGGCATTACAACGGTTGAAGGATGCTGCCGAAAAGGCTAAGAAGGATCTTTCTGGTGTTCAAGAAGCACAAATTAGCTTACCATTCATCACTTCTGGTGAAAATGGTCCATTGCACTTGGAAAAGACTCTAACCCGAGCACAATTCAATCAATTAACTAATGACTTAGTTGAAAAGACTAAGCAACCAGTTATGAATGCCTTGAAGGATGCCGGATTATCATTTAGTGATATTGACCAAGTTATCTTAAACGGTGGTTCTACGCGGATTCCTGCTGTTCAAGAAATGGTTAAGGAATTAACTGGTAAGGAACCAAACCACTCAATTAACCCTGATGAAGCGGTTGCTTTAGGTGCTGCTATTCAAGGTGGGGTCCTAACTGGTGATGTTAAGGACGTTGTTCTTTTGGATGTTACCCCGCTTTCCTTAGGGATTGAAACCATGGGTGGCGTCTTCACGAAGTTGATTGATCGGAACACGACAATTCCAACTTCCAAGAGTCAAGTCTTCTCGACTGCAGCAGATAACCAACCAGCTGTTGATATTCACGTACTCCAAGGTGAACGTCCAATGGCTGCCGATAACAAGACGCTTGGTAACTTCCAACTAACGGACATTCCGCCTGCACCACGTGGGGTTCCTCAAATTAAGGTGACCTTCGATATTGATAAGAACGGGATTGTAAATGTTTCTGCTGAAGACCAAGGAACCCACAAGAAGCAAAACATTACGATCAAGTCCAGTTCAGGTCTTTCAGATGAAGAAATCGAACGGATGAAGAAGGATGCCGAAGAGCATGCAGATGCCGATAAGAAGAAGAAGGAAGAAGCCGATGTACGGAATGAAACTGATCAATTGCTCTTCCAAACTGATAAGACGCTGAAGGAACTTAAGGGTAAGGTTTCTGAAGACGAAATCAAGAAGGCTGAAGATGCCAAGGCTGCTTTGCAAAAAGCAAAGGACGATAACAACATTGAAGAAATGAAGTCTAAGAAGGATGATTTGAATAAGATTGTTCAAGACTTAACCGTTAAGCTTTACCAACAAGCACAACAACAAAACGGTGGTGCGCAAGGTAACCCAACTAGCGGTGCTTCAAATAATGACGACAAGAAGGGCAACGATGGCAATACCGTTGATGGCGACTTCCAAGAAGTTGATCCTGACGACAAGAAGTAATTGTCGGCCATGAAAAAGCCAAAGGCCGGGTGACCGGACTTTGGCTTTTACTTATGGTATACTAACCACAATTATTAAAGAATGAGGGAAGATTGATGGCTGAAGAAAGTTATTACGATATTTTAGGGGTAAAAAAAGACGCCTCAGAACAAGAGATCAATCGTGCATACCGTAAATTAGCTGCAAAGTACCATCCAGACGTTAACCATGCACCAGGGGCTGAAGAAAAGTTCAAGAAGATCAATGAAGCTCACGAAGTATTGACGGATCCGCAAAAGCGCGCTCAATATGACCAATTTGGCTCTGCTGGTCCCAATGCTGCTGGTGGTCAAGGTTTTGGTGGCTTTGGTGGCCAGGGATTCGGTGGTGCACAAGGTTTTGGCGACTTTAGTGATATCTTTGGTGACATTTTCGGCGGCGGTCGTGCACGGCGTGACCCTACTGCACCTCAGCAAGGACGTGATTTACAATATACCATGACCCTTGAATTTATGGATGCAATTAATGGTAAGGAAACCGAAATTAAGTATCATCGTGAAGCCCAGTGTGACGTTTGCCACGGATCTGGTGCAAAACCTGGCAAATCACCAGTTACCTGTCATGAATGTCAGGGTCGGGGATACATTCTTCGGCAACGGCAAACCATGATGGGGATGATGCAGTCCCAAGAAACTTGTCCAGTTTGTCATGGTACTGGTAAGGAAATTAAGCCTGAAGATCAATGTACAAAGTGTCATGGAACTGGTCATGTAGCTGAGCGGCACGCACTGAAAGTCAAAGTCCCTGCTGGAGTTGATGATGGTCAACAAATGCGCTTGCAAGGCCAAGGTGAAGCAGGAACCAATGGCGGCCCATACGGTGACTTATACATTGTATTCCGGGTAACTCCAAGTCGAGAATTTAAACGTGATGGTTCAAACATTTTTGTTGATCGTGATATTTCGTTCTCCCAAGCAGCCTTGGGTGACAAGATTAAAGTGAAGACGGTACATGGTAATGTTGACCTGAAAATCCCAGCTGGAACGCAATCTGAAACTAACTTTAGATTACGGGGACAGGGGGTTCCGCACCTGAATGGTAAAGGTAATGGTGATGAACACGTCCGGATTCACGTTAAGACGCCGAAGAACCTGAATAAGCGTCAACGAGAAGCAATGATGGCATTTGCTGCTGCTTCTGGTGAAGACGTGAAGGGTGTCAAGAACGGTTTCTTTGATAAACTCAAAGACGCCTTTGATGAAAAATAGTGACTTCAGATAAAGAAGGCCCGAGTGGTGAACAGCTCGGGCCTTCTTTGTGTTCAACAGGATTTTTGCTATAATTATTAATAATATGCATGTAGAAAGCGAGTAGTGACAAAATGAACTTAGATGAAATGAAGGAACGGCAAAAGCGAATTCGGAATTTCTCCATTGTCGCCCATATTGATCATGGGAAATCAACGTTAGCTGACCGCATTTTGGAAATGACGGATTCAATTTCTAAGCGGGAAATGAAGAACCAAATTCTGGATGATATGCCGCTCGAACGAGAGCGAGGAATTACAATTAAGTTGAACGCGGTGGCGTTAACCTACCATGCTAAGGATGGTCAGGACTATATTTTCCACTTAATTGATACTCCCGGTCACGTGGACTTTTCATACGAAGTTTCGCGTTCACTGGCGGCTTGTGAAGGGGCAGTTCTGGTTGTTGATGCTACCCAAGGGGTCGAAGCACAGACCTTGGCGAACGTTTATCTGGCCCTTGATAATGACCTAGCGATTTTACCGGTCATTAATAAGATTGATTTACAATCAGCGGACGCCGAAGGCACTAAACAACAAATTGAAGATGAAATTGGTTTAGACACAGATGATGCTGTTGACATCAGTGCCAAGACTGGTCTCGGTGTTGACGAAGTACTCGAGAAGATTGTTAAAGATGTTCCTGCACCAACCGGAGATCTAACAGCTCCACTAAAGGCTTTGATCTTTGATTCTAAGTATGATGATTATCGTGGAGTCGTTCTCAGTGTTCGGGTGTTCGAAGGAACGGTCAAGAAGGGTGACCGCATTCGCTTAATGAATAGTGGTACAGAATACGAAGTAGCTGAAGTTGGGATTAACTCACCTAAGCCACTAGAACGAGATGTTTTAATGGCTGGCGATGTTGGCTATATTACCGCGGCCATCAAGGATATTAAGGATACGCGAGTTGGGGATACGGTAACGAGTGCCACGAATCCAACCGAGAAACCGTTGTCCGGTTATCGGCAAATGACGCCAATGGTGTACGCCGGTTTATACCCAACTGATAATGCGAAGTTTAACGATTTGCGTGATGCGCTTGAAAAACTACAATTGAACGATGCTGCCTTAACTTTTGAACCCGAATCTTCCCAGGCGTTAGGGTTTGGATTCCGGTGTGGTTTCCTTGGTTTATTGCACATGGACGTTATTCAAGAACGACTAGAACGGGAATTTGATCTTGACCTGATTACCACGGCGCCGTCGGTAACTTACCATGTGGACATGCATGATGGTTCGATGAAGGAAGTCGAAAATCCAGCGGACATGCCGGATGTAACGGAAATCAAGGATATTAAAGAACCATTTGTGAAGGCATCCATTATGGTACCCAATGATTATGTTGGTGCAGTGATGGAATTGTGCCAGCGGAAGCGGGGACAGTTTGATACGATGGAATACTTGAGTGATACTCGAGTAAATGTGATCTACCATATTCCGTTAGCAGAAATTATCTTTGATTTCTTTGATAAGCTCAAATCTAGCACTCGTGGTTACGCCTCACTTGATTATGAGATTGATGATTATCGAGTTTCTGATTTGGTAAAGATCGATATTCTTTTGAACGGTGACAAGGTGGATGCGCTGAGCTTCATTACGCACCGTGACTTTGCAGCGGAACGGGGTCGAGAAATTGCCTCTAAGTTGAAGAAGATCATTCCCCGACAAAACTTTGAAATTCCAATTCAGGCTGCCATTGGGTCCAAGATTATTGCGCGGACAAACATTAAAGCATATCGGAAGGATGTTACGGCACGGATTCATACTGGTGATCCAGATCGGCGTGCCAAGCTATTAGATAAGCAAAAACGTGGTAAAAAGCGGATGAAGGCTGTTGGTAAAGTGGATATTCCACAAGAGGCCTTCATGGCCGTTTTGAAGACGGATGAAGAAGTTGACGATAAGTAAACGTTGATAAAACTGGGTTTATGCAATATGCGCATAAACCCAGTTTTATTCATTTCACTATTTTTTACCACATTTTTACCACGTAAATTAAAACGGGGCTGTGACATAAGTCCCTAATAATAAGCGGAGTTAGATGAAATCTTCGGATTTCATTTAACTCCGTTTTCCTTTAAAATAAGTGTTAGTAAAAGAAAAAGACATCGA
>DWZS01000046.1 GCA_019117445.1 Candidatus Limosilactobacillus excrementigallinarum | reverse complement strand
GGTACAAAGAAGCAAGCTCAAGATTCAATTGAAGAAGAAGCTACTCGTGCAGGTCAATACTACGTTAACCATCGTTGGTTAGGTGGTACTTTGACTAACTGGAAGACTATTCAATCACGGATCAACCGTTTGAAGGAATTAAAGAAGATGTCAGAAGATGGAACTTTTGATGTTCTTCCAAAGAAGGAAGTTTCTGTTTTAACTAAGCAACGTGAAAAGCTTGAACGTTTCTTAGGTGGAATTGAGGATATGCCTCGGATTCCAGATGTAATTTACATTGTTGACCCTCACAAGGAACAAATTGCAGTTCGCGAAGCACACAAGCTTCACATTCCAATCGTTGCGATGGTTGATACTAACACGGATCCTGATGACATTGACGTTATCATCCCATCAAATGATGATGCTATTCGTGCCGTTCGCTTGATCACTTCTAAGATGGCTGACGCTGTTATTGAAGGTAAGCAAGGTCAAGATGACCAACAACAAGCATCAGACGATGATGTTGCTGACAACGCTGAAGTTTCTGAAGATTCTTTACAAGATTTAAAGAAAAACGTTGAAAGCAAATAATTAAAATAGTTAATACTTAGGCTGTTTTGCAGTTGGACCGTGGTGGCCTGAGTGCGAAACAGCTTTTTTATTTAAAAACATTTAAACTAAGGAGAGATCAAATTATGGCTATCAAAGCTTCACAAGTTATGGAATTACGGAAGAAGTCCGGTGCCGGAATCATGGATGCTAAGAAGGCATTAGTTGAAACTGATGGTGACATGGACAAGGCGATGGATTACCTTCGTGAAAAGGGAATTGCTAAAGCGGCTAAGAAGAGCGATCGAATTGCCGCTGAAGGTTTAACTGACATTGTGGTTGATGGTAATACTGCTGCCATCGTGGAATTAAACTCAGAAACCGATTTCGTAGCTGCTTCTGATCCATTCAAAGCTGCTTTGAATGATGTTGCTAAGAAGATTGTTGAAAACAAGCCGGCTGATGTCGATGCTGCCTTAGAAATCAAGACTGATAACGGTACGCTTGGTGAAGACTTAACTGAAACCACTCGGCAAACTGGTGAAAAGGTTAGTTTACGGCGGTTTGCTGTTGTTGATAAGGCTGATGGCGATAACTTTGGTGCATACCTTCACCAAGGTGGCCGGATTGCTGCCTTAGTTGTCCTGGAAGGGGCTGATGAAGCTACTGCTAAGGATGTTGCTATGCATGTCGCTGCAGTTAATCCAGAATTTATGACGCGTGATGATGTTTCTGCTGAACGTCTTGATCACGAACGGAAGATTTTTAAGGAAGAAACATTAAACGAAGGCAAGCCAGCTAAGATTGTTGATAAGATTGTTGAAGGTCGTCTTAACAAGTTCTTATCAGAAATCTGTTTAGCAGACCAAGCCTTTGTTAAGGACAGTGACAAAACAGTTGCTGAATACGTTGCTTCCAAGGGTGGTAAGTTGAAGTCATTCATTCGCTACGAAGTTGGTGAAGGAATCGAAAAGAAGCAAAGTAACATTGCTGATGAAGTTCAACAAGAACTGAACCGTTAATTTGCTTTTAGTTTGGGACGTACTATGGTAGTTAGTACGTCTTTTTAATAGTTTGCAAACAACTTAACCTGAGGAGGTTCAACGAATGGCAAATGGTGTTAAGTATAACCGAGTTGTTTTGAAATTAAGTGGCGAAGCTTTGGCTGGAGATCAGGGTTTTGGAATTAATCCACCGGAACTAAAAACAGTGGCAAAAGAGCTAAAAGAGGTTCATGATTTAGGGGTTCAAGTTTGTATCGTCGTTGGTGGCGGTAACATGTGGCGTGGAGTTACTGGTGAAAAACTGGGGATGGAACGCGCCCAAGCTGACTACATTGGAATGTTGGCAACCATTATGAATGCCTTATCTCTTCAAGATGCTTTAGAAGGACTAGGTGTGCAAACTCGGGTTCAAACGTCCATCGAAATGCGGCAAATTGCTGAACCATATATTCGCCGGAAAGCAATTCGGCACCTAGAAAAGGGTCGGGTAGTAATTTTTGCTGGTGGAACAGGGAGTCCATACTTCTCGACAGATACAACCGCTGCATTACGGGCAGCCGAAATGAATGCAGACGCTATTTTAATGGCTAAGAACGGCGTGGATGGTGTCTACTCAGCAGATCCAAATAAAGATTCATCAGCAGTTAAGTTTGATCATCTAACCCACATGGATATTCTTGATAAACATCTCCACGTTATGGATTCAACAGCTAGTTCTATGTCGATGGATAACGATATTCCACTGGTAGTCTTTAACTTAAATACACCGGGCAACATTATGAAAGTTGTACGGGGTGAAAAAATTGGGACAACAATCGAAGGAGAATAGTTAAAATGGATGGTAAGCAAATTTTAGCAAATGCAAAAGAAAAAATGGCTAAGTCTGGTGAGGCACTAAAGCGGACCTTAGCTGATATTCGTGCAGGACGGGCAAATGCCAGTATTTTAAATCCAGTCAAGGTTGATTATTATGGTGCACCGACACCACTCAACCAAATGGCTTCCATTACGGTTCCTGAAGCTCGGCAACTGCTTGTGTCTCCATACGATAAGAGCACGTTAAAGGATATTGAACGAGCAATCTATGAAGCAGATTTAGGTTTAACTCCTCAAAATGATGGTGAAGCAATCCGTATCATGATTCCACAACTAACTGAAGAACGACGGAAAGAATTAGTGAAGGACGTTAAGGCAGAGTTGGAAAACGCTAAAGTTGCTGTTCGAAACGTTCGTCGTGAAGCCATGGATGACCTTAAAAAGGGAAACAAAGATGGCGATTTTAATGATGATGAGTTTCATAATCTTGAAGACCAAGTTCAAAAGGAAACTGATGCTGGAATCAAGAATTTGGAATCGATTGCGAAGGATAAAGAGGATGAATTAATGGGTAAGTAAAAATAGTTCCCATTGATTTAGGGTGAAGCACCGCTGTGCTTCACTTTTTTTATAATGACGATTGTAGAGAAATTATGGTAGATCTGGTAGAATAAGAAAGATTGTAAATAATGTTCATTGGAGGATTAAGTTGTTTTCCCAAAAAAAAGAGACGGATGCAAATTCATCCCAGATTGATTTAGCAAAAATCCCGCACCACATTGCAATAATTATGGATGGTAATGGACGATGGGCACAAGCACGTCACTTGCCACGGGTTGCAGGCCATCAGCAGGGAATGGAAACCGTTAAAAAGGTCACGATCGCAGCTAGTAAGCTTGGTGTGAAGGTATTGTCACTCTATGCATTTTCCACGGAAAATTGGAAACGTCCGCAAAGTGAAGTTAGTTTTTTAATGAATTTGCCAATTAAATTTTTCACGAAATTTGTTCCTGATTTAGTTAAACATAATGTTCGAGTAACTGTAATGGGTGATATTACAAAGTTACCTGAGAAAACCCAAGTTGCTGTTCGGAATGCAATTCATGACACTCAGCAATGTACAGGAATGGTTCTGAATTTTGCCCTTAATTATGGTGGCCGAGATGAGATTGTTCGTGCAACTACTAATATGATTAAGGATGTTCAGAATGGCAAACTTTCTTCAATGGACATAAATGAAAAGACTATGAGTGAATATTTGATGACTGCACCACTAACTCCTTATGAAGATCCAGAATTATTAATTCGTACGAGTGGTGAACAGCGTTTAAGTAATTTCATGCTTTGGCAAGTTGCATACAGTGAGTTTGTATTTATGGACGAACATTGGCCAGATTTTGACGGTGAATCTTTGAAAAAGGCCATTAGTATTTTTCAGCATCGACATCGGCGTTTCGGTGGTCTAAAAAATAAGTAAAGAGGACGGGTGTTAATTTTGAAGACAAGAGTAATAACAGTAATCGTTGCTCTGGCGATTTTTATTCCATTAATTTTAATTGGTCACTTACCTTTAACCATTGCAGCAATAGCCTTAGCAATTGTTGCAATGAGTGAAATTTTGATTATGAAAAAGATGTTTTTAACATCATTTGCGGCAATAATGTCATATTTGGGAGTTGCAATTATAACGGTTCCTCAATCGTGGTTAGCATGGTTACCAGATCACTTTAATCGATTAACTACGTTCTACTTAGTTGTGATTTTAATCCTGTTGCATACTGTTGTTCATAAGGGAAGGTTTAGTTTTGATGATGCCGGTGTTTTAATTCTTGGTATGCTTTATATTGGGATGGGCTTTAACGCTTTCATCCAAGCCCGAGCAGTTGGCTTTACAACTTTGCTATATGGAATGTTAATTGTGTGGTTGACCGACAGTGGGGCTTATATTTTTGGTCGCCAATTTGGTAAGCATAAATTGGCACCTAAGGTTAGTCCGAATAAGACAATTGAAGGTTCGGTATTAGGAACAATTTTTGCCACAGTGATATTAGCGATTTACTTACTGTTCTTCCATGTTGGTTATGATAATTACTTTATGATGGTTTTAGCGACCCTCTTGTTGTCTATCTTTGGTCAATTTGGTGATTTGATTGAATCAGCACTCAAACGTTACTATGGTGTCAAAGATTCAGGTAGGATCTTACCAGGTCATGGTGGTATTTTGGATCGATTCGATAGTATGTTAATGGTCATGCCAGCCCTATATTTACTAGGGATTGTTTAATGAGGTGATTCTTTGTTAATCACAATTATAACTTTTATAATTGTTTTTGGAATTCTAGTTTTAGTCCATGAATTTGGTCACTATTATTTTGCTAAGCGAGCTGGTATATTAGTTCGTGAATTTTCGATTGGGATGGGACCGAAGATTTGGTGGAGTCGTCATAATGGAACTACGTATACAATTCGGCTATTACCACTCGGTGGATATGTTCGTCTTGCTGGAACGGATGAAGATGACGATGAAACGCTGCGCCCTGGAACACCAGTTACCATTCAGTTAAACGATCAAAATGAAGTAACAACGATTAATGCCAGCGATAAAACAACCTTGTTTCAGGGCCTGCCATTACAAATTGTTGACAAAGATTTGGTTGATGATTTATGGATTAGTGGTTATGTTAATGGTGACGAAAGTGTTGTCAAAAAGTTCAGCGTTAATCATGACGCTAATGTAATTGAGCGTGATGGGACTGAATTACGGATTGCTCCCCGGGATGTGCAAATTAATTCAGCTAGCTTACCACATCGGATGATGACTAATTTTGCTGGTCCAATGAACAACTTTATCTTAGCGTTAGTAGTCTTTATCATTTTAGGATTTACCCTACCAGGCATTCCAACCAATAGTAATCAACTTGGGCAGGTTCAGTCTTCTTCTGTAGCCGCCAAAGCAGGCCTCAAGGCTGGTGATCGGATTGTCAAGGTTAACGGGAATTCAACTCGCAATTGGCAGTCAATGACAGCAGCAATTTCCAGCAAGCCAGGTCAACGGTTAACAATTAATTATGAGCGAGCAGGTCACGATTATACAACCAAGCTGACGCCGAAAAAGGTTCGGCGTAGAAAGCAAACGGTCGGTCAAATTGGCGTAATGGAACAGCAAAAGAAAGACTTTTCATCTCGGGTTCAATATGGCTGGCACCAATTTGTTTTGTCTGGTACGTTAATATTTAGTGTTTTAGGCCACATGTTTACCCATGGCTTTAGTTTAAACGACTTGGGTGGTCCAGTTGCCATCTATGCAGGGACCTCACAGGCCACTTCATTAGGAGTTAATGGTGTGCTTGCATTTTTAGCAATGTTATCTATTAACCTGGGAATCGTTAATCTGTTACCAATCCCCGCCCTGGACGGCGGTAAGTTAGTATTGAATATTATTGAAGGGATTATTCGTCGCCCAATTCCAGAAAAGGCGGAAGGAATCGTGACGTTAATTGGTTTCGGCTTTTTAATGCTATTAATGATTCTGGTTACATGGAACGACATTCAACGGTATTTTATTAAATAAGTGGAGGATAGATTGATGAAACAATCAAAAATTTTAATTCCAACTAAAAAAGAAGCGCCAAGTGATGCTGAAGCACTTAGCCATAAAATGATGATTCGGGCTGGGTATATTTACCAAGTTTCGTCGGGGGTTTGGTCATATCTCCCGTTAGCTTACCGAGTAATTCGTAAGGTAAAGGCAATTATCCGAGAAGAAATGGAAAAGGCGGATGCATTTGAGATGGAAACGCCTTCGATGCTTCCAGCAGATTTATGGCAACAAACTGGTCGGTATGAAGCCTATGGTGATACTCTATTTAAGTTTAAGGATCGTAATGATCGGGAACATATTCTAGGACCCACTGATGAAGAGGTGATGACTGAAATTCTGCGGGATAGCATTAAGTCATATAAAAAACTACCGCTAACCGTTTATCAAATCACTGATAAGTTTCGGGACGAGCCTCGTCCACGGTTTGGTATATTACGGGGCAAGGAATTTTCCATGCTTGATGGTTACTCATTTGCTGCTGATCAGGCAGGGCTAGATGAAGCCTATAATCAACAGGCACAAGCTTACCGAAACATTTTTGACCGGGTTGGTTTAAACTATAAAATCATTCTTGCTGATTCAGGTACGATTGGTGGGGATAACTCACAAGAATTTTCTGCGCCGGCTAAAGTTGGTGAAGATACGATTGTTTATACTGATGGTGATTATGCTGCCAACCTTGAAAAAGCTACAGGTAAATTTACTGGTGTACAACAAACTGCTGAACCAGCCAAATTAGCGAAAAAGCCAACTCCAGGTGCCCACTCTGTTGATGAAGCGGCAACGGCCTTGGAAATGGATGCTAACCAAATCATCAAATCGATGTTATATATGGCTAAAATGGGTGAAGACGAGTATCAACCAGTTATGGTTTTAATGCGTGGTAATGATGAAGTTAACGAAACGAAAGTTACAAACGCAGTTGACTGTGAAGAGTTGACGTTAGCAACTGAGCAACAGGCACAAAAATACCTTGGTGCTCATCCAGGTTCATTAGGGCCAGTTGGTGTTGGTAAAGAAGTAAAAATTTTAGCTGACAACTACGTTAAAGTTTTAGTTAACATGGCTTGCGGGGCCAACGATGATGGGTATCACTATGTGAATGCGAATATTGACCGCGATTTCCGAGTTGACCAATTTGGCGATTTCCGAACTGTTCAAGAAGGGGAAATCGCTCCGGATGGTAACCCAATTAAATTTACTAACGGAATTGAGATTGGTCATATTTTCAAACTTGGAACTGGTTATTCAGAAAAACTAGGTGCACAGGTCTTAGACCAAAATGGTCGGCTTGTTGATATGATTATGGGATGCTACGGGATCGGAGTTACTCGTTTGCTTTCGGCGGTGGCTGAGCAAAATGCTGATGAGTATGGTTTAGTTTGGCCAGACAGTATCGCACCGTTTGATGTTCACGTTATTCCAGTCAACGCTAAAAAAGCTGATCAAATGAAAATGGCTAATGAGATTAGTGAACAACTTGAAAAGGTAGGTCTCGAAGTCTTAGTAGATGATCGAAAAGAACGGGCTGGTGTAAAATTTGCGGACTCAGACCTGATTGGAATTCCATTACGGGTTACGGTCGGTAAAAAGGCGAGTGAAGGAATTGTTGAAATCAAGATCCGGAAGACTGGTGAAACGGTTGAAGTGAAGACCGCAGAAGTTGCTAATACGGTTCAAATTCTGTTAAAGCAATTAAACGGTGATCACCAAGATTAATTAATCGAATAATTGGATTTTAAATGTGGTTAAGATGAATAATCAAAATTAACCACATTTTTTAATTTTGAGGAGGAAATTCAGTGGCCTTAAACGCACAAGAAAAATTTCAGAAATTACTTGAGCAAATTAACTACCAGGATGATTCATTAACTGATGGACAGGTTGAAACGGTGATTGTTCATCAAAAATCACGGGTGTGGGAAATTCATTTGCAACTTCCTCATGTTGTTCCGGCAGATACCTACCGCGGATTATTACACAGTTTGCAGATGAGTTTTCAAAGTCTGGCTAATGCTCGGGTTCAGTTAGTAATTCAAACAGCTGACAGAACCAATGATGCCAAATTAATTGGTGATTATTGGCGCTTTCTCGCTCAACAAGAAGTTGGTGACCGGGGAATGGGCTTTGAAATTGCGGAACAAACAATGCCTGAAGAGCATAATGGCAGAATTGAATTAGCCTTGGAAAATGACCAAGTTAAAGATTTTGTTGCTAACAAGTTTATTGGTAAGATTGAACAGGCCTATCAGCAGGCAGGTTTTGCTCCGTTTAGGATCCATGCAGTGGTTGATCAAACAGCTTCAGCCGCGACAGTCAAAGAGCTGAAAGAAAAACAGCAGGCTGCAGATGCAGCTTTGGTAAAAAAGGCACTGGCAAAAATCAAATCAGATCAGGCAAACCGACAAAAGCAGGAAGCAAGCAGTTTGAAAGTGGACGGGCCAGCCCGGATTGGTAAAGAGATTAATCCGCAGGCTGATGTTACCCAAATGGTCGAAATTACCGAAGAGGAACGCAACGTGATTGTGGAAGGTTACGTCTTCTCCAAAGAGGTTAAGGAACTGCGCTCTGGTCGCCAGTTGATGATCTTAGAAATCACGGATTACACCTCTTCATTTGCAGTTAAGAAGTTTTCCCGCGACAAGAAAGATGAAGCACAATTTGGAGCAATTAGTGAAGGTCAGTGGGTAAAGGTCCGTGGTTCAGTCCAGGAAGATAGTTTTATGCGGGATCTGACCATGAATGCGTATGATATTAATGTGGTATCGCACCCAGTTCGTCAGGATAATGCTCCTGAAAATGAGAAGCGAATCGAATTGCATTTACACACTAATATGTCGACAATGGATGCAACCAACTCCATTAGTGACTACGTTAAACAGGCCATCAAATGGGGCCAACCAGCAATTGCGATTACTGATCATGCAGGTGTACAAGGGTTCCCGGAGGCCTATAAAGCTGCCTATGATGGTAAACATCAGAAATATAATATTAAAATGATTTATGGGCTGGAGGCGAATGTCGTTGATGATGGCATCCCATTAGTCTATAACGAAAATCACGAGCATTTACTAAATAGTACTTACGTTATTTTCGACGTTGAAACGACGGGATTATCTGCCATTTATGATAAAGTTATTGAATTATCGGCAACCAAAATGAAAGATGGTAAAGTGTTAGACCGTTTCGATGAGTTTATCGATCCCGGATTTCCGTTATCCGAACAGACCACTGAATTGACCAGCATCACTGATGATATGGTTCAGGGATCAAAGTCAGAAGAAGAAGTCTTTAAGATGTTCCAAGATTTCTGTGCAGGTAGTATTATTGCCGGACATAATGTTTCCTTTGATATGGGCTTCATGAATACCGGTTATCGACGCCACCATCTTCCAGAAATTACGCAGCCAGTAATTGATACCTTGCCACTAGCCAGATTTCTTTATCCTGATTTACGTGGTTACCGGTTGAATACGCTAAGCAAGAAATTTAAAGTATCACTGGAGCATCACCACCGGGCAAACTATGATGCTGAAGCTACTGGACACTTGCTACATATCTTTTTAAAAGATGCAGAAAAACGGTATCAAGTGGTTTACGTTGACGATTTAAATAAACATATGACTGACAATGGCGCTTACCGGCATGCGCGACCATTCCATGTGACGTTATTAGCTAAAAACCAAGCTGGTTTAAAAAATATGTATAAACTGGTTTCGTTGGCAAACGTTAAATACTATTATCGGGTTCCTCGGATTCCCCGAAGTGTATTGGCACGGTATCGCGAGGGCCTGTTGATCGGTTCTGCTTGTTCGAGTGGGGAAGTTTTTACGGCAATGATGCAGAAAGGATACGCAGAAGCAAAGCAGAAAGCAGCTTTTTACGACTATCTTGAAGTTCAGCCGAAACCAAATTATGCACCATTATTAGAACAAAAAATAATTTCAAGTGAACAGCATCTAGAATCGATCATAAAAAATATGATCAAGCTTGGAGATGAATTAGGGAAAACAGTTGTGGCGACTGGTGATGCCCATTACCTTAATCCAGAGGACGCAATTTACCGCAAGATTTTGATTAACTCTCAAGGTGGTGCCAACCCATTAAATAAAACTAAACGACCAGATGTACATTTCAGAACAACAGACGAAATGTTACAAGAATTTGATTTTCTAGGGTCCGATTTAGCCCACCAAATTGTAGTTGGAAACACGCACAAAATTGCGGATGAAGTCGACCAAGAAATCAGCCCAGTTGAGGATAAGCTGTATACACCGCACATGAAGGGCGCTGAACAGGAAATCCAGGATCGGACATGGGCTACCGCTAAAAAGTGGTATGGCGATCCGTTACCTAAGTTAGTTTACGATCGAGTAAAATTGGAACTTGATAGTATTGTCAAAAATGGGTTCTCTGTAATTTATCTAATTGCCCAACGGTTAGTAGCCAAGTCCAATAAGGATGGGTACTTAGTTGGTTCCCGGGGATCAGTTGGTTCCAGTGTGGTGGCAACTCTTTCTGGGATCACTGAAGTTAATCCTTTGCCTCCGCATTACCGTTGTCCACATTGTCAATATAATCACTTCTATACCAAGGGTGAGTATAGTTCAGGTTATGATTTGCCGGATAAGAAGTGTCCAAAATGTGGGACGTTAATGATTAAAGATGGTCATGATATTCCTTTCCAAACTTTCCTAGGATTCAAGGGAAATAAGGTTCCTGATATTGATTTGAACTTCTCAGGTGACTATCAACCAATTGCTCATAATTACATGAAGGTTTTATTTGGCGAGAAAAATGTGTTCCGTGCTGGAACAATTGGTACTGTCGCCGATAAGACGGCGTATGGATACGTCAAAGCTTACGAACGAGATACTGACCAGGAATTTCGGGGTGCTGAAGAAGACCGACTTGCTAAAGGGGCTACTGGTGTGAAGCGAACGACTGGTCAGCACCCAGCTGGGATCATCATTGTTCCAGACGATATGGATATTTATGATTTTACTCCAGTCCAGTATCCGGCGGATGATCAAAATGCTGCTTGGGAAACTACCCACTTTGATTTCCATTCGATTCACGACAATATTCTAAAAATGGATATTCTTGGCCACGATGACCCGACAATGATTCGTGCGTTGCAAGATTTATCCGGGATTAATCCGCAAACCATTCCGATGGATGACCCAGGTGTGATGAGTCTCTTTTCTAGTCCAAAGGCCTTAGGGGTGACTGAAGAACAGATTAATTCTAAAACGGGAACTTTAGGACTACCAGAGTTCGGAACTCGATTCGTCCGGGGAATGCTGGAAGATACCCATCCGAAGAATTATTCACAATTACTCCAAATTTCTGGATTGTCACACGGAACTGGAGTGTGGTTGGATAATGCTCAAGAATTAATTAAAGATGGTGTTGCAACGATTGCCAACGTGATTGGGTGTCGTGATAACATTATGACAGACTTAATTCACTACGGTCTGGATTCAGAAACTTCTTTCCAGGTGATGGAATCTGTTCGACACGGTCGTGGAATTCCTGACGAGTGGCAGGCTAAAATGCACGAGGCCGATGTTCCACAGTGGTATATTGACTCATGTTTAAAAATTAAATACATGTTCCCGCGGGCCCACGCTGCTGCCTATGTTTTAATGGCGTTGCGAATTGCCTACTTCAAGGTTTATTTCCCATTAACTTATTATTGTGCATTCTTCTCTGTCCGTGCAGATGATTTTGATGTTGTAGCGATGTCACGTGGTAAGAACGCAGTTAAAGCCGCAATGAAAGAAATTACCGATAAGGGTAATGATGCCTCGGCAAAGGAAAAAAGCTTGTTGACCATTCTTGAATTAGCCAATGAAATGTTGGAACGGGGATATAAGTTTAAGATGGTTGATTTAGAGCGGTCAGATGCTTCAAACTGGTTAATAGATGGTAAGACCTTAATTGCACCATTCCGTGCTATTCCAGGATTAGGAATGAACGTTGCAAAACAGATCGTGGCTGCCCGGGAGGAAAAGCCATTCTTATCGAAGGAGGACTTAGCTGAACGGGGGAAGGTTTCTCAAACCATTATTGAGTTCATGGATGCCAATAACGTTCTCGAAGGCCTGCCTGACCAAAACCAACTTAGTTTATTTGATCAATTATAAAATTTGTGTTTTATCGTGGTTAATGTTATTATTAGTAACGGTAAATGACTTCGGAAAGGGGTGAGCAGCAATGCTCGCTCTTTTTATTGCAATTAATTGGAGGTGACAATTTGAGTACAAAGGATGTAATTAAAACCGTTAATGAGTTGGTTCAACCTATCTTGGATCAATATGATTTTTATCTTTTTGATACTGAATTTGTGAAGGAAGGTCATAGTTGGTACTTACGCGTTTATATTGATAAAACTGGCGGAATCACATTGGAAGATTGTGTTAACGTTAGTGATCAGTTGAGTGAAGCACTGGACAATTGTGACCCTGATCCGATTCCCCAAGCTTACTTTTTAGAAGTGTCCTCACCAGGAGCAGAACGGCCTTTAAAGAAGGAAGAAGACTATCAACGGGCAATTGGTGAATATGTTCACCTTTCTTTGTATCAAGCTCTGGAAGGAAAAAAAGTTTATGAAGGTGATTTAAAGACCGTTACGGCAGATGAATTAACGATCGATTATCTTGACAAAACTCGGCATAAAACATTGACGATTCCACGAAAATTAGTTGCAAAAGCTCGCTTAGCTGTGAAAATTTAAAAAGGAGCCAAAATAAATTATGAGCACAAAAAAACAAAAAGCTGAACTGTTAGGGGCAATGGATGTCTTGGAAAAGGAAAAGGGCATCAAAAAAGACGTAATTGTCAATGCTTTAACGGATGCTTTAGCGAATGCTTACCAAAAGAATTACGATGATAATAATGCTAACGTTGAAGTAAAAATTGATGAACAGACTGGTGATTTCAAAGTTTTTGCAACCAAAAAGGTTGTCGATGAGGTCACCAACCCAATTGAACAAATTAGTTTACGTGACGCAATGCATGTGAGTCATGGATATGAAATTGGCGATGACTTTAAAGAAGAAGTTACCCCAAATGACTTTGGACGGATTGCTGCTCAAACTGCAAAAAGTGTGGTTCTTCAACAATTACGTGAAGAAGAACGCCGAATCGTGTACGAAAAGTACAATAAATTGAAGGATGACCTAGTTGATGGTGAAGTTGCTCGTGAAGATAGCCGGTTTATTTACATTAATTTAACTGGTGGGGTCGAAGCGGCCATGAATAAACATGATCAAATGCCAAATGAGCATTACCGTACTCATGACCATGTTCAAGTTTACGTTACACGGGTATTAAAAGATACCAAAGGGCCACAAGTCTTTGTTAGCCGGACCGCTCCCGACTTACTTAAGCGTTTATTCGAAAAGGAAGTTCCTGAAATCAGTCAAGGAATTGTTGAAATTAAGGGAATTGTTCGTGAAGCTGGGGATCGGGCTAAAGTTGCAGTTTTCTCTCGAGATAGTAATGTTGACGCTGTTGGTACCTGTGTTGGCCCACGAGGGGCACGAGTACAGACAATTGTGAACCAACTTGGCGGTGAAAATATCGATATTGTTAAGTTCGAGGAAGAGCCAGAAGACTTTATTCGTAATGCACTTAACCCAGCTGAAGTTAAGGCTGTTATCTTTGATGAAAATAATGGTGAAATTGAAGAAAACCAACCAAAAGTTGATGGTGAGGAAAGTGAACCACGGGTTCACCGGGGTTGTACTGTTATAGTGCCAGATAACCAATTGTCATTAGCTATTGGTAAACGGGGGCAAAATGTTCGACTGGCAGCTCAATTAACTGGTTATAAGATTGATATCAAGCCACTTTCTGAAGTTGATACTGATGACTTTGATGAAGACAGTTCTTTAGAGACTGACGAATAATAGGCAACGGGGTGAAAAAATGAAAAAGAGAAAAATACCGATGCGTAAAGATATTGTGACTGGCGAAATGATGCCTAAACGACAGTTAATTCGTGTAGTTCGCAATAAAGAAAATGAAGTGTCACTAGACCCAACTGGTAAGAAGCCGGGTCGTGGTGCATATGTTGCAGTTGATGTGAAAATTTCTGAACAAGCCAAAAAAGAGCGAACCTTTGATAAGGCCTTTAATGTGACTCTTGATGATGAATTCTATGATGAATTAATCAAATATGCTGATCATGCTCAAGCGCGGCAAAAGTTATTTGGCAATGATTAAGCACCAAATTTTACAGTTATTAGGATTAGTCCGCCGGGCTAACCAACTGACCACTGGAGAAGGATTAGTATTAAATCAAATTCGTCATCAGACAGCGCAGTTTATTTTTATTGCTAGTGATGCAGGGGTTAGTACAAAGAAAAAGTTTACCGATAAGTGTATTTTCTATAAGATTCCATCCTGTGATGTCTTTAGTCGACAGGAAATTAGTCAGGCAATCGGTCAAGCCCGTTCAGTTGTGGCAATCAATAACAGCGGATTCGCCAAGAAATTCCAACAATTAACCAAGCAAATAAACGAAGGAGAGTGAGCATATGGCCAAAGAACGAATTTATGAATTAGCTAAAGAGCTCAAGATGCCAAGTAAACAGTTAGTAAAGCTTGCTAACGATCAAGGAATGAGCATTAAGAGTCACATGTCCTCCGTTACGCCCGATCAAGCTGCCAAATTGCGGCAAGCTGCTAAGGGTGGTAACAACCAACAAGCCAAAAAATCGAATGGTAGTGCGGTAAAGCAACATCGTGATGTTACCAAGAACAATGCTCCACAAAAGAAGGCTAGTCAACCTAAGCAAAAGTCGCAACAGCGACCAAAGGTAGCCAACAATGATCATCATGGTGATTCAAACAAGAAGCATGCGCAAGGTCAACAACCAACTACTAATACCAATCAACATTCTGCTAAGAAAAATAATCAACAACAACGAAATAATCGTCATGATAATAATCAACGTGGCGGAAACAACCAGAACCGTGCCCATTGGTTTGGTAATGGTAAAAAGAATAAGAAGCGTAATAAGAAGAATCGTAATAATCAACGGATGAAGAATGTTGCGCCAAAGCAACCAACTCAACGGAAAGATCGTCCATTGCCTGATGTCTTAGAATACACCGAAGGAATGAATGCGCAAGACTTAGCAAAGATTCTGCACCGTTCTGCAGCAGAAATTGTTAAGAAGTTATTCATGCTTGGGGTAATGGTTAACCAAAACCAATCTCTTGATAAGGATACAATTGAAATCTTAGCGGCTGACTACGGAATTGAAGCTAAGGAAAAGGTTCAAGAAGATATTGCCGACTTGGATAAGTTCTTTGATGATGAACAAAAGAATCAAGAACACATGGTTCCACGGCCACCAGTTGTCACAGTAATGGGTCACGTTGACCATGGGAAGACCACGTTGCTGGATAAAATTCGTCACTCGCACGTTACTGCGCATGAAGCAGGAGGAATTACCCAGGCGATTGGGGCTTACCAAGTTCGTTACAATGATCAATTAATTACTTTCTTGGATACCCCAGGTCACGCGGCCTTCTCTGAAATGCGGGCTCGTGGTGCTAACATTACTGATATTACTGTCCTTGTGGTTGCGGCTGATGATGGTGTAATGCCTCAAACGATCGAAGCAATTAATCACGCGAAGGCAGCTAAGACGCCAATTATTGTTGCGGTTAATAAGATCGATAAGCCAGGTGCCAACCCAGATCACGTTACAGAACAATTAACAGAGTATGGTCTGGTTCCAGAAGACTGGGGTGGTGACACTATCTTTGTTAAGATTTCTGCGAAGTTTGATAAGAATATTGATGAATTGCTGGATATGATTCTTTTGCAAGCAGAAATGATGGAACTAAAGGCTAACCCTGAGCAACGTGCGGCAGGTTCTGTAGTTGAAGCTCGGTTAGATCAAGGCCGGGGCCCAGTTGCTACTTTGCTGGTCCAACAAGGGACGATGCACGTTGGAGATCCAATCGTTGTTGGAAACACCTTCGGTCGGGTTCGGACAATGAATAACGAAAATGGACGTAAGATTAAGAAAGCAACACCATCAACGCCAGTTGAAATTACTGGATTAAATGATGTTCCACAAGCCGGCGATCGGTTCGTCGTCTTTGAAGACGAAAAGACTGCGCGGGCAGCTGGTGAAGAACGGGCTAAACGGGCTCAAGAAGAAGAACGAGCACGGACTTCACACGTTACCCTGGATAATCTCTTTGATACCATGAAGAAGGGGCAAATGAAGACCTTACCAATCATTATCAAAGCTGACGTTCAAGGATCAGTTGAGGCCTTGGCACAGAGCTTGCAAAAGATTGATGTTGATGGAGTTCGAGTAGATATTATTCACAAGGCTGTTGGTGCCATTAGTGAATCAGATGTCACGTTAGCCGAAGCCTCAAACGCGGTTATCATTGGCTTTAATGTTCGGCCAACGCCATTAGCTAAATCTATGGCCGATTCAAATAACATTGATATTCGACTACACCAAGTTATCTACAAGGCGATCGAAGAAGTTGAGGACGCCATGAAGGGTATGCTTGAACCGGAATACAAGGAAGAAACTATTGGTGAAGTGGAAGTTAAGCAGATCTACAAGGCTTCCAAGGTCGGGACAATTGCTGGTGGAATGGTCACCACTGGAAAGATTACCCGAGATTCTAAAGTACGCTTGATTCGTGACGGTGTTGTTATTTATGATGGTGAATTAGGTAGTCTGAAGCGGTTTAAAGACGATGCTAAGGAAGTTAAGGCTGGTTTTGAATGTGGTTTGACGATTCAAAACTACAATGACATTAAAGAAAATGATGTCATTGAAGCTTACCAAATGAAGGAAATTCCTGTTAAGTAAGGAGGAGCACAATGCCGAATAAACGTTATCGACCAGAACGATTAGCTCAAGAAATTCAACGAGAAGTTGATGATATTCTCCTGAAACGAGTTCGTGATCCTCGCGTACAAGACATTACTGTAACCGGAGTTGATGTTACTGGTGACTTGCAACAAGCAACCATTTACTACAGTCTTTTATCTGATAAAGCTTCTGATGGTGAAAAAGCACAAGCGGGATTGGATAAGGCAACTGGTTTAATCCGTAAGGAATTGGGTGCACGACTCAATATTTTTAAAACTCCAGCAATTAAATTTGAACGGGATCCGTCGATTGCTTATGGAAACCGGATTGATGAATTGCTAAGGAAACTACATCGAGAAGATCAACTATAATTTAAATAAGGCTCCAGAGTTCGGCTCGCCGGGCTTTGGAGCTTTTTTTATGATTTGCAGAAGGGAGAAATAGCGATGAATGGCGTACTACCACTTTATAAAGAACGTGGGATGACCAGTTTCGATTGCATTCGGCGGCTTCGCCAACTTTTGCATACTAAAAAAATTGGGCATTCTGGTACTCTCGATCCAAATGTGAGTGGAGTTTTACCGATTTGTATTGGTACAGCAACAAAATTGGTGCCGTACTTGATGGCTTCAGGGAAAGTTTATGCTGGAGAAGTGTTGATTGGTCAAGCTACCACAACTGAAGATTTAGATGGTGAAGTCGTTGACCGTCAAGCAGTGTTGAAGCCAATTGGTGATCAACAAATTAATGATGCAATGCAGCATTTAACTGGCAAGATTACGCAGATGCCACCCATGTATTCTGCAGTGAAGGTTAATGGCAAACGACTCTATGAATATGCCCGAGCTGGTGAAACGGTTGAGCGTCCACAGCGAATCATCACCATTAAAGAATTTAAGCTATTGGCGTCCAATTATGATTCAGAGCAGCAACAACAGCGAATTCGTTTTGAGGTACACTGTTCAAAGGGGACATATGTGCGGACTTTAGCTGTTGATTTGGCAAAGCAGTTGGGATACCCAGGGACGATGGCCTCGTTAACCCGGTTACAAAGTGGCGGTTTTGAATTAGACCAAACGTTGAGTTTAGCGGACGTGGAAGATGAAGTGAATAACAATACAATTGAAAATTACATTTATCCTCCACGTTTTGTCCTCCAGGCTTATCCACAGATTACGTTAACCGCTCAACAGTGGCGGTTAGTACAAAATGGTGGTTGGCTGAAGGCACAAGACTTACACCATTCTGAAAGGGAAATTGTTTTGCTGTACGACGGGCAAGCGAAAGCAGTTTATCAAAAAGTGGGCGTCAATTATAAACCGGCAACCATGATTTCAGTGAAGTAGGTGACGACATGAAAGAGATTCGGTTGAAGTATCCGGTAGATGAAGCGAAGATGGTGCAGGGACCAGTAGTTTTAGCAATGGGTTTCTTCGATGGTGTTCATCGTGGTCATCAACAAGTTCTTGCGATGGCAAAGAGAATCGCTGAACAACAGAATCAACCATTAGCGGTCTTAACTTATGATAAATTACCAGCAATTGTCTTTAAACAGCTGGATCAGCCAGTTCGGTACCTGACGCCATTAAAAAGAAAGTTACATTTATTGGCAGAATTTGGAGTTGACGTTGCCTATGTCATGGATTTCACATCAACGATTGGTGAATTAGCTCCCCAAACGTTTGTTGATGAAGTAATTATGAAGTTTCAACCAAGCACGGTCGTTGCTGGTTTCGATCATACATACGGCCCCAAAGAGATTGCTAATATGGCTAAGTTACCAGAGTATGCTCAAGGACATTTTGCTATTAAGACGGTTAGCAAATTAACTAATGACAACGATGAGACTAAGGTCAGCTCAACAGCAATTCGTCAATTAATTGATCGGGGAGCGGTGACCAATGCTAATCAATTACTTGGATATCAATATACGACTTCTGGAATCATTGTTCATGGTTTTGCCCGGGGACGGACGATTGGTTTTCCGACTGCCAATGTTCAATGGCCGGAAAATGAACGAATTCCCGCAGTTGGTGTCTATGCGGTACGCTTAAAAGTGCAAAACCAATGGTTTAACGGGATGGCTAGTGTGGGCTATAATGTTACATTTGGTAAACAAACGAATAAGACAATTGAAGTCAATATCTTTGATTTTCAACGCCATATTTATGGTGAGCATGTCCAAGTACAATGGGTACAACATTTACGAGACGAAGTTAAGTTTGCTAGTGTTGATGATCTAGTTGAACAACTGAAAAAAGATCAGGTGGCAAGTTGCCGAATTTTAAATCAGCAACCATTAAAATAAATTGTAAGATCCAAACTGAATGATTGATTTTTACACGGTTTTTGCTACTATTAAGACTGGTCTAAAAAACGAAAATTAATACAAACGAGAAAAAGAGATTAAGGAGTGGATTTCCTGTGTGTGGTTTTGCAGGTGCATTATCTGATAAAAAGCTCGCTTCTGCGGCAAGAATGAATGATGCTGTTCATACAATGAATAATATGATTATTCACCGGGGACCGGATGACGCTGGTTATTTCCAGGACGATAATATTACAATGGGCTTTCGGCGGTTGAGTATCATTGATCTAACGGCAGCTGGTCACCAACCGATGCCCTATGATAATGAACGGTACATGTTAACGTTCAATGGTGAAATTTATAACTATATTGAATTACGTAATCAACTAAAAGCGGATGGTTACACTTTCAATAGTGATTCCGATTCTGAGGTGATCCTCGCCGGCTATGATAAGTGGGGTGTGGATGCGCCAAAGCATTTCCGCGGAATGTTTGCATTTGTAATCTGGGATAGTCAAGAAAAAACGATGTTTGCGGCACGAGATCAATTTGGCATTAAACCATTCTACTATGCAGAAGTTGGTGACCAATTGTTCTATGGTTCAGAAGAAAAAGCTCTGTATCCAGTTTTACGTGAACAAGAATTCAATCATGACGCATTACAGGATTACATGACGTTCCAATACGTCCCAGAACCTGAAACGTTATCCAAAAATATTAAAGCGTTATTACCTGGGATGTCGTTAATCAAAAAGGTCGGTCAACCATTGAAGTTGCAACGATACTATGACACGACTTTCCATCCAGTTGAAAAAACAGAGGAAGAGTATGCTAAGGAAGTCCGGGATGTCCTTTTTGATTCCGTTAAGATCCATATGCGTTCAGATGTACCAGTTGGGGCTTTCTTATCTGGTGGGATTGATTCAACCATTGTGGTTTCGATTGCTAAACAGTTTAATGATAATTTGAAGACCTTCTCGGTTGGTTTCCAACGTGAAGGGTATAGTGAATTAGACGTTGCCCAAGAGACCGCGGATGTTCTTGGGGTGGAAAACTATAGTCACGTGATTACACCGCAGGAATTTATGAAGGCCTTCCCATACTTTGTGTGGGCAATGGATGATCCACTGGCTGATCCGGCGGCAGTTCCACAGTTCTTCCTTACCAAGACTGCGCGCGAACAAGTGAAAGTGGCATTGACCGGTGAAGGAGCCGACGAATTGTTTGGTGGTTATACGATTTACCATGAACCAATTTCGCTACGACCATTTAAGTACACTAAGCCACTGAATGGGGCTTTACACGCAATTAGTAAGCTAATGCCAGAAGGAATGAAGGGTAAATCCTTCTTGATGCGGGGAACCGTTCCATTAGAAAAACGGTATGTTGGAAACGCCTTTATCTTCAATGAAGCAGAAAAGAAGCGCTTCTTTAAAGATTATAATGATGAGCATTCGTATGCTAAGACAATGGCGCCTTGGTATGCAGAAGCTCAACAGTATGATCCAATTACAAAGATGCAATTCATTGATATTCATGCCTGGTTAAATGGTGATTTGCTTCGGAATGCCGATCGAACTTCCTTGGCGCATAGTCTTGAATTACGGACGCCATTTCTAGATAAAGAAGTCTTTGCGGTGGCTTCACAAATTCCAAGTCATTTACGGATCAAGGATGGAACCACTAAGCAGATCTTGCGTAAAGCAGTGGAAGATGTTATTCCTGGGCATGTGCTCCACCGGAAGAAGCTGGGCTTCCCAGTGCCAATTCGGTTCTGGTTAAAGGATGAGATGTATGATTGGGCACGTCAAACAATTATTGATTCGCCAACGGACAAGTTCTTTAATAAGCAATACTTCTTGCAATTATTGGAAGATCACCGCAAGGGAGTTCGTGATAATTCACGGAAGATTTGGACGATTTTGACGTTTATGACCTGGTATCAACAATACATTGTCAATGCAGATTCTAGTTTTAAGTCTCCATTCTAATTTGAATGGATTAAATTGAGGACGGAAAATGGGAAAAATTATTGTGCAAAAGTTTGGTGGAACCTCTGTGCAAAACCATTCTGCGCGAGATTTAGCACTGGACCATGTTCAGGCTGCTGTTGATCAAGGATATCAAGTTGTGATGGTTGTTTCGGCAATGGGTCGTAAGGGTGATCCGTATGCGACGGATTCGCTATTGAGTTTAGTTAGTGAAAATCATCAAACTAAATTAACCGCTCAAGAGTTGGATCAGCTAATGGCCACTGGTGAATTGATCTCAATGTCGGTGATGATTAATCAGGCCCGTCAAAGAGGAATGAACGTTGCTGGTTTAACCGGGGCGCAAGCAGGAGTCATAACTAATCATGATTACCAAAGCGCGCGGGTTGATCATGTTGATCCAACGGCTATTCTCACTGCTCTTCAAACGGTAGATGTCGTAATCGTGGCTGGATTTCAGGGAGTGACGACTGATGGACATGTTACCACGTTAGGTCGCGGTGGTTCGGATACATCTGCAACGGCCATTGGGGCGGCTTTGAAGGCTTGCTTTGTTGATATTTTCACGGATGTCAACGGAGTGATGAATAAGGATCCGAAGCAAGACCCCAGTGCACAGGTAATCCCCTTTTTGACGTATGCGGAAATGACTAGAATGGCAGAACATGGGGCAAAGGTTGTTCATCCACGGGCAGTCAAAATTGCGATGAATGCGGAGATCCCATTCCGCGTTCGATCGACCTACCGAGTTACTGAACAGGGTTGTACAATTATTGGCAGCTCTAGATTAATTAAATAATAATCCATTGAGGAAGGAAGAGCAGCTGTGTTAGCAAGCGATTTAATTCAAGCAATTAAATATAAACGATTATCTCAAAGTGAATTTACTGACTTTAAGGTTACCACGGTAACCCAGGATACACGTCATGTTGTTCCGGGGTCCGTGTTTATTGCCATTGTCGGGTCCAATGTTGACGGTCATCAATTTATTCCGCAGGCAATTGCCAAAGGTGCTCAAATGATCATTGCTCAAGAGCCGGTTGAGACAACTGTTCCAGTGGTTTACGTTAAGGATACGCATCGGGCAATGGCCTTTTTAGCGGACAAATTTTATGGATCACCGAGTCAATCAATGAAGATGATTGGGGTAACCGGGACTAATGGTAAGACCACGGTGACCCATTTAATTGAAGAAGTCTTTCATGACTTAGGTGAAGGGACTGGATTAATTGGGACCCTGTATCGCAAGGTCAACGATCAAGTCTATCCAACGACCAATACGACTCCTGACGTTTTAACAAACCAGAAAACTCTGGCAGAAATGCGTGATGCTAATGTTAAAACTGTTTCAATGGAGGTTTCCTCAATTGCATTAGTTCAGGGACGTGTCTGGGGAATTAATTACGATATCTGTGTGTTCACTAACTTTACAGAAGACCACTTGGCATACCATAAGACGATGAGTCAATACAAGTTAGCTAAGAGCTTGTTATTTGCTCAAATGGGCAACACGTTTACTGGTAAAACAGCGGTAATGAATATTGATGATCCGGTAGGCCGGGAATTTATTGATTACACGACGAGCAATATTTTAACGTACGGAATCAAGCATCAAGCGGATATCTATGCTGATCATATTAAGATTACAATTCATGGGACCGAATTTGATTTACATGTTTTTGATGAAGTAAAACATGTAAAGACACACTTAATTGGTGAATTCAATGTTTACAATAGTTTGGCAGCTGTAGGCGCTGCTTATGCAGCAGGCGCAAGTGTTGACGAAATTGTTGATTCATTAAGTCGTGTTAAGGGTGTTAAAGGGCGATTCCAATTAGTACCATCGGATACTGGGGTGAGTGTAATTGTCGATTATGCCCATACTCCTGATGGACTATTGAATGTCTTAGAAACACTCAATGATTTTGCGGAACAGGATACGTATTGTATTGTCGGTTGTGGTGGTGACCGAGATGCGCAGAAGCGTCCACAGATGGCAAAAATTGCGGTTGATAATAGTACCCATGCCATTCTGACTGAGGATAATCCACGGACTGAAGATCCACACAAGATTATGGATGATATGTTGGCTGGAATTGATCCTGACCAAGCAACGGTTATTTTTAACCGTCGTGAAGCCATTCAGTATGCAGTGAACCATGCTAAACCAGGTGATGCCATTATCATTGCTGGTAAGGGACATGAAGATTACCAGATTATTGGCAAAACAAAACATCATTTTGATGATTATGAAGAAGCCGAAAAAGCTTTAAGGAATCGGCATACACATTAATATTATTGATGAAGGAAAAAGGGTCGTGAGTAAATGCTCACGACCCTTTTTGAAGAGTTATTGTTCAACAATAGATCGATAGATCCGAGTTGTTAACCCATATATAATTAAATAAAAACTTAGTAGAATAACGGAAATCATGATACCAATAAGTACCATCAAGGAAGAATTATAGAAATTTAATTGGATCATAATTTGGCGAATAGCCGGAATTGCAAAAGCAAAATTGATTAGGGCACCAATGACAGGCAATAAGAAAACCATTAACACTTGGCTATGAATACTTTTCACAGTTTCGTGTTCGGTTAGCCCCACTTGTTGCATTGTTTTGAAGCGGTCATGATCTGCATAGCCTTCCGAAATTTGTTTGAAATAGATTGCAACGGTGGTGGTGATTGCTAAAGCAAGACTAATTAGGATTCCAATAAATACTAAGCCGCCATAGAGACTCGTAATTAACGATTTAATGGTCTGTTGTCCAGTGAAATTACTATTTTGCAAGTGAAGTTGGTTTTGTAATGCTGTTTCAAATTTTAGATGGTCCTTTTTTGATTTAGCAATTTCATAATTAAAACTAGTTACAGTGGTTTTGGGTAATTTTGTGGGAAGCTTGTTAACCACAATAAATGTTGGCAAATAAATTGAACGGTCTGGATTGAAGTATGATGAGAAAGACCTTAATCGTTCAGCTTGATATGATTGTCCATACAACTTAATTTTTCCTTGATGCTTGGTTGCTGAAGCATAGGTCAAAGCTTGGAGATTATTGAGCAGAATGTGCTGCCCCGTGATTTTGTTATAAGTTTTGGTATTAATGAAAATTACAGAACTTGTGGTTTGTGAAGTCATGCGATCAATGTTTCCCTGACTGTAAAAGCGACGATTTTTCCAATAGCCGTATTGCGGGGTTGTCATTTGAAATGATAATGGTTTTTTTATTTTTGCGTGGTGATGTTGAGCAGTTTTTTTGATGATTGATTGTTGTTGATAATTTAGTGGGTGGGTGGTAGTCATCACGATATCTCGAGGAGCATATGATTTAACCGTACTACTAATGCCAGCGTAGAGTGTCACTGAGGTAAAAAGAATTACTAGTATTGATGAACATAGGAGACAAATGGTTGCCAAACTAGCACCATTTTGCTTCATACGTTGTAACATCCCTGAAATTGCAATAAAGTGACGTGGCTGATAGTAAAAATGCCGTCGATTTTGTAAGTAACGGAGGATAATTATACTGCCAGCAATAAAGACGAGATAAGAACCAATTACTAAAAACAGTACAGCGAGCATGAAAGTTGAAATTGCTGAAATTTTGGGTTTGATTGTGACGGTTAAATAATAAGCATAACCCAAGCATAAAAAGCCCATCAAACCACTAATCTTAAACATTCGTCCTGGGTGTTTATTTGGATCAGTAGTTTCTTGCCACAATTCTGTTGGTGTGAAGTGTTTAACTTTGATTATATCAATTAGTACTAAAATGGCGAAATAACCACAAAAAATAAGCATTGTTTGCCAGATGGCACTTGGTACTACCCAGGGCTGTGTAAGATGGTCAATCTGCAGTAGGTAACTCAAACCCAGAAAGGCTAGTTTTTCAAAAATGATACCAATGATGAGCCCAATTAATAAACTACCTGCCAATAAGTAACCTTTTTCAATTATGATTAATCGTTGCAGATTACTCTTTGTCATGCCGAGCATACTGTAGAGTCCCATTTCTTGATGCCGTTGCTGCCATAAGAATCGATTAACGTAGATTAAAAATGTGATCGTGACAAAAAGAATAAATTCGGCTCCTAGTTTTAGTAATGCGGTGGTGGCCGCACCAGTGCTTAGATGTTTTAAACTATTGTTGGCGGCAATAGCTAAAAAGATATAGTTAATGGATACGAGCATAATGGAGGCTGTTAGATATGGTGCGTAGATTTGCCGATTACGCTTCATGCTGGAATTAATTAATTTTATAAACAACATGTTTATTCACCACCATTTGTCATGACCATCATGGTATTACTAATTTTTTGTTGATAGGCAGAATAAGAATCACTACCACGATAAAGTTCGTGGTAGATCCGTCCGTCCTTAATAAAAATAGTTCGTTTAGCATGACTTGCTGCAGCGGCACTATGCGTGACCATGAGAATGGTTTGTCCTTTTTTGTTGATATGATCAAATAATGCTAAAATTTCCTGACTAGTATTCGAGTCAAGTGCGCCGGTAGGCTCATCAGCTAAAATCAGATTAGGGT
>DWZS01000045.1 GCA_019117445.1 Candidatus Limosilactobacillus excrementigallinarum | reverse complement strand
ATACTTTAAAGTGTACCCGTTCAGCATCGGATAGGTTGCCAACCATAATGCTAGATTGCCACCAGAATGGGTTTCCCACCCGTTCAGTAGGACAATGTCCTTTTCGTGGTAACTTTTAGGCTGAACGTTTAAGCTCTTGAAGTTGTTGTTGATGATATCAACCCAGTTCCGTTGTCCTGGTTCATATGTTTTCAAATCCATTAAAAAACACCACCTTTCGTGAAGGTGATGTGGTTACTTAAGAGGAGACTAAGCTCCCCCCCTACAAAGATTTGAGTTTTCATAAGTAATCCTTTCTCAAGTCGGACTGGGTTAATCGGTTAACTACATTGCTTGTGAAACTACGTGAATATCAACAGGGTCGCCAACTTCCATGGGCTGACCACATGAGTGAATCTTAATATGATTCCGTTCATCAATCCGCGCCATTAATAAGTGCCCGTGGCCCCAATTAGTAATCGGTACATTACTATTTAAGGACGACAACGGATTACCGCTGACCACCCCAACATCAAATTCCGTCCAGTTCCCATCCTTATTGGTTTGTGAGACGGAACGTAAACAGATATCAAAGCTGAGTAACCTAATTCCTAAATATGGAATGGTAATTAGATCCACTTGATTGTCACTGTATTTATTATCGGTAGTAAACCCGTTGATGGCTTGAACTGATCTTCGATCATGAATAATCTCTAATTCTTGATGAATCTTGTTCAAGTTATCAACCCAGTTACGACTTGGTTCAAAAGTGTCAACTGTCATTAGCAATAACCTCCGTTCTGGGAGGCACTGCCATTTCTAATTAAGAGAGGCTTTTGTGCCCCCCCAATTAAATTTATTCATTCTAAAACTCCTAATTCCATGCGGTCTGTTCACGCCAATCTGACCAACCATTAGCTCCGCCGGAGCGCACCCACAAGTTAGCAGACGTGTCCACGAACAGTTGCATAATGTTGCTATCACCATCACCAAACACTTTTAACGTCCCCATCGTGTGTGATGGATTATTACCAGCGTTTGGATTAGTAATGATATACGTCTTTTCTGCCATTAAAAGATCCAAGTCTTTGTTCGTCTCTTCAGCACTGAATAAAGATGAAACGTAGTTTTGCATGTCGATCTTGGTGGGCACGGCACTGGTTTTAATCAGTGTCGTGTAGTTAGTCACCACATCATTTAAAGACTTGACCTTTTCCATGATGGCGGAAGCGTCTAACGCTTTAATAGCGTCATTCATTTCATCTTTCTTCGTGCTCAGATAACTCTTGAATTCGCCTAAAGCTCGGTCCAAGTCATTCTTGTACGGTTCAGCATTAATCCCCATTTCTACCATGTTTGGCAAAACGTGTAGCCATACATTAATTGTTGAAATGTGCTGTCCCGTTTTGTCATCATCAATGTAGAAGTAAGTACTATCTTTATCCCAATCGCCTTGCACTTTAAACATGCCAGCAGGGAAATAGTACGTAATTCGGCCAACTTGGATATTGTCACCCGGTTGGTCAGCAGCGGCCCAGCCTACTGCGTGATATTTGTCTCCGTCAGGGTCCACACCGGCAAAACCAATGTTTACCTTTGACAAGTCTTTGGGCAAGCCATTGGATTTAATCCATAGCTTACAATAGGCTAAGCTATCGCCGACCCGGCCTTGAAAGTTCTTCCGCAAATCCACAAGGGTAATTTCCGGTTTTTCCAAATCCATCGTTACATATTCATTTGCCAATCAATCTCACCCCTTTTTGTAAGGTTTAATGTATTCAAAAAGCTGGTCTAATATTTTATTAGCCAGCTTAAAATTGTTATTCATCTTTGCTTCGTAGTCCTTATCAAGAGTCAAATCCATAACAGGTATCCACAATTCGATGTAATCAGTAGGTTTACCACTCAAAACATCAATCAAACTATAGGAATTATAGACTTCGATTAAATGGTTTAAGACATTTTGTAAATCTATCATTTCTTGGATTGTCCACAGATACGTAAAAATGTTTCGCTGTCCTGTTGGATTCTTAAGATCCCTGACCTTTAGTTCAGGCATGTCTATGTCCATAAAAACAGCATTCGCATCTTTGTACAAAATTTGAATCCTATCATAAATTGCCTGAATGCTAGTTGCGTAACGATCGTGAAGACTATTATTTAATCCCAAGCTCGTCGCCTCCTAGTTCCACTGTGTGATCTGACGCCAATCAGTCCAATTGCCATCAATACGACTTCTGATATAAACCGAATTATCAGTTACGGAATGCAATAGTTGTGTGATGGCAGATTGATTCCCATAAACCAACAAAGTTAACTTACTTACCCCTGTTGGCCCGTGACTAATTTTCCCTTCGGTTTTGACATAAAAACCATTATTAACCATCGAATTTAAGTCGGTTTCATTCGTCATTACTTGAGTTGTAGCCATATCGCCAGATGGTCCTTGAGCCTTCTTATTAGTGACTTGGCCATTGATTACAAAGTAACCTTGATCATTAATCTCTAATTTAGGCGGTTGTGCATCCTTGCCATCTCTTCCTTTTGCCAGCAACATCCAATATTGAGTATCAGTTACATCCGCACCAGAATTGGCTCGAACACAGCAATAACTGTCCACACCATTAGTCACCACATCTAAAACATCGTAACGTTTATCCAATTGAAATTTGCCTTCTAGATGAATTGTATTTGCCACTGTCTCACCACCCTTCACTAGCTCCATTGTGTAATTTGACGCCAAGCTGACCAACTTTTACTTGCATCACGTATCCGAACATACACATCTCCAATTTCAACTTTCGGTAAATTTTGTGTTGTCGAACCGCTGTCCGTTGATGCTACTAGATTCGTAACTGATGTGTTGTTAGAGTTGGGACTAGCTGAATTAGTAGCATCAGTGACAGTAAAAATTTGCTTAGCAAAATGCTCACTAACTGTAACATCACAAATCCCCTTAGCCTTTTCAGGAGCATCATCAGGTACAAAATTAATTTCGTACGAAAAATCCCCAGAATCCTTAGCTAAATCTGCTAAAGATCCTGAGGTGATGGTTTTGACTTTGTACTTATCTTGAATGTTGCTTAGATCAGATTTGTCAGCCTTGTCTTTTAAAGCGTTAGAAAACGCATCCTCAAATGATGATTCGCTTTGGCTAAATTGTTCGTTAGTCACGTAGTCATCAAACTTCTTAGAGTTGGTATCTGCCACCAATTGTGCTTTGTTTGCATTGGCTAGTGCACTGTCAGCGGTTGCTTTTATATTATCTACATAAGACTGTTTGACTCCATCAACATCCACTTTAAGTGATTCAAGCCATTCTTGTTCGGTCCCTTTAAAGCCATTATCAACAGCGATCTGATAAGCGGACTTTCCATCCTGACCATTTGATCCATCTTTTCCGTTTGCACCATCCTTGCCAGGAATTCCCGGTTTACCATCTTGACCAGGTTTTCCAGAAGGGCCTTGGGCACCTTTAAGTGAATCTAACCATTCTTGTTCAGAACCAGTAAACCCAGAATCAACCGCTAACTGGTAGGCGCTTTTACCATCTCGACCATTTTTACCGTCTTTACCCGGCTTTCCATCATCACCATCCGTCCCATCAATACCGTCATTACCTTTTTGAGACAATAGTTGCCAATTATCACTAGGAGGTGCTGTAGCTGTATCCGCTAAACAGACGTAACTCGCCCCTTGATAGGTTACTACATCAAGTCTTACGTATGAATTGCTTCCATCAAACTCACCACGAGGAGTCATCATAATTTTACCGATTTTAATTTCCGTCAAATTATGCACCTCCTTCCGCTATCAAATTACCATCGCTGGTTAATTTCCAAGTTAAACTAGTAGCAACCTTAGCTGCGACCGCATCGGCAATACTGCCATCGCTAGTGCTATCTACAGTCATGGTTAATTGTCCATTTTTTGTATCAACACCAGCCTTTATGTGCTGCTTTATTAAAGCGGTGATTGCTTCAATCGAAAGGGTATTGTCTCCTCCGGAAGTGCCGCCACCATTGCGACCATCTTTACCATGTAATGACTGTAGCCATTCTTCTTCTGAGCCAACAAAGCCATGGTCAACAGCGATTTGATAAGCTGATTTTCCATCTTTGCCAGACGTCATTTTGATATTCTCTAAATCAGCCCGGGTAGCCACATCAGGCTTGTTTATAATTTTATTCCAATCCCAAGAGTTTGGAATATCATCCTTGTCAGCTTTGTTAGTAAGAGATTCAGCGTTTTCTTCACTAATAGATTTAGCGCTTTGAGCTAATGCTTGAACCTTAATTAGATCAGCTTGCTTAGCTAAACTATTAATAGATGGAAGATCATTTTTAATGTCTGCTAACTTACTTTCTAATTCATTTTTTGTTACTAAATCAGGTTTATTTAAAATATCCGTCCATTTAACCGAAAACGATCCTGATTTTACCGCAGAAATTTTATCTTTAAGTAATGTCCACATTTGGTCTGCATCATTTTGCCTAAAAACAAATCCCCCAGGCCATAATGCTGCATAAAAGTTCCGACCATCGGTTGAATATCCAAGTGTCGTTCCTCCTCCTAAACCTGACGAGTCAACGCCCCAGCCAACCCAGGAATTTCCAGTAGGTTTAACTGGATTACGCGGGCCAGGATAAAAGGTTCCGGGCTGTGGATCCGGGATATTATCTCCATGAGTAACATAAGCTTTGCCTAATGCTCCAGTTCGATCATAACTAGTATCTAATTTCCCGTTAGACGTTCCATACTGCCAAATATCATAGTTTTGTGGTTCATAACTATAAGATGCAATCCACCGATATACACCATCATTAACTAATTTATTGTTGTTAAATTTGGTTCTATATGGACTGTCAGAAACATAAAGCCCTGCATGCCAACCAGATTGTAACCAAGCACTCCGAAATGAATAGAAAATCGACTGCCAATCTCCGCTAATACTGCCTTCCATATCCAAAAACATATAGGCACCTTCAGGAAGACCCAATTTTTTAGCGTTATTGACGGAGAACATTATTTCGTTTGGATCGCCCTGGTAAAAATGGTATCCATGAACCTGCAATTTATACGACTTGGCCTTCTCAATGAATTCTTTTGCCTTTGGTTCATATTGGTTGCCGTGAGACAACTGAATTATGACCGACTTCAGCCCTCGATTGATATAACTCGACCAATCAATATCATCAGAGTCTTGATGCTTGGAGACATCAATCGTTGTTAAAGTTACTGCCAAAAGTATTCACCTCCGCCTGTGTCCAAACACCTTTATTAAGGCCATTCTCAATATCGGTTGTGGTCGTTGATATATCTTGAATCGCCTTATCTAATTTAATTTGATGACTATGTTGATAATCTAAAATATTTTGTGCATTTGTATTTAACGTGACACTTGTGTAATTAGACTTGCTGAATGGATACCATTGAAACCCAACCACCGCTAGATTAGTCGATAACGAAAAGTCGTCAACCATACAATGAACCTTGTCACCGGGAATTGGCTTAAAGTCACTATATGTTGATACTTCCACCGATAACGCCGGATCAGGTTGCAATTTGCTGATCGCATATTGTTCCATTGCCTTACGGTCTCTAAAACGACCGTCCTCGATCGGATCAGCTGGGTATTCCCCATACATATCAATAGATTTTTGAACCTTTGCAAAGAAGGGAGCAAAGTAATAGTATTCATCAGTTTTTGAGCTTTCCTGGCTATCGCCACCATCATTATCACTACCAGAGCTTCCGCCAGCAACTATGGATGCCATCTGGTCGTTACGGGCGTACCAGGAAGGCGGGTAAACACTCACCGGACGTATTTTACATACATCACCAGTGTCTGGTTCGTAAATCATGGTATTTGAATTTAGCATCAAGCAAATATGAGTACTTCCTCCATGGGGGCCATAAAATCCAACGTCTCCAGTTTGAGGGGTTGAGACTTGATGGAAATACGGCTCCATAGAGACCGTATATGCCGGAATATTAATTCCAAAATCCTTATAGACCTGTGAAACAAAGCTTGAACAATCCATACCATCAAATGGGTTTCCACCGCGGGCGCCGCCTGGTCCACCCCAACGATAAGGAACACCAAGGTATTTTTTTGCATCCGCTACTACTTTATCAGCTCCTGGCCCTCCACTTCCGCTAGTGTCAGTCGAAGTCTCGGTGTCAGTTTGCACTGAATAACGACCACCAATACAATAAACAACGTTTGTTAAGCTTGTTGCATCATAAGTAAGCTTGAATTCCGTTGTGTTGTATTCATAATCTAATCGATTACCATAGTCTTTTTGGAATTCGTCTAGCGAATAGACACGTATCTTTCGATTATCTGGATAAATCACTGCATTGGGCCACGCCTCAGTAATTTTGCTTAGCATGTCCGTTCCTGTTCCATCCGTAATTTCAGCAATCCGCGCTTTATCAAACTTACCAATTACTTCATAAGTAAAACCAAGCTGATTACCATCCAAAAAGAATTTCAGCACATCTTCAATGGAGTACATTTTTTGGTTTTCGGTTTCCTGCTTAGTTTCATCTGTTTTTGTAACGGTTGTTTTAGTTGTGGTATTTCCGTTCTTAGTAGTTTTCTCTGTTTTTTGCCCCTGATCATCATCTGAACCGGAATTGTCTTGTGCAACTTTAACATCGTGATCCTGCTTGGCACTTGGGTCATTTGGGTCAATGTATTGCTTATATTTCCTGATTCGTCCAACTTCCGTATAGACATGAGTAGCAACGATATCTTTGCCATCCACCTCACCTGAGGCAGTAGGAGTACATTGTTTGATAATGTATTCCTGACCATCCCAGAATAAAGAAGCTTCAGCATCCAGCATATTGTATCCAATCGAACCGTCATCTTTGATCGTAAATTGCAAAGTCCATGAAGTATTCATGGACCATTCAACATAGAAAGAATCAGGATCAATCGCTGTGAATCTCAGTGGTTCTTTTTCGGTGCGTTTCAAACCACGTACGACCAACTTGTCAGTCATAGATAAACAAAAGGAAAACTAAACGTAATATCTACGCTTCCCGCACCAGAAGTTTCGATCTCATTCCAACCAGGATCTAACACAATATGACCGTAGTCCGTGTCGACACTGGCTGGTTTGCCGTTTAGCGTGGTATTAATACCGTCTAAAATAACAGTATCTCCACCATTCGTGCTCTTGTTATATGTCCAAGAGGTACTATTTGTTTTATTGGTAATTTTTAAATTATTGCCACTGAATTTACTTACGATTTTTAAATCATGTTTTTGCTTATATGGATCAACCGCTATATCACTTGCGTTATAAACTTTAAACTTTGTAGTTGTGAAGTGATAGTTTAAAGTTTCGCCATCAGGAATGTTCATGCCTAATTGATCACCTTTGGTAAAAAGCGACCAATCGGAATCGCTACGAAAAATAGAATAACGATAACCACTCGGATTATCGAAGTTTTCCGTAAACAGTGAATAATGTGAGGTTGCTTCTGATGGAGCAATTGTTGGAACTGTGGGCAAAACAAAACGCACGATTGCCGATTCGACATCTGTGCGTATTCTGATTAATTTCCTAGTAGCGAAAATCTTCATAATTTCATGTTTGGCAAGCTTATAGTCTTCCCAATTATGAAATTGCAGATAAAAGTTAGCTGGGATTTGATAGTTGTTATATGTTTTATAAGAATATATAGCACCATCAATCCCTGTAATCTGCGTCAACTGGTTGGTGGTAGCTTGCGTGGCGTCATCGCCTAAATATTTAAGACCAGGTACACGATCTTCAATATTAAATTCTTCACCATCACCAATTTTCATTAGTAATTTTGGCTTTTGCACTCGCTATCACCTCCTAAAAAGCTTGAAAATCTGATATTTTTTGGTCGTTACCGTAGTTCTTGTAAAACTGTGAACGAACTCGCCGTGACTTCATATCATCGCCTGTGTTAAGCGACATAATCGCTTGAATTTGTTGAGCGCTAAATCCTGCAATGTTTGCAAGCAAAGCAATGACTTTATCCTTAAACCCATCATCTTTTGCACTTGTTGAGTTACTACGATGAATGTTACCAGTACCACCGCCATCTTGTTCCATATGGTCAAGCGTTTGGTTGATTAATGTTAGAGCCCGGGGTCGTTTGTTGATATCCCAAGGGATAATCGCTTCTGGCCTGTTTCCTTCAGCAACATTGATAAGTTGATTCATACTTACCACGCCACCGTTTGCATATCCGTGAGGAGACCAACCTCTCCGCTCACCAAGTTGTTCAATATCCGAACGCCATGTTCGGTCAGCTAAAACAGCTGCAATTTGGTCAACAGCACTATGAATATTGTGGTGATTTCCAGGAACATGACGCATGGCTGCATTCCAAGTACGAAGCTTAAATTGGAATAGCCCAACAGGCAATCCTGTTCCATCATGGTCATCATATCCGCCACCTTGTGCCGGATTAACACCACTTTCTGTAAATGCTTGGTGATATAGCCTTTCGATATCGTGATCGCTTAATGAAGTATGCATAATGCTTGCGGCACGTTCAGCAGCTTTTCTAAAAGCAGCTTTGCTCATGGCACCAGCAGGAGAATTAGCATCTTCAGCATCCTTAGCCATTTCTTTCATCTTATCTTTGATGGCATTCAAGAAACCATCGGCAAGAGCAGTACCAAAATCTGTTACCACTGAAGAGCCAGAAAAGCTAGTTGCTTTAAAGAAAATACTCTTTAACGTACTTAATGGATTCTTTTCCATCTTTTCAATTAGCTCTTCGCTATCATCAGTACCGTCTGCATAATGAGCAATACCAGCAGTAGACATGATTTTATGTGTAGCTTCACCGTTAATAACGGTTGTACCCTGTGGAGCGTTTGGAATGAGAACATTCTTTTGGTCAAACATTGTCCAATCACGGCCAGGAAACTTAACTAATTCTTTCCAGTGTGGACGGTTACTATCGTTAACCAGCATATGACCACCTGGGTGACCGCCACGAGTACCACTAGCATAACTAATAGCAGATAACTTCTTGTCACCGCCAAAGTCACTAATGACTTTGTTAACGCCAGTGATACCCTTGTTCATCTTGGAAACAATGCTCTTCATAGCTGATTCAGCATAGCCAGGAAGCTTGTTAAAGCCACTCTTAAAGTCAGACTTAACTTTATCAATCCAAGAGTTCCAACCTTTCAGGAATGAACTTGAGAAGTCAGAGCGCTTGTCATCAATATCATTAAGGCGACCACGAACAGTTGATTCAACTGAACGCAATGCTCGACTAACTGGGCTATCAAGGTTCTTCCACGATGCCTTCCAATCACGATTAAATACCCGTCCAAATGAACGAACCGCTTTAGTCATTTGATTAGTTTCACTAACGAATTGCTTAACAAAGCCTGTCTTCTTACCAGACATTGCATTATTAGCAATCCGAGCCTGACTAGCAATCTGCTTACCAAATGGATACTTACGAATAGTGTTGTAGAACGTCTTAATATCCTTGCCGAGTTGAGTAAATCCACTCTTTTTTCCAGTTAAAGATTTAACGTTATTGCCAAGCGTCTTAAATGACTTGGCAATCGTGCCCATAACTTTCTGTAAGGACTTCCAGTTCTTAGCAGAATTCTTGACCGACTTATCCATGCCAGACAACATTGTGTTGATCTTAGACTTTTTAACTTTGGTAGCAATATTTGACAGATAAGTGGCAATCTTGTTGTGCTTTAAGACTGATTGTAAGTTCTTAAAGCCGTTTGCCATGCTTGCTAAGTGATCGTTTTTACCACCGTAGTTCTTAGTCTGCGCATTAATCTTCTTTAGGCTCGATGCCAAAGAAGACATGTCACTAGCGAAACTCTTCAAAGAACCAGACTTCTTTTTACCAGAACCAGTAAGGCTCTTTAAAGCACTGTCAAGGCCTGAACTCTTGATCTTAGAAGCCATATCCTTTACGGCACCGCCAAGATCATTTTTCTTGATTGCTTCAGTTACCGTTGGAATTTGCTGAGCCAACGTTGCCAATGGCGCATTCTTACCAGTTAATCCAGTAACCGACTTTTCAAAGTCTTTCATGTAACCGCCAATGGTTTTGACTGGTTTAGCAAAGTCTTTCCACTTGCTAATATCACTTTTAAGTTCGCTTGTTAGGTCGCTTAAGCGTCCAACAACATGTGAGTCCTTAATCCCTTGACCAAGTTTCTTCAACTTACCAGCAATATCAGTCTTATCCATTACGCTTGCCATTTGCGGTAATAATGTAATGAACTTTTGTAAGGAGCTACCCTTACCAGCCATGGAATCCATCGCCTTGGCAAAGTCTTTCATGTAGGCACCAACAGTCTTTACAGGCTTAGCAAATGATTTCCATTTACTGGTGTCCTTCTTAATTTCACTCGTCAGGTCTTTCATCCGCCCGATGATATGCGAATCCTTGATGGATTTACTAATACCTTTGAGTTTATTGCCGATCTTGCTCTTGGAGAGCGTAGACTCAAGTTTTGGTAAGTCATCATTCAATGCTTTAAAAGCATCGTACTTTGCCATTGAACTAGCAAACTTGGATAACGTCTTGAAAGCATCACCGATCTTTTTAATTGGCTTAGCTAACTTGTCCCATCCCTTAACAGACTTACTCATGCTTCTAACCATAGAGTTCATCTGCTTTGATGGATCGTTGTTCTTAACGTAAGATTTAAGGCCCTTTAAAGCTGACTTATAAGAACCAATGGCCTTAGTCATGGCTTTCAAGTTAGCAACATCACTCTTCGAGTATTTAACATTACCAGAGGGCTTAAAGGTCTTAGATGAAGAACTAGATGATTTAGACTTGGAACTGGATGATTTCTTGGTTTTCTTGCCAATAACTTCATCCCACCAATTGCCCATACCACGCCAGAAAGACTTCCAAGATTTACCAAGGTTATCCCACATGCCTTTCCAATCGTGTTTTTGGAAAATCAAGCTAAATGTCTTAGCTGTACCTTTCCAGAATTTGGATAACGAAGGACCGAGGATTTTACCGATTTTTGTACCGGCGATTCCGCCGATTAGCGTACCTAGAATACCACCGACGACTGTACCAATTGGGCCAGCCATCGTTCCTAATGCTGCACCAATCTTACCACCGGCAGCCATACCGGCCAGGTTACCCATTGCTCCACCAACATTTTTGGCGCGATCCTTATGTTTGCTAGTATTCCAAGCTCGCATGATATCAATTGCGCCAAAAATCAGCATGAATGGATCGGCAACTCCTTTTGCAAGGGCTTTTCCAACTCCTGCTAATTTGGAGCCTTTGGCAACGGTGCCAAGTCCTTCAACTAATTTACCACCTGATTTAGCACCAGCCTCTTTAGCTGCTGGCTCGACACCTTTAAATAAAGCTTTAGGATTAAAGCGGGCTTTAACAACAGCTTTCGGACTGATTCGGATTCGGGTAAATGCTCGTTTGAATAAGTTAGCGGCTTTTGAGCCTGCTTTAACCCAAGTTTCACCAATAACGTTGCGGGTTAGGAAATTACCGATTTCTCGTCCAACTCTAGCAAACGAAGAACCTCTGAATCTACCAATACCTTTCTCGATTCCGCCGAGCATTGCTTGACCAAGGTCAACACCAACATTAGCGATAGGCTTAAAAAACGAACGCCAAGACTCGACTAAAACTCCTCCAACGCTTTTAGCTCCTTTGGTAAGCACTTTAGCCAATCCTCTGACCAAGTAACCACCAGCTTTAGAGCCAACATCTAAGAACCTAGTAGGAAGAATCAATCCTGCAATGCCACGGCCTAAGCCACGAGCTTTAAGTAAGAATCCAGAAAGATACTTACTACCAGCTTTAGCACCGGCTTGTTCCATTCCATTCTTTTCAAGATCGCCAGCTACAGTGGTGCCAACTTTCTCGGTCTCCTCTGTTTTGCCACCGACAGGAATATCATTAGCAATACTTTCGGCTTCTTGAGTAGCAGTATTTTTACCTAAGTTATCAGTATTTATGCCTTGTTGCTCTGCTTGGCGCATGCTCAAATCTAAGGATTCTTTTTGCAACTCAATCATCCGCTGATACAAAGTATCTTGCTCTTTGATTTCTTGAGTTTGCTTAGATAACCCAAATAGATTTTTTGAGTCTTGCCAGATAGCAGAAACACCGCCAAATAACGTTTTTAACGTCTTAACAGCAACTGTTACACCAAGTAATCCGCCAGTGATCTCGCCAAGTAGCTTTGGAATATTACTTCCCCCACGATCCAAATGAATGAGATGGAAAAACTTTCCAATTCCAGAAACCGCAGAGCCAACTACTCTAGCAACACCAACAAGTCCGGACGCAAATCCACCTAGGAACTGCAAAATTGAACCGGCATTATTGGCAATAGCGTTACCAGCTGATTTAACACTATCAGCAAATTCTTTCATAGACTTCTTACCAGCAGAGGTAGAAGCCCATTTACTAATGGCTTGTGCAACTTTGTTAACAGCCGGAAGAAGCGTATTACCAATTTGAATAGCAAAAGCTTGAACTTGCATTTGAAGTTGCTTCATTTGCATCTTGGTAGACGCCATATTCTTCTTGGCTAAGCGTTGAACATAATTGTTCTTTTCGGCTTTCTTTTCAGCTTCGACTAAATCGCCAAAATCGTCTTTCATACCCTTAACGCCACCAGAGGCCTGTGCAAGAACGGAAGCTGCCTGTTGTCCGGTTGTACCAAAGACTGCCTTAAAGAAGGCACCTCTATCGGCTTTACCCAGATTATGAGTATGCTTATTAATTTCCTTCATAATTTCGGGCAGCTGTTTTAATGAACCGTCTTTATTTTTGAAGTCATTAATAGACATTCCATATTTTTGCAGAGCTTCAGTCGCTCCCTTGGTTGGTGAAATCAGGCTGTTCATAACCTTACGCATACCAGTACCAGCACGTGTGCCTTCGATACCAGCGTTGGAAAGTTCACCAACCGCAGCGGTAGTAGTTTCAACTGATTGCCCAGCCTGGTGAGCAGACGCTGATACATAAGACATGGCTTCTCCCATGCCTTTAAAGTCAGTAGCTGTCATATCAGCTGCATACGCCATTGCGTTAGTTACCCGCTTAGAATTAGCAATGACTTCGTTTGTTGTTTTGTGTTGTCGTAAGCCAAAAGCATCCAGCGTACTAGAAACGTTTTTTACGACGTCACTATAATCATCACCAGATGCTCTAGCAGCTTGTAACATAGTTTTCATGGAACCGATTGATTGTCCAGCTGAATAACCACGTTTTACAAGTTCAGTATATTGATCTGCAATTTCTTTTTGCGAATAACCATAAGCTTTTGAGTATCTTGTGGCATCACGTTGCATTGTTGCAACTAGCCCTGTCTCTTTTCGAGCTTCTGCCGCACTCTTTGCACCAGTTTGTAATAGGTTACGGGTCGTAATCCATGACTGTTGCAAGTTAGCAGACATAGATACGGCTTTACCAATACCAGCACCAAAGGCACTTACTCCAATGCCGACCGTCATCAAACTACCACGCAGGCTATTTGCCCACCTACGAGTATTTGAGGTTGCAGCATGAATACGAGCATTGACATTGTTGATTGACCTAGTTAGTGCACCCAGGCGACCGGTACCAACCGAATTAACAGCGTTCCGAAATCTCACCATTTCAGAAGCAGCACGAGCAGTAGAACTGGTTTGCTTTTGCAAATCAGAAGTTGTGTTATTGATTGAACGCATTAGGCCAGTTTGTTTCGATTTCAAACCGTCGTTTTCTTTTTTAAGCGCATTGTATCGATTAGTTAAATCAGATACAGATTGCTTGTTAACACGCTCTGCGCTATTCAACTTGTTAATGGAAGCCTGCAATGACGCCATTTCGTTCTTATTTTGACGAATTTTAGTGGCATTGCCACTATATGACGTTTGCATTCCTCTTAAAGCATTTTGAAGTCGCTTGGCCTGACCAATTTCTTGTTGATATTGGTCTTTAGATAAACGGTGGGCCTCGTTTAATGCACTTACTTTTCCTTTAGTCGCATAAGCTTTTAACCCTTGCTGATCTAATAAGCGATTGTATTCGCTAATAGACGATGACATCCCCGACATAACAGCGCGAGTCCGCTCAAGACCAGAATTGTACAAGCTTAATTGACGTTGTGTCTCAACATATTGTTGTTTTAACCGAGAAATTTGGTTACGGTAATTTTCTTGTTTATTAACAAGGTTCAGGAGTGCCCGGTTTTCGTCTTCATAGAGTTTACGTTTTTCATTTAACTTGTCTTTTTGCTCATCAGTGGCTTTATTTACGTCACCAATTTTCTTTTTGTAGTCTTCGTACTCTTGTTTAGCATTGCCAACGCTTGATTTGAGCTCTTCCATATCTCGTTTGGCGCCCTTAATAGCAATGCCATACTGATTGACTGCATTATCAATGTCCTGAAGCTTTCCCTGTAAAGCACCGAAACTATTGCCTAAAGCCATGTTTTCATTAAAGTTTGCATTCATTACTCGCTTTAATGTCGTAGCTTCTTTAGCTAAGGTTTTTAGGCTCCGTGACATTCCACGATCTTCCAAGTCAATCGAAAAACGATAACCCTCAATTTCTGCCATGTATTTTCCTCCTTTCCTTAAAAATTTTTAGCGATTTATAGACTAGAAAATCCGCCCGCAGACATTGCCAGAGCGACCGGATCTTGTATACGATCTTTCCTTGATTTAGCTTTTTGAACATCCATCAAATCGCTAAAGGATGTTGCAAAAAAGTCGGTCGGCAAGACCCCTTGTTGGAGCATTTGCTGACCCATGTAATCAACATCTTCTTCAAGTTGTTGGAGATCGTAAATTACTTGTCTTCTTTGGATTTTGGGTCTTGTTCCTCTGCCGCAGCCTTGTTCATTGCTTCGATCCCTTGTTGAATATCAGTTGGATTAGGAACCTTCATGGCTAAGAACTTATCAACTACCTTGGAATAGAATTCAAAAACATCACTGTAAGACATGTCTTCCAACTTGGCTGTATCTGCCTTAGTTAAGCCGAGCAATTTACCTGTTTCAGTAATTACGTTTTCGGAAATAATATCGATGTAGTCCATAACAATAACTGGCTTATTAGCTTCTTGCTGCTTTGTTTCATACTTGTCGATAGCTTCCAATAAATTCCGCATTCCCTTAGAAACCAACTTGATGTTCTTGTTGGTGTCAACAATTGTAAAGTCCTTACCAAGTACATCCTTTGCGTTAAACGTAACTGTTTTTGCCATAATTAACTCTCTCCTTGTATTCGTTTCACATTCTTAATTTCGTCTCTGTTCGCGCTAAGCTACATTTATTTTTAAATACTTGGTGTGGTTAGTGCATTACTAGTTTGGTTTGACGTTGATTCGCTTTGCGATACCGAAACACTTTGTGTCGTTGATAAGTTATCGGTATTTGACTGTGATATGCTCTGCGAATTCGTTGTGCTTTGTGTTTGAGAACTGGACTGACTTTCTGATTGAGCAGTCGTACTTGAATTACTCATACTTTGCGTCAAACTAGTAGAAATTGAACGACTGGTTACTGTGTTATCTACCCCACGTGGATCAGTCGGTGTCGTTGTGCCAACTGGTGGGACTAGATGTTTCCCTGAGTATCTGCCTTGTTGGAGCCAGAAGCACCGGCATCACTAGAGCCATGTGGCGCTTCGACTGTTCCGCCATGTAATGAAGCGTCAGCAGTACCGTCATGATCAGCAGTAACAAGCTTTTGACCAGGGAATACCCGATCCATCATCTTTTGCTTGTTAAAGTTAGGGTCACTTTCGTAGTAAATAGCGAAAGGCTTTCCGCCGAAGCCGTCGTAACCAAGTGAAGTGAACGTCAAAGTATCATCATCACGGGTTTCAGCGGTATCGGTATCAGTACCAATGTTGTGAGTAGTTTCGTTAAAGTTCCCACGACCAAAACAGAAGTACACAGACTTCATTGTTACTGGTTGTTGGGATTCAATAATGACCCCACAATCAACTGGCTTATCACTATCTACGTAACCACCTTCGCCGTTAGACTTACGACCTAAGATCTTTTCACGAACTTGTGGGTTAATGGCGTTCATGTCAAACGCAACCTGTGGGCTCGAAGGTGGGTTAGTAACGTCTACCACTTCGTTGTTACCAGTAATTTTTACAGGGCTACCAGACAATGCAGTAATGTTCGCAGTCTTGGTACCTAAGTTTTGGTGGTCCTTGTTAGTATCAATTGGGTAAACACCAGTTGTTGATACACCTTTATCAGCATCAACAACGGTTGAACCGTCATTGTCCTTGATACCGACATAGACCATCTTCAGACCAATAGAAGCCATATTAGATATCCTCCTCGATATAGTTAAATTTCAAAGTGTTTTCGATATTGCCGTTATCCGGTGTGATTACGTGTCCTGCATCGGAATAACAGCGGATTTTATGAGCAAACAAAAAGGACTTAACCGATTTCTCGATTAAGTCCATATCTTGTTGATAATCAACGGGATAATAAAACTCTACTTGGACAGCTTTCTTTTCATTAATTGGAACGGTGTTGCCATATTCATGTTGACCAGCTGGTAATTCTGAAACCCGAATAATGCAGTCTTTTTTGGACCAGTCGCTAGGCTTGATCATAAAAGCATGTACATGTTCGGGACTGATACCAACTAATTTATCGCTATTTTGTTTTAATAAGCTTACAACCTTTGCGGTAGGCGTCATGATAGACCACCTCCACGAGCGGCACGATCAAAATACTTTCTAGCTTCTTTAACCTCCCGCTCGGCAGTTGCTCTTTCGACCATTTGGTCAGCAATTGTATCTTCCCAGAAGTGCTTACCAGGCACCATTGGATAAGTGCCATGATACTTATAGGGACCGCCGTATTGGTTACGGGGAATCCACCCATCATTTTGGAACCGTGCTAAATAGGCAAGTTTGCCTTTCTTAGAAAAACCCAAGCCAACTGCTCCGCCGGGTGTTGTATCTTCGGTTAACGTATTTAAAATATGGTCACCATGACCATTCATTGTCCGTTTAAAATTTCCTTCAAACGCTTCTCTGAATGTTTTCATACCAGCTTTGTTAATGGCAACTCGCCGTTTTCTTGTCAAACTATTAGCCATCGCTTCGAGTTTCTTATCTAAATCTCCCGTGACTTCATTAGGCATGGTTCGTCACCTCCTGATGACAAGTGATTAAGTCAAATCCGTTGGAGTCTAGCCCGTCATCATAAGAAATACTGTCAATCGTATAGATTTTGCCTTTCCACCGGAGCTTTAAATCACTCGTAATCTGGTCAGAGTGACGAACGAAGAAAACAATAGCGTCTTTGATATTAGCCCCAGCTAGCGTTAACGCTTGAGTTTGGCTTAACGTCCATTTCCCAGCCCATTTTGTAAAGTGTGGGTTAAAAACATTGTCCATTGTTTCTCCCGTATTTGGATTAATTTTGCCAGAGGATTCGTAGTTGCCGAACTCTAATCGTATCCGCATGCGTGAGGGGTTAATATTCTTAGCCATCGCTTTCTTCTCCTTTCTTTTCTTGTTTACTCAATTTGTATCGGTAGTCATCTTTCAATGAGTTAATCAATGAATACATGACCATCGGTACTTCAAACGTCTGTTGCGTAGACACGGCTTGGCGGTTTTCGTAAAGATGTGAAACCTCAACCAAAACCGCTGATTTAAATACTTCGTTATTGTCGTAGAAATCATCAATTTGTTCTCCGACTTGCCCCATTACATCAGCGCGAGCCGCCTTAATCAGCATTTTTAACAAAGTATCGTCATCATCTTCGTCTAGCCGCAAAGACGTTTTGACTGTTAGTAAATCATCTGTACTAACATTTTCTTTTAGACTCTTAATCGACATAATGATCACCACCTATTAAGCCTTGTTAACAAGGTCTAATAAGTCGCCCTTAGAGGCATTAGAAGCGTAAGAAATCTTATGAGCATCTAACCATGCCTTAATATCAGGAATGATTTGTGCATCGGTCGGTTTTACGCTTCCTTTAGGGTCAAAAGTGTCTGGTTGAGCCGTTTGATTAGATGTTCCAGTATCACTTGCTGGTTTTGAAGAATTATCATTCTTGTTTTCAGCAGGCTTATTCGCATCATCTTTTGATGGTGCCGGATCTACTGGTTTGTCATCCTTTTTAGCGTCTGCGCTTGAAGAAGCGCCCCCGCCTGTACTAGGTGACGGGTTCTTCTTCCCGTCATCAGACGGGGAAGTTATTTTGACGGTGTAGCAACATCAGCAATCCGGAATGCGTTAGCTAACTTAATCCGGTGGTCCATCCAAGCAGTTACAACAAAGCGGTTAATACCAGTCTTGATGTCCTTGTCTTGGTCGTAGAGAGTATTGATGTCGTAGTTGTAATGACTGTATGAGAAGTCACCAATAATAGGCTTTACAGCTGCATCCGTAAATACAACTGGCTTGCCAAGTACTGATTGTGGTTGAGCAGAGTAAAGAGTTGCTGAACCGTTGGCAAGCGTCTTGATGATCTTTAAGTAATCCTTTTGAGCCATAACAATCGTGGCGTTTTCACGGTACGCTTCATGAAGGTCAGCAATTGCGTTAGTAATTGCATCGTAAAGATCTGTACCAGTAACATGCTTGATGTTGTTGGATGGGTCATAGAATGACATATGCTTTTCAGCATCCTTAGTTGGTGCTGGGTTGAAAGCAACTGAACGTTCCTTAACGGTAACCCCGTTTTGCAGGCCTTGTTCAACGTATGAAGTCAAGTTAGCATCAGAACCTAACAGAACAGTTTCAGACATGCCGACCATAACTTTGAACTTGTTACGAGTGAATGAAACAGTGTCACCCTTGGCTTCAATTTCCTTAGCAGTATCAGTGTCTTCGATGAATGAATCATCGTCTAAAGTGAATGAAAGCCGCGGAATTTCAAGGTTTGGAATTTGAGTAACCGTAGAAATGTCACGCAATGGGTTGTTTTCTACTGGTTCAGAAATAATGTCAGTTGAAACCGTCTTTGGCAAGAACTTGTTACCACCAGTGGTGTCATTATCGCCAAGCGCTTCATAAATATCTGAAGGTACGGCTTCCTTATCCATAGTCTTACGAACTAATTCTGCAAAAGCATGGTTCTTCTTGTCCTTAGGGTCGATTTGAACCGGTTCCTTCTTTGGTGTGAGCCGTTCCTTTTGTTGCTTTTCAGCTTCGGCAACTTGACGTGACATTTCGTCATACTTAGCTTGCCAGTTAGCCTTCTTTTCTTGTAAAGCCTTCATCTTTTCAACGGATCCTTCTTCAACAGAAGCCGTTTCTTCTTGAAGTTGCGCATTAATGTTTTCCAAAGTCTTACCAATATCATATTGATCTTGCTTTAATTCCATCAAAGTTTTAGCCATTTGCTAATTCCTCCTTTAATCGGTACAAAGAAAGCCCGAGCGTTTCATTTTCCGCCCGAGCTTGTTCGTTAATCTTTTTGAATTCTTTTGCAATATTATCGTTTTTGTCAGTTGCCTTTTGTTTAATTTGGTCAACTAACTGTTCTGGTACATTCCGATAACGCTGCATAAAGTGCTTGTCGATAGAAGCAGCAACTTTATTTGCTCCCAGCACTTCATCAGCTAGACCGTAATCAACCGCTTCCTGAGCGGTAAGCCACGTTTCATCGTCCATTAGCTGCTTTAAGGTCTCTTTATCTAACTTGTCGCCTGCTTTCGCTAAGTACGTTTCCACACTGGCTTGTGTAATACGATCAAGAGCATCGGCTTGTTTACGCAATTCTTCGGCATTGCCAACCGCCATCGTCCACGGGTTGTGGATCATCAACATGGCGTTGGCAGGCATATAGATAGTGTCACCGCTCATCGCAATCACACTTGCAATTGAAGCTGCTAAACCGTCAACATAGACATTAATATGAGCTGAATTTTGTTTAAGCATGTTGCAAATCGCAATTCCTTCAAATACAGAACCACCCGGAGAATTGATATGCAGATTAATTGTCTTAACATCACCAATTTCTTTGAGTGCGTCCCGAAAACCTGCCGCCGAAGTGTCACTATCTTCCCATTCATCAGTTACAATTTCGCCATCAATAAACATATTTGCTGTGTTCTTTTTGGCTTCCTGCTTGATCGTCAGATACTTTGGCATCGTCATTTTCGTCCTCACCCCCTTTCGATGGTTGGCTATCGTCAACCAGATTGTTGTTGCTTGGTTGTCGTTGCCCTGCCATATCAATTGGGTAAAGATCACCAGAGAACCACAGCTTATTAGCGTTCGGCTCGTCAACAACTGGTAAGTCTTCCAACTTCCGCAGGTCATTAGGCGTAGCAACACCACTACGAAGCATCATTTGATAGAAGCTCGTTCGTGCCGCAGTATCACCACGTAACAACCCGTTGACATTGAACTTAAAATAAAAGCCCTTAGCCCGATCGGAACGGGTTAAGAGCTTACGATTAAATTCTGATTCATACTGTTTCAAAATCGGTGTCAATGTCATTTGAACGAATTGAGTCATAACTTGTTCGTTTGACTTGCCATTTCCTTGGCTAGTTGTTTCTTCCAAGAATGACAATGGCACATTAAACGCAGTTGCTACTCTTGAACGGGTAATCGACTCTGCCGTCGATAAATCCCCTGGTTGGAATTTGCTTTCAAACCGGTCAAACTCAAATCCTTTTTCTTGAACAACGGCTCCACCATTTTCTTTCATCATCCGCTGAAAGTCCTTAATCATGGCTTCCCGTTTCTCAGGGCTAACTGAACGATCATACTGAATAATGTATGAGTCTTTCTTATCCATTTCCGAAAGCGAGAAGTCTTGTACTGCCTTTTGGAATGTTAGCGGTCCTTTTAAGACTTCTAACGGGGAAATCCCAAGAACGCCTGTTAATGGCGAAATATGTTTAACGTGAATAATGTCGGTGTTAAAGAGCAAAAAATGGTATTCATCACTATCGATTTGATACCAAATAGAGTTATCGTCCAAATTACGCTTTACAATGACTGCTCCAGGGTCAATCGGCCACAAAGCAATCGGCACCCCTTTATTATCACGTTCGATATACGCATAAGCATTACCATCGGTGTTCCGTGAAACTTCAAGCTGATTGATCAACGAGAAAGAACTCATTGATGGGTTTGCTTCATTAGTCAGCAATTGAGCAACTGCATCATTGGTTTCTTTGTAATTGTGGTACTCGTGGATTGGTAAACTTGAAACGGTATTTGCTAATCGACTAATCACGCCAAACACTTCATCATTAGTTCGTAAAACGTGGTTACGACTACCCCAAAAATTCTGATTTGCCCACGAAGTGAAATGGAATCCATGTCCATCCCACCCAGCGGTGTCATTTATTGCCTTTTCTTGGGGTTGATCAGTAAAAATCCGTTTCATATTTTGCCAAAATCCCATTCTGCCACCCCCTTTCAGTGGTTTAATCATCATCTAAACGAAATAAATGTTGAAGTAGCGCCTTCGCTCATTGGTTGAACCAACATATCAATGACTGATACATGAGCGTCCAATGCTGCCGCAAAACCATCAATCTTTCGTGACATTGATGTCTTAGTTGGCAACCAGTTATCATTACGATCTTGTCGCAAATGAACGTTATTCAGATACCACTTGAACATGGATTGTTCATTAAAAACGACCTTGCCATCAAGTAATAGTTCCTTGAAGTTCTGCATTGGACCACCTAATGTGTAAAACCCTTGTCGGATAATTTGGGTGGTAAATCCAGCTTCTTCAAGTTCCTTATTGAGCCTTAATGCTTTGGCAGGGTCGTAATTGATTTGCAAGATGTTGTACTTTTCGGCTTGTTCTTGGAACCAATCCAGCACGTATGAATAGTCGACATAGTCTCCAGGAATAATTGTAATTTCTCCATCATGTTCCCACTTCCTAATTCGCTCGGGATTTTTGTACCGTTTATAACGTGCCTTGGGAATCCAAGAATGTTCCAAAATAAAAACGCCACCATCATCTAAAGGAAACTCTAAACAAGCAGAAGTAAAGTCCTCTGTATCCGATAAATCGTATCCGCCAACACAATCTCGGTCTAAAAGTTCCTTTAAATCAAAGTGACGTGTATTCTTTTCTAGGATTTCAGGAGTAATGAAACTCATTTCATCAACTTCTGAAAAGATGTTGAACCGCTTAGTCAACCAGTCAGCAAATTGGGCTGGCACTCGGCGTTCGTCTTTGTAGTCGCTAATCATATCAGCTAACTGCATTAAACCAATGTTAGGGTTTGCTTTAACCCATTGTTTTGGTTCGTTGGCTTCCTTCTTGTCGTCAAGGCAAGCTAAGAAGTAAAATGTCCGGTTATTGATGTCGTCATCATAATTTTCCAGAGTATCGTGTCCCTGATCAATCATATCGACTAATGGGCCGTCTAAAACGTAGCCAGCAGTCGTAATATAGACGATCAATGGTTGGGTTCGTGTCCCCCGTGAGTTACGCATAACATTGATTAGTGAATAATCTTGATACTCATGAATTTCATCGAACACCGCAAAGTGAACATTCTCTCCGTCTTTGTTACTTTTTTCAGCTGACATCGCCATGATTTTGCCACCGGTTTTTGGATAACGAATTTCACTCCGATTAGGAATAAAGCGTTCCGATAGCCAAGGCGACTTTTGAATCATCGTTCTTGAACCTTCATACAACAATCGGGATTGTTGCTGTGAATTAGCCAAAAAATAGACATTTGGGCCATTTTCACCATCAAATCCAGCCATATAATCAGCTAAACCCGACTCTAACTCAGTCTTCATTGTTATTAACCATGGGCTTTTTATCCCATGCTCTGGAGGTCACCCTCATTTTCATCGGTTGGTCATTTCCAACCCAGTTTAGCGTACATTTTCAATCAATTAAGATTGTCGGGCACTCTTGGTAGCATTATATTTATTCAGCTACTACGCGTTACGGTGCCTACTAGCCTTTCGTAATCTAGTAGGTTACCTCGGTATCTTCTAAAAGCTATTTACAAAAAAACGGGATTTTTAAAAAATAGATTGTAAATTTAGCTTCTATTTCCTAAATTTGACGTTTTTTATGGTAGATTGCAATAAATAACTTGAACAAATTTAATGACGCAGATTAAGCAAAAAGATCTCAATTGGAGTTCGCCAGTTCAAACATTTGAGTGGCCGTGAATTCAGATACCAGTTAATCTGAATCAATT
>DWZS01000044.1 GCA_019117445.1 Candidatus Limosilactobacillus excrementigallinarum | reverse complement strand
ATTGTTAAACCAGTCAAAGCAACCCGCATCCGGGCACCAGGTGGTTCGTTCATCTGACCATAAACCATGGCTGTCTTGTCAAGGACTCCAGAACCCTTCATTTCGTAGTACATGTCGTTACCTTCACGACTACGTTCACCAACACCGGTGAAAACTGAAATCCCGTTGTGTCCTTGGGCAATGTTATGGATTAATTCTTGAATTAAAACGGTCTTACCAACTCCGGCACCACCGAAGAGTCCGATTTTACCCCCACGAACATAAGGAGCCAACAAGTCAATAACCTTAATTCCAGTTTCCAGAATTTCAGTTTCGTTGTTCAGATCATCATACTTCGGTGCATCCCGGTGAATTGGCATCCGTTGAGCGTCTTCGCCAAATTCTGGTCCACCATCGATTGGTTCACCTAAGACATTAAACACCCGTCCGAGAGTATCGTCACCAACTGGCACACTAATTGAAGCACCAGTATTTTCAACGTCCATACCACGCTTTAAACCGTCAGTACCATCCATCGCAATTGTCCGGACAACACCATCACCTAATTCAAGGGCCACCTCAACCGTTAAGGTCTTATCATCAGCCTCTTGAATCTTTAAAGCAGTATTAATCTCAGGGAGTTTTTCGTCTGCAGGAAATTCAACATCGACAACTGGTCCAATAACTTGGACAACTTTACCAGTAGTACTCATGTATTTCCTCCCATTTACGAATTATTCTTGTGCTGTCATACCACCAGTAATTTCTGTTATTTCTGTGGTAATGGCAGCTTGACGTGCACGGTTATATTGCAACTGTAATGTTGCAATAATATCGTCAGCATTATCAGAAGCAGACTTCATAGCGTTAGCACTTGATGCGTGTTCTGATGTTTTAGCATCCAAAATCGCTCCATATACTAAACTGTTAGCATATTGCGGAACTAACAAACTAATCATCTGTAGTAAGCCCGGTTCAAGATCGTATTCTGCTTCGATATCTGCAGTTACACTTTCTTTAACCCGTTCATCTTCATGTTCCTCTAATGACTTTTGCGAAATAGGAAGGAACAATTCGGTTCGTTCATGCGAGACCATCCGGTTTACGAAATGGCTATACGAAATATATAGTTGATCATAAACCCCGTCCTCAAACATTTGAACAGCCTTTTTTACAATTCCTTCTACTTCACGATAGGTGGGCACGTCACTCACACCCGTATACTCAAAGACAACATTCATTCCGCGTTTTTTGAAGAATTCCGTCCCGGTCTTTCCAACCGTGAGAAAAACGGTGTTATCTTTGGTGAGGCCATTCTTTTTCATTGTATCGAGGGTGGATTTAATGACGTTACTGTTGTAACTCCCCACCAATCCCCGATCAGATGTAATTACTAAAATACCGACCTTTTTTACCGGGCGCTCATCAAATAGCGAGCCAATTTCAGCCCCTATTTTCTCAGCATTTTCTCTGTTTTTTAGAGTGGCAATATGAGATTTAACCAGGCTTGCCAAAATTGCCTTGACCTCATCAGCATAGACCTGATAGGTCTTGGTATGGCTTTGAACTTGGTTCAACTTTGCCGTAGAAACCATCTGCATTGCGGTTGTAATCTGACGCGTACTCCGCGTTGAATCCAACCGCCGCTTAACTGCAGCTAATGATGCTGGCACTAAATCTCACCATCCTTTCTTAAACGTCAGTATTTAGTCTTCAGCCTCTTGTGCTTCATCTTGATCAGTAGCAGTTGCCTTCTTTTGATCACTGGTTTCAAAGGTATCCTTAAAGGAACTAATTGCTTGATCCAGTGCGTCACCTTCTGGCAACTTACCAGTTGACTTAATTTGATCATACAAGTCTTGGTGATTAGCACGCATAAAGTTAGCTAACTCACTTTCAAACCGCAGAATATCATCAACTGGTAAACTATCCAAGTAACCATGACCAAGGGCATACAGGGTCACAACTTGTTGTTCCACTGGTTGTGGCTGGTGTAAACCTTGTTTCAAGACTTCAACCGTCCGTTCACCACGGGCCAACTTAGCTTGAGTGGCAGCATCCAAGTCAGAACCAAATTGAGCAAACGAAGCCAGTTCATTATAGGAAGCAATATCCAAACGAAGGGTCCCAGATACTTTCTTCATCGCCTTAACTTGGGCGTCACCACCAACCCGTGAAACCGAAGTTCCGGCATCAATGGCTGGTCGTTGCCCAGCATAGAATGAATCCGCATTTAAGAAGATTTGACCATCAGTAATGGAAATAACGTTCGTTGGAATATAAGCAGACACGTCACCGGCTTGCGTTTGAATGATTGGTAGGGCCGTCATTGATCCCCCACCCAAGTCATCTGATAACCGGGCTGCCCGTTCTAGCAACCGTGAGTGAGTATAGAAAATATCACCAGGATATGCTTCACGACCAGGTGGCCGCCGTAAAATCAATGAAAGTTCACGGTAAGCATCCGCTTGCTTTGATAAATCATCATAGATAATCAAAACGTCCCGACCATTGTACATAAACTCTTCACCCATAGCAGCACCCGCATATGGTGCGATGTATAGCAATGGAGCCGGGTTAGAAGCAGAAGCAGATACAACAATCGTGTAATCTAGGGCACCATAACGCCGTAAAGTTTCAACTGCTGCCCGAACCGTTGATTCCTTTTGACCAATTGCGACATAGATACAAATCATGTCTTGATCTTTTTGATTAATAATTGTGTCAATGGCAATTGAAGTCTTACCAGTCTTCCGGTCACCAATGATCAATTCACGTTGACCACGACCGATTGGTACTAATGCATCAATCACCTTAATCCCGGTTTGGAGCGGTTCAGAGACACTCTTCCGTTCCATAACATCAGGAGCCTTCTTTTCAATTGGGCGCGTCTTGTCGGTTTTAATTTCGCCAAGACCGTCAATTGGTCGTCCCAGGGGATCCACAACCCGACCGAGTAAGGCATCACCAACAGGAACTTCCATGATCCGACCGGTCCGCTTGACCGTGTCTCCTTCACGAATTCCTGTATAGTCACCTAGAACAACGATACCAACGTTGTTCGATTCGAGGTTTTGGGCCATCCCGTAGACGCCATTATCAAATTCGAGCAACTCACCAGCCATGGCATTTTCAAGCCCGTCGGCACGAGCAACACCATCACCTACGTAAGTCACAGTTCCCGTTTCTTCAACGGAGATTGTGTCTTGGTAGTTGGCAAGTTGCTTCTTGATGAGTGAACTGATTTCCTCAGTTTTAATGCTCATACAAATCTCACCTCTTCAAGTACAAAACAACCTAATTAACAAGTAACCGACGCATTTTCTCTAACTTTGTCTTTAGACTACCATCAAGTGTCTGACTGCCGACTTTGACAATCAATCCACCAATAATTTGTGGATCAACCGTTTCATTTAGTACGACTTTGTTGGCACCTAGACGATGTGCTAATGTTTCAGCTAGTTTATTACGTCTTTCTTCATCCAGTTGCACGGCAGAGACGACATCAGCATGAACCCGTTTGTGTGCTTGGTCATACTGTGTTTCAAACTCATCAATAATTGCAACCATTTCGTCCATTCGACCATAATCGAAGACCATTTGAATTAAGTTAGCTACCAATTGACTGGCACCCTGCTTTAATTCATTAACCATCGCCACTTTTTGGTCTTGACTTAAATTGGTTCCACTAAGGGCCCGTTGCAGACCCGCGTTCTGCTCGAAAACAGTCCGCAGTGCAACAAGTTCTTGATAAGTCTGTTCAAGTTGGTCGTCAGTATCAACCAATTCAAATAATGCCTTGGCATACCGCTTAGCAACCGTCTTCTTATCAAGACTCATTTTTTACTCAACCCTTCAATGTAAGAATCAATTAACTGTTGTTGATCGTCCGCATTTAATTGCTTATTAATCAACTTAGCCGCAATTTCAAGAGATAGGTTTGCAACGTCATCCTTTGCGCCATTCAGTGCATCTTGACGTGCTTGTTCAGCGTCACGTTGTGCTTGTTCTTGAATGGATTGCGCGTTTTGATGAGCTTCATCCACAATTTGGTTACGAAGATTTTCACCATTTTTCCGTGCTTCATCCACAATTTGGGTGGCTTCTTGCTTTGAGCCTTGTAATTCAGCTTGCCGTTGAGCAGCTAACTTCGCAGCATCCTTGCGATCTTTGGCAGCACTATCAATATCATCAGCAATCTTATTCGCCCGTTTTTCCATCATTTCGGTAACCGGCTTCCATGCAAAGTGCCAAACTAATAGTGCCAAGATAATGAATGAAATTAAGTAAAATAACATATCACCCATGTATAAGCTGTTTGATTCAGCCAGAACTAGCATTCATGACACCTCCTTTCCTATTCTTTAAAGCGTTTCTGTCGTCACTACTTGTTCATAACCAAGAAGGCAACAACGATTGCCAAGATAGGAACCCCTTCAATCAAACCAACACCGATAAACATCGTTGTCCGGAGTTGACTTGAGATTTGTGGCTGACGAGCCATTGAATCAACAGTATGAGAAATAACTAATCCGTTTCCGTAACCAGTAGCGAGCGCTGCACAAGCGGCAGCAATACCAGCAGCAATTGCACCCATTTTTGAGTACCTCCTTAAAATTATATAAGTACTAATCCCCAGAAACCTTCCGAGAAATATAAACCGTTGTTAATGTTACAAAGACATAAGCTTGGATTGCACCAATAAACACTGAGAATCCTTGCCAAATCATTTCAACTGGCAAACTAACAATGATTGTTGGCCATCCGTGCGAGAAAGCCATTTTACCAAGCAAGCCTAGCAAAAGTTCCCCCGCGTAAATGTTACCAAAAATCCGGAGACCCAATGTTAAGAAGTTACTTACTTCTTCAATTAGGTTAATTGGCAACATTAATGCACTTGGTGAAACGAATTCAGCAAAGTATCCTTTGATACCATTATGAACCATTCCAGCAAAGTGTGAGAGAACGATCACCATCAGTGAAAACGTCAAGGTAATCACTGGATCGGCCGTTGGACTTTTAACCAATTCATGACCGTTCCAACCAACCTGAAGAAAGAGTCCCAATTGGTTGGCAACGAAGATGAAAATAAACAGAATGAAAATGAAGTAGCTATATGCACCACTAATGTCACGATTCATCTGGCCACGCACAATCCCATTCGTAAATTCAACCAGCCATTCAAGAACATTTTGACCACCCTTTGGCTTCATTTGGATATGTCGTGACAACCCAAACAATAAGCAAAAGACAATTACACAGACAACTAGTCCAGAAATCATATTGGTGATATTAAATGTCAGGCCAAAAAGGTTAAAAGTATAAGCATCACCGCCCATTCATATTCCACCTCTTTTCCTCATAACATAAAATAAGGTCTGTAAAGTTGAGAAATGTAATGACAAGACTCAAATTACAGACCTAAATATATCATTTTTTAATCTAAATATCAAAGGCCCACCGATGAATTCTGACTCTTGACCAAGGTGCAAAATGATAAAATTATTAGATACTCTAATCTATTTTTCATCATGTTGTTCACTAGCCGCTTCTTGTGGCAAAATCAAGTTCAAGGCAATACCGAGAACTGCCGCTACGGCTAGACCAGAAAATTGATATTGACCTAATTTCAGATAAGCATTACCAATCCCAATCACCAGAATGACTGAAGAAATCATCAAATTCCGCTTCTTGTTAAAATCAATTTGATCTTCAATCATTACTCGCAGGCCACTTGAAGCAATGACCCCGAATAAGAGGAATGAAATCCCCCCAATTACTGGTGAAGGAATTGATTCAATTAACGCACTTAATTTACCAACGAAGCTAAAGAACACTGCAAAGAGGGCTGCTCCAGCAATAACATAGACACTGTGGACCTTCGTAATTGCTAAAACTCCAATATTTTCACCATAACTGGTGACTGGCGGTCCACCAACGAACCCTGCAATAATGGATGCCGTCCCATCACCGGCGAGGGTGTGGTTCAATCCAGGATTCTTAAAGTAGTTTCGTTCCGTTAATTCGTTCAGTACCATAATATGGCCAAGGTGTTCAGTCATTGTCACAAAGGCAATTGGAGCCATACTAAGGATTGCTCCCCAATAAAACTTTGGCACGTAGTTGACAAATGGTACTTGGAATTTAGGGAGGCTAAACCAGTGTGCCGCCATTACCGGACTAAAGTCAACAATTCCAAATAAAACGGCGATGACGTAACCGAAAACAATTCCCATCAAAATTGGGATCAATCCCAAAAAGCCCTTAAAGTACATATTAAATGCTACTGTCAACAGCATCGTAAGCATGGCAACCGCAAAGAAACGAAGATCATAGTGTCCATTATTAATGGTCGCGTCCTTCGCAGCCGTGCCAGCAAGCGACAAACCAATTACCATCACTACCGGCCCGACAACAATCGGTGGTAAAATCCGATCAATCCAATCTGAGCCGAAGAAACTAACAATCAAAGCGACAATTAAGTAGACACACCCTACTGCGATCGTTCCTTGGGCAATTCCTGGATATCCCGTCGTCTTCATCAGTGCCATCATCGGGACCACAAATGAGAAACTTGATCCCATATAGGCAGGAATCTTATGTCGCGTAATCAGCAGGTACATTAGAGTACCCACCCCTGAACTAAATAGTGCAATTCCGGGATTTAACCCCACCAGAATTGGTACCAGCACGGTCGATCCAAACATTGAGAACATGTGCTGCAGGGATAAGCCAAACCATTGCCCTGCTTTTGGTCGTTCATCAACGTCCAGAACTACGTCGCGTCGTTTTGCCATTGCAACTCGCTCCTTCCAAAAAATAAACCCTTAGGTTCGAGAACCCAAGGGTTTACGTTCACGGAAAGCAATCCACTCCGTGCCTAATTAAACGTACTACCTTTGAGGCCTCTCTGGACCTAATTAAAGGATAATTATTCATTGCCTGTATCATACTGACTTTCCTTGTCCTTGTCAACACCTTTTTGCGAATTCCAAATCACAAGGCCACAAGTGATTGGAACTGCAATAATAACCCCGATAAACGAAATTAAGACCGTTACTAATTCAGTTACCAGTAATTTATTATTAAAAATGGCGCCAAACGAATAGTTAAGTCCGAAAAACCAGACAAAAAGAGCTAAAAAATTACCTAAAAAACCCAGTAATAATGTATTCAATGTTGTGCCAATAATATGCTGACCAATTTGCAAGCCACTTGTTAGCAAAGCAGTAGCTTTAAGTAATGGTTGGCCACTAATAATTTCTCTAAGGCCACTAGCTAAGGCAATTGTGAGTTCTGCCACTGCCCCTAAGCAACTTAAAATCATTGTCATTTCGCCCACTTTGACATAATTAATCCCAATCAGAATAGACATTCCTTCCAATTCATTACTATTCTCCAGACTGAACCCGGTAGCTTGAACAAAGTGCTCTGTTAATAATACTAAGCTTACCACCATGATCATGACAATGAATGCTGCTTCAAAAGCACTAACGCTGACCCGAAGATCTTCAGTCCCCATAAAAATGGTTGTCGCAAGAATTAACGTCCCTAAAACAAGCGTCACCCAAAGCGGGGTCACATGGAGAGCAACTAGAACTAAGCCAATATAGAAGTAACAAAAATTCAGAAACAAGCTTAAAAACGCTACCCAGCCCTGTCGACCACCGACAATGACCATTAAGATAAGCAGAACCAAGCCTAGTGCCATAATTGTACTCATTTTGTGCCCTCCTTTGCGATCAGCAAAGATGTGACTAGACTGACCACTGGAATAGTTACCACAATGCCAATTCCAGAAACCAAACTTTGGGCTACCCCTAAACTCATCGTCATGCTAAAGGTATAACCCCATGAGTTTCCATTACGAAGCATTAAAACTGCATTGGTCAGTGTTGAAAATAGAAAAATCATTAAAAGAATGTTGGTCAGCGGACCCATGACTGTTTGACCGACCTGTCGACCTGCAGCGAAAAGTTTACGCCATTGAACCTGGGGATCTAGTCGTTTAACTTCGAACATCGTAGCTAAAATATCACTTGATTCATCCATTACTGCTCCTAAACAACCGATCATGATCTCCGCTAAATATAATAATCGGTAATTCTGGGTTACAAACTGCATAGCCTCATAGTAAATCCCGCGTTCATTGGTTAGCGAACTAACCAATAAAAAAGTGCCTAATGATATACCAACACCTAGCATTGTAGCTAATAGCGTGGCAAAAGTTTGTTTATTCCAACCATAAACAAACGTGAGCGTGGATAAAGCCATCAAAAACGAGAATCCTGCAAAAACTGGAAGAATATATTGAGCCTGCGTTGCAATGTCAATCTGGATTGCCACGATGAATAAGCCAACGTTAAGCAATGCTGAGAATAACGCAAATACTCCTACCTTGCCCATCATAATAATTAACAATAAAATTACTAACCAAGTTAAAATAACAACCGTCGTATCACGCTTTAAGCTGGTTACGTTGGCAGTTAAGTGACCGTGGTCACTTCGCAATTGAGTTAAAAAAGCCTGTTGTCCACGTCGGTACTTTTGATCCATGCCGCCTGACTTTGAATATGTATTATTGGCTGTCACCCGTTGCCCACGATAACGACCGTTCATTATTTTCATGGTGACCCGCTGCTTAAATTGTTGATCTCGATTATTGAACTGATCTTGCGTTTTTTGTTGATGAGTCACTTGTACACTTACTACTTTACCAATTGGACGTTGGTAAAATTGCTGATTGTTACAGCTCCAAATAATACTAACTACAGCACCAATAATCAGTAAACATACTAACCAGCAGCGTCGCGACCATTTTACTCGTGATTTTAGCATTAAATCGCTTCTTTCTATAACAGCTATTTTACGCTGAATCATTTTCCTGTCAGCATTTATTTAGTAAACTAATCGTTTTTTTAATCAATCTGTTTTAAAATAAACCCATCAAATACATCAAAAGGGACTGATTTTTATGGCTGAGTATCATCTATACTTGGTTCGCCACGGCCAAACATTTTTAAATACTTTTCATCGTCTTCAAGGATGGATTGATTCCGGACTCACAGAACTCGGTAAAAAGCAAGCAATTGCTACCGGAGCAACCTTGCATGACATTAATTTCAACTTAGTTGTTTCATCAGATTTAAACCGTGCCATACAAACTCGAGACCTGATTGTCCAGCAACTATCTTCAGCCACGCTGCCAATTAAATCTGACCCCGCTTTCCGCGAAGTCTTCTTCTCTGCTTTTGAAGGCTTGCCAGCCGACTTAGTTTTTCAAAAAATTGCCCAACGTAATGGTTTCATTAGCCAGGACGATATCATCGCCAAAAAAGGGTTCGCATATGTACGCCAACTGATGCAAGATAATGATCCTACTCATAAAGCAGAACTCTATCCTGACGTCATCGCTCGCTTTCGTAAGGGGCTTGCTCATATTACTCAAGTATTACCGACCGGTGGCAACGTACTAATTGTTTCTCATGGTGCCTTCATCAGAACCATCGCAGATTATCTCGGGGTTAATATCGTGAACAATTTTCCTAGTAATGCTGGGGTAACGGAATTGGCCATGTCATTACCAAGTAACGTGCGAATGGTCGAATATAATCGCTCCACTCTTTAATAAAAGAGGCTGGGAATTAACTATTATTTTCTAGCTTCTAACTAAGAAAATGCGGTTCTATGATATTCAGTACTGATAGATGGTTTTCATCTGTCAGTGCTGTTTTTGTATTATGATGAAAAATAAAAAACGGACAATTACCCCTTAATCGCAAACCGTGGTAA
>DWZS01000043.1 GCA_019117445.1 Candidatus Limosilactobacillus excrementigallinarum | reverse complement strand
AGCCGTTCATTTTCGTCTTGAAGGGACTGAACGGTCTTATTAAAGGTATCATAGTCTTTAATGACGTCATCTAAGAATGAATCGACATCATCAACATCATATCCCTTACCAATGCTTTTTTCTTTAAATTGCTTATGCAAAATATCTTGTGGCGTAAACTTAATGTTATCCAACCTAAACACCTCAATCTATAAATAATCCGACAACATAATATTTTAGCGGACTTCCCTTGTAATTACAAGTATCATGCACCAGAAACTTAAAATCTCAATAGAAATTTAATAATCCGGATTTTGTTCCTCATTTAACTCCACCGCTGCTTCCTGAAGTTCATCAAAATCAATCGTGGTTACCTGGTAATCGTGGTTTTCTTGATATTTAAGCGCGGCCCGATAATCCCACGAAGGCTTACTAACTTGTTCACTCTCGGACTCACGATCAGCATCAAAGACCGTCAGTAGTTCATCTGTGTGCTCAAGCATAAATCGTTGATAATTTTGTAATTGCTGTGGCGATTGGTACGGCTGATTGCTGACTGGTGCATGAAAATCGACCCGCTGCAAAGTCGCCATTAATTTTTCTTGATTCTCCGCTTTCCAACGTGCAGCCACCTGTGCATATGGGGTCATAATCGAGGTTTTCAACTGGGAATAAGTGTCCTTGAGCTCATGAGCAACTTCAATCCCCCACCGTTCAACCCCCATTTGCGGTCCACTAATGACCCAAAATTCATCTGAATGGTTGTTTAGACGCTCAATGAGCGCTTTTTTTAAGACATTTTTAATAACCTTTACTTTTGGATCATTGTCCTGAAAAACGCTTAACTCGTAGGCCCGATAGCCAGTTACCCAGACACGATACACTTCAATTCCCCCATATTATGATTAACTATTGAATGTATTTTTTATTTCTCTGGTATAATAGCACGTAGTCAAGGGAGGAGCCATAATGAGTATTCACTATCCAAGTGGACAGGGGCCACATCTTCGCCGGACTCAACCGGTGAATCATTTACCTGCCCCACGCCAATCTTCATATAGTAAGCGTGGAATGTCCTTGGAAAAAGAAATTAACGAAAGCAATCAGTACTATCGAGCCACCCACCAAGCGGTAATTCATAAAAAGCCAACCCCCATTCAATTAGTAAAAGTTGATTACCCGAAGCGCAGTGCTGCAGTAATCAGGGAAGCCTACTTTAGGCGACCTTCAACGACTGACTATAACGGGGTCTACAAGGGCTATTACATTGACTTTGATGCAAAGGAAACCCGCAATAAACGATCATTCCCGTTGAAGAACTTTCATCAACACCAAATTGATCATTTGATGGCGTGTGTTAAGCAAGGCGGTATCTGCTTTGCTTTCATTAAATTTACTACTTTGGATTTGCTATACTTATTACCGGCAACCAAACTTTTTGCCTATTGGCAAGACCAACAAAATGGCGGAAAAAGTTCAATTACTCTGACCACCATTAAAAAAGATGGCATTCCCGTCAATTATGGGTTAAATCCACGGCTCCAATACCTACCAGCCGTTGATCAGTTAATTGCCATCTATAAAAAAGGAGAAAAGAATGAATAATGACGAATTTCCCAGCCGTCGTCAAAATGATGAGCTGGAGGAAAGCACTAGTCGCGGACCGCTGATCAAAAAAGTGCTCCTGTGGGCCGTGGGAATTATCGTTTTACTAATTATCGCCGGAGCCGCCCTTTTCTTTTACTGGGCATCTAGTGCTCCCAAAATCAGTCGAAGTGAATTGGCTAGTCAATCCACCACAACGATTTACGATGCTAACAATAAAGTAGTTTCTCGCCTGGGCGCCCAAAAGCGGCAGTATGCTAAATCTGACGAAATTCCCACCACTTTAAAGCACGCTGTGGTAGCGATTGAAGATCGGCGCTTTTATAAAAACCACGGGGTTGACCCGACACGGATTTTGGGGGCGGCCTTAAATAATGTATTCCACCATTCCGATGGAACACAGGGTGGTAGTACTCTAACTCAACAATTAGTTAAGCTTTCCGTCTTCTCAACAGCTGCTTCAGACCGGACTTTTAAACGAAAGGCCCAAGAAGCCTGGCTAGCAATTAACGTTGATCGAAACTTTTCAAAAAATGAAATTTTGAAGTTTTACATCAATAAAGTCTGCATGGGCAATGGGGTCTACGGCATGAAGACCGCTGCTCAATACTACTACGGAAAAAACCTCAATGAATTATCTCTGGCCCAAATGGCCATGTTGGCAGGAATTCCGCAGTCGCCAACTTACTACAACCCTGCGGTGAGTGATACTAAACCCGCCACAATCAGGCGTAACCAAGTGTTAAACGCCATGGTGCGAAGCAAGTATATTAGTCAGGACCAAGCAAACAGCGCTAAATCTGAAGCTGTGACCGATGGCTTAGACAAGACGCATGGTAATACTAAGTCAAATGATGTTAATGTTAAGGAACCCGTTATTGACGCCTACGTCAAAGAAGTACTAGCCCAACTAGAACAAAAGGGCTACAATCCCCAAACCGACGGGCTTCAAGTGCACACCAACATGGATCTTGGTGCACAGAAGAAACTGTATGATGCCGCTAATAATTCCGTTTCATTCCAAAGCAGTCAAATGCAGACTGGAGTGGCGGTTACTAACCCTCGTAATGGTCAAATCGTTGCCATGCTAGGTGGTCGGCATACTGGAAACATTGTGTATGGTTTGAACCGGGCGGTCCAGACTAACCGTTCTTCTGGTTCTACTGCTAAGCCGCTCATGGATTACGGTCCGGCAATTGAGTATCTGAATTGGCCAACCTTCTACACCTTGCGTGATACCAAGTTTATTTGGCCAGGAACCAACACTGAGCTTCACGATTTTGATAATAAGACTAAGGGAACTATGACCATGCAAGACGCACTGGTTCAATCCCGAAACATTCCTGCTATTCGGGCCTTACAAAAGGTCGGCATCTCGCGGGCCACAACTTTCTTGAATGGATTAGGAATTTCCCAGAAGAAAGCCTTCACCTTGAATAACGGGATTGGGTTATACGTTTCACCACTGCAAGTTTCAGCAGCCTA
>DWZS01000042.1 GCA_019117445.1 Candidatus Limosilactobacillus excrementigallinarum | reverse complement strand
ATTCATCGGCTACTTACCGCAAAACATTCAAATGGTGCTTAGAGTGGCCGTCTAAAACTAATTTAAGACCAACAAAACCAGAGCTGGCAAGGTCTCTGGTTCTTTGAGGTGCTTTCAAGTTTCAGTTATTCATATCTTTTGAGGTAACCTGATTTTTAGCGATTAAGGCCTTACCGAGTGAAGCCATTTTACGTTTGAGATTATCAAGGTCGTTGTTATTGAGCCAATCATGGAATTTGTTTTCCCAAGGATAGGTTTCCTCATTCGAGAGGAGTGGATATAAGTACGTCAATAGCAAAAAGATGATCAATGACCACCAACGAAGGGTTGGCAATAAGACAGCCCAAGCAAAGAAAAAGAGCATGGTGATGGAATTATTATTCATGAATTTGAACACTTGTTGCCAATGCTTCTTGGAGAAAGCTAATCGATGAAAGACATTAATTCGGTTATTTTGTTGTTGATCTTTCAATTTAGCTTGTAGCTTGGCGATTTCTGCTTCGAGTTGCTGACGATCATCGGTATGTTCGACGGTCGATTGGTCGTCAGTAGTGGCACGGTGTTTAGGTACCGACTCATGATGAGGAGCTTGCTTTCCGGCATTCCGATTGGGTTGAGCTGTCTTCTTGACCGGCTGTTCAGTTTGTGGTTGAACCCGTTTGCCACATTGTTCGCAGAAAACTTGGTTTGGCTTGAGCTTAGCGCCACAGTATTTACAAAATTTCATAATCTTCTCCTATTGCTGTAAGTGAATGTGTTGAGCTTTGTCCTTGATTTGATCAACGACTCCATGGTCATTGACGTAGTTGATGATGTCGTGGAGGTTGGCAGTGGCAACTGGGTCTTTATCTTTTTGTAAGTTCGTAGTTTTAACATCATAAAAGGCAACTTCACCGTCTGCACCGACAGTGTATTGAGCAAGTGCACCACCGTTCATATTACTTGGACGAAGACTCCATGAATTCCCACGTCCCTTAACATTTAAATGATCTGCATTATCAAATTGCTGAAGATCGATGTCATCACTATATGATGAGAAAAGTCCATGCCAGCATCCCTTATCGACGACATGATCACCATAGTACGCAATTGCCGCTGCCGTTTGCATTGGGGTAATGGACTCATAATCCAACTTATCTCCAGAACCATTACTGGAAGATGTGGATGATGACTCGGTCGATGAATTAGTTTTTGAGCTAGTTTTTGCAACTGAACTAGAACTAGTTTGACTTGTTTGCACAGAGGACTTATTAAACATCTTGCCTGCGAAATAAGCCCCGACAAAGATAATGAGTACACCAATTACTAACAAGACACATTTGAGTTTTTTCATTGTTAATTCGTTCCTTTCATAAAAAAAGCCCCGACAAAATGCCGGGGACTTCACCTAGTTTTAAAAATCCCAATCATAACCGAAAATGAACGTTTTCATATTACACTAATTGCCAAAAATAAATTGCATTGAAGTGTCATTCTGTTCATTAAACGGAAAAATTTAACCATATAAAAAATCATTACCAACGGATGCCAGTAATGATTGGTTAATTAGGATTCGGCCTCACCAATAGAAATATAGTCAGTAAAATTAGGCCCATGAACAATTAGAGATTGGTGCTTGCGATCAGTAGTTACATTGTACCAATGGCGCGATTGCCATGTATATTGGATTTTAATACTATGGGTGGTGTTTAAATTCTTCGGAATTGTTGCCAGAACTATCTTTCGGGCAGCGGTTGGCGACATTCTAATCTGGAGCCGACTTGTCGGTATTGCCTGGTATTTAGCTTTAACTTGCCGAACACTGACGTGATTGAGCTGTTGGTAATTCGAATATCGCACTCCACGGAAAATCTCCGTTTGATGATCACGTTGAGCGGGTTTTTGGAGATCTATTGCAATATAAAATTTCTTGGTTGCTGAGGACGGTAATTACAATGCGGCATTTGGTTTTAAATTATTGGACAACGGTTTCTATGTAATGACATTTGACACCACTTATGTTAAGGATACCGATAAAGCCAATGATTTAGTAACAAACACAATTAACAATTACGCTGCGATGGGGCCAACAAAGGATGCCACGGCTAATGATCAGAAGTTAAATAGTCAGATTAGCGATTTGAAACAACAAATCAGTGACCTTCAAGGAACGATTAAGCAATTATCCAACAAGGAAGATAATTTACAGTTTGACGCTAGTTACTTGAGCAAAGCTGAACAAGATCAATATAATCAAGCAAAAGCGCAACTGAATTCTTCACAAACATTAGCGGATGCCCAAGCTAAGTTGCAGCAAGCAACGCAAGCGGTTCAAACCGCGCAATCAACTAAGGATAGTTTGACCAGTCAAACATCCACACTGCAAAATCAATTAGATGATGCTAAGGCCTCTCTCGCCAAGGATCAGGAACTGCTTAGTAAGTTGAAAGCAGCTCAACAAGTAACTAACCTACAACAAAAGGTTGACGCACAAAAGCAAACGGTTGCTAATGATCAAAAGGCCGTGGATACTGCTCAACAAGATGTTGATAGCAAGCAAGCGGCTTACGATGCCGCCGTTCAAACTCGTAAAGATACTTGGAACCAAAACCAAGCTGATCTTGCCGCTTCCCGGGCCGCTGGTCAGGAAGCTAGCGAAGCCCAACAAAAACTGGACGATGCCAAAGCTGCTTTAGCGAAGGATCCAAAAGTGGTGGCTGCTCAACAACAAGAAACAACTCTGAAGGCTGAGCTGGTTAAGCTAGTGCCACACTATGGTGACTTCCTAAACTGGAAGCTGCGGGACGAAGAAGAAGCAGCCCTCTCTGGTGATCAAAAGACGCAATACAATCAATTACAAAGTCAATACCGTGCAGCTCAAAATACGGTGAATGATGCGCAAAAAGCAGCTGGGATTGATGATTTGCAAACAGATGTCACTGCTAAAGATCAAAAGCACATTGAGTTGTCGAATAAGCAAAATGCTTCTGCCCAGAAGTACATGGCGGCATTTGATGCAGAACAACAAGCAGAAAAGGACTTGCAAACTGCGCAAGCTAACCATGATCGTGCTGCTAAGCAATTACAATCTGACCAAGCAGTTTTGACTGACTTACAAGCACAATTAGATCAATTAACGCAAAAGGACAACGTTAAGTACACCAACTTGGACCCAAGTTTGGTAATGAAGGTGAATGTTACTGCGGATGATACTAACATTCCTGCACCAAAACTGACTGACGATGCTTTCATTAAGAATACCAACACTGCCTCTGCTGCAATGTTTATGGTGTTAGCGCAGACGAATGGTACTTATCCAGAAGGCACAACAGTTGAATGGGCAGATCCTGCCAAGGTTCAAAAGGATGCTCAAACTGCTGGAACCTACGATGAAGAAGTTATTCTCGACTTCCCTGATGGTTCGAAGTCTAAAGCATTTAATGTTCCGGGGGTATTGGTAGTTGCTGCTAAGCAAACTACTCCGTCAACTGACCCAACGAAGCCAAGCACTGGTGACGATACGCACACTACTAATCCTACCAAGCCAACGGCAACTGAACATACTTTGACGGTGCACTATATTGAAGTTACTGGCTATGCACCAGATGGTAAGGAAATTACCAAGGTTGTCGGTACGCAAACCTTTACTGGTAAGCAGGGTACAACCTTTGGCGGTGATCAATTAAAGATTCCAGCTGGTTACAAGTTAGCTATGGATGGCGTCACCTACACCATTAGTGATCAAGACAGTACACTGGAACAACCAGTGGTTAGTGTTAATACCCCATCGACCCCTAATAAGGGCGATGATAAGCCTGCTACGCAAGAACACACATTGACGGTTCACTACATTGAAGTAGTTGGTTATGAACCAATGGGTGCTCCAATTACCAAGGTAGTTTACTGGTAAGCCTGGCCAGACCTTTGGTGGTGACCAATTGAAGATCCCGGCTGGCTACAAGTTAGCCATGGATGGCGTTACCTACACCATTACGGATAAGGACGAAGTGAACGAAACACCAGTAATTAGTGTTAACACGCCAGCAAACAAGCCAACAACTTCAACTGATGAGAAGACTGATTCACAATTACCAGCTGGTGCTAAGGTTGTGAATAACCATGTCGTTGATGCTAATGGCAACATTCTTGCTGGCTGGAAAGTCGTTAATGGTCAAGCTGTTAAGGAAAATAGTTCAGTAGCACAAACTGCTGTCGTTCGTAATGCTCAACCAACTAAGACTAACGATGATAAGAAATTGCCACAAACTGGGAATGCAGACAGCTTAGCAATGATGGGCTTGGGTGCCGCATCGCTGTTGAGTATGTTTGGCCTTGCTGAGTTAGACAAGAAACGCGGCTAATTGAATAAATAATTTAAAAAGAATTGGAAAAAGACTAATTTTTGGTCATTTTCCAATTCTTTTTTTCGCTGTTTTTGATAGTAATTTTATTAACAATTTAAATTTATCTGGTTAATATATCTTTTGATAATTAAAATGCCAATTAAAAACGTTTATCATTCATTGTCAAAACCAGAAAATGAACTAACTAGAAATTCAATTTTCCCGAAAGTCAATATCCTTTTAATGCTTTATTTATTATGATGCTCATAGTATAATACGGGACATAAATAATTATAATAAATGTCTATTGGGAGGATATAGTTTTGCTATCAAGCAATAACCGAAAAGAACAACAACGACGGGCTGCTAATCGCCAACAACGGTTTGCCTTACGGAAGTTAACCGTTGGGGTAGCGTCCGTTTTAGTTGGGGCTGCTTTAGTTGGGGTTACTACAACTGCTGAAGCTGCAACTATGGATTCTGCAGCTGACACCACGACAACAACCACAACGGAAAGGACTAATAACACCACTGATCAAAAGTTGCCAGCAAACTGGCCAAAAGTTGGTGACGAATTTAGTTCTCAGGGCTTGCCAAACACAGGCGCTCGTGATTTGTACCCAAGTCAAGAAATTGTCCGAGTTGAGAATCCTGGTGATCCGGATGTGCACGGCGGAAAGTATAATTTCACGCGGGTAATTGCTGTTAACAACATCAGCCGTGACCGGGATGAAAACGGGAAGCTTACGGATAACTGGTCAGCTTCTTCCTTCAAGGCCGTGGACGTTAAAGATCTGGGCTTGCCATCTCATCCTGGGTACTTAGCACAGGTAAGAGTAGCCGCCCAGACACCAAATGATAGTTACAACTACGGTCGTAGTAAAGCCGAGCTGAAAACTACACGGGACGTGATTCACGATTCGCTTACGGAACAGTTGGAAAAGAACCAGTATACGCAACTTCCTGCGATCTCGTTTAATGATCCGCTTGATGTAATCTATGATATTTACTTTGTTCCTGATCCAAGTGCAACCAAGTACAACAGTGATGAAAACATCAATGTCTTTGGTCCGGAGAATGATAGCTCCAAAGGTCACGCTGACTTTTACGCTAAGGTAACGAGTAAACAGATCAATCACCAAATGGACGGCAATAAGTTTACTGACAAGTGGAGTAACGCCAACTTTGGCACTCAAGATCTCAAGACGGTACTAAGTGGTAGCAACTTTACCAACCGAGATGGTTACCGTAATAAATCATTACCAGCCTATGATGGCTATCATGCAGTTTTAACTCGTTTTACCATTACCTATGACCATAAAGATGGCGTTCCTGGTTATACTGGAACAGAAATGAATGCTGCAGCTGCTAAATTACGTGCAGAACTTGAAAAGAAGATTGCGGCTAACCCATACGAATTACCGGAATATACGGTAAACATGCCATTAGACGTTAACTTCTATGTTCAATACGTCAAAGATGCACCGAAGCTGGATCCGCAATATGCAAAGTACAGTAGTGATGAGTATGTCTACATCTATGGGCCTGGTAACAGCAGTAAGGATGGTCACGCCGATTATCGTACTCGGGTGGCTAAACAACAAATTGAACATCAAGTAAGTGATGGGCAATACACTAACCAGTGGAGTAGTGCAAACTTTGCGAGTCAAGATCTTGCTACTATCATGGCGGGGAATAACTTCACGAACCAAGATGGTTACCGCGGCAAATCATTACCAAGTTACGCTGGCTACCACCCGGTTATTAAGAACTTCCAACTTTCCTATCAGCCTTATGCAGGGGTTCCGGGTTACACTGGTGAAGAATTAGAAGAAGCTTCAAACAAACTTCGCAGTGAACTTCAAAAGGCAATTGATGCTAATCCGGATGCAACGGCCTTACCATCCTACACGATTAATATGCCAATTAACGTTAATTTCAACATTGAAATGGTGAAGGATGAAGAACCAACGCCTGATCCAGAGCCAACTCCAGATCCAACCCCACAACCAGATCCGGAAGATGAGACGCCAACGCCAACTGACCCAGAAGTTCAACCGGAAACACCGGTAGAAACTCCTGATCAACCTACGGAGTCCACTGATCAAACACCAGTAGCCGGACCAACGACAAGTGTTCAAAAGGATACTAAGCAATCCGCAAATAATCACCAAACTGCTAAGCAATTACCACAAACTGGTAATGATTCAGACTTGGCAATGATTGGTTTAGGTAGCGCAACGCTGCTCGGAATGTTAGGATTAGGGGTAGTTAGCAAAAAACGACACTCATAATTAATAAAAACAGGTGAGCGCTGCTCGCCTGTTTTTTGTTAGAAGGCAAAATATGAAACGGATATTGGCAAAGATCACGGATAGGTTCAACCAATTTGTAATTAAATATTTCATTAGCTCAAGACAAATTGGGGTTCAATACCAGCAGCTACAAGTTGACGGTTGGGGACCGTTTGCAGGTTTTTATTATCTTTGGCAATGCTGGCGTGGTCACGATGGCTCAAAATTTTTTCATGACTTATCATGCGTTGGTTCACCGACCTATGTCCGTTTCTTAAGAGCAACTCACCTTTTGGCTCATGAGCAGCTCGCTTTAATATTAAATGATCATCTAAATACCAGTATTGATGAGCATGGATTTTTGCAAATTCACGGCACGCGGTATCAGCTTGCTAGTGAATTAGCTCCCCACAGCTTTTTCTTTCGCTACTTTCGCGAGCTAGTGATTCGGGCTTATCCCGATCAACAAGGTTTAAGGGCAGATCAATTAGGAACCAAGGTCCATTTATTCCGCAGTTATCTTGACCGACAAGTGATTGAATATCTGCGCCATTATCATTGGCCAGGTGAACCAGCGCACCCCAGCGATTATGAACGACTGCTACAATATTGCCAGGATCATCAGTTAACCTTGGATTACCAAACATCCGCAAATTTTCATAATCGGTATCATGGCGAGTTTACTTATCCGCAAAATATGAAGTCCCAGTTAATGCTTGATTCGCAGGCCAGGCGGTATAATGACGCGCGGATGATTGAATTTATCGTCGACATAGATACGGGGCAGCTTGTGTCAGAGTGGAATGTGTACCGCAAAACGGCTACCGGAACAATTGACACAGATCCTGCGCATTATTCCATCGCGGAGTTACACGAGGTGGCGGATACGGAATCATTTAACTATGGAGTACCATATGGTCAATATCATGTTCCGGCTCGTTACCGGGGAACGCACCAGCGATTAGATGTTCAACAACCGGTCAACAGCGCCATTCGTCAACGAGCAAAAAAATACTGGCGCTATCCTCGCGATTATGCGGACGTGGTGAAGAGCGCCCAGGATGTTCAGGCGTGGCGATCGATTCTGCCGCGAGATCGTCAGGTGGTTTACCAACGGTTTGTTAATTATTTACAAGTCCACCATGTTGCCAACCAAGGAATTAAAAAGTATTTAAAAAACACAAACGGCTTCGGAGCCTAATGGGCGCCAAAGCCTTTTATGTTTAGTTTTCCTTTTCAATATCACTTTGCTTGATGAAGACGCCGTCCGTCGTCGTCATTCCCGTGCGGTGAGCAATGGTTTGGTAGGCATCGGTTAAGGCTTTTTGATGATCAACGCCAACTAATCGAGAAAAGATCAGAAGTGCGATCTGCAGGTCACCAATACTGTCGACTAATTTAGCATGGTTCTTCTTATTATAAGCGGCAGACAGTTCCCCGACTTCTTCTGCAATTTTCATGAACTCGACTCGTGGGTCTGCCTGGTCAATTTTGCGTTCGTGGGCCCATTCGTAGATTTTCGGGATTAATTCTTCGTATTCCAAGCTGGTCACCTCAACTAACTTCATAATCTAAGATGATTTTACCACTAGTCGGTATAAGATTTTCGGCGAAGATAGATGGAAATTACCACGGCCACCAGGAGCGCAATCCCCAGAATGATCCAGAAACCATATGCGGAAGATTTCCATGGCATTCCGCCGACGTTCATCCCCATAAAACCACTTAGCAGGGAGGCGGTAGCTAAAATTAACCCCGCCGAATCTAGGAACTTCATTAAGTGGTTCAGGTTATTATCCATGATTCCCATGTATAATCCGTTCAGTGATTCTAAAACGTCTCGGTAAATGTGGATCGCTTTCGCTAGCCGCCGCTGGTTGGTTTTGATATCTAACAACATTTGTGAATTAACGGTTTGTGCAATCGCACTTTTTTCAAAGGCAGTAATGGTTTCTGACTGGTCATTGATAGTGTGTTCTAAAAAGACTAATCGTCGCATCAGGCTCGTTAATTGACGTAGTTCATGATCTTTAATTGCCTTTTGTGCTGCTTTGTTCAAGTAATTAATTTGTTCTTCGTATGAATCCAAGGCTTGAATAAGGTGTCCTTGCCAAAAGTTAATGAGGTGAGCTACTAGCGCAGGAATTTGTGGATGCTCCTTGACGGCAACGGTTAGTTCATCTAAAGCATTCGCAGCATTTTTGGTGCAAAGGAAAAGATAGTCAGCGTTAAAAAGCAAGATTGTCGGTGTCAGCTGGTCTGTGATCTCAGAATAATGAACGTTGAAGTCGAAGACGACCAGGAGCTGAAGCTGTTTTAACACGGTACTCGTGACTTCGTGGAACCGGGAAACTTCTTCTGCAGAATTACATTCGTTGAAGATCACCGGATCTAGGTCAAACTGTTGGCAAAGCCTTTGGAGTTCCACTTTTTTCGGCGACGACATGATGAAGACGTTGGCTTGCTTGCAATTACCATTAGCAGAGCGAAGTTGGTCAGTATGGAGTACAAAAGCTTGAATCATAACATCACCTCCACATAGAAAAGCCATCAGGTAGTTATTAATTATAAATGACTACCTGATGGTTTTTGTTGGCCAATAATGACTTTGAATTAAAAATTAAGAATTAATCTAAAACCGCGTCTTGTGCTTTATTAGCATTTGATTGTTTGGCGTTTTGTTGGTGACCTGGTGCCCACTTTAAACCGATTCCGGTAAAGCCACTCAAAATGGAGAAGACCGGTGACAAGAGACTGAAGAAGGTAAATGGAAGGAAGTGTAGCACTGGTACACCAAGGGTGGAAGCAACGAATGATCCAGCAACTCCCCATGGAATCAGGTAGTTGATGACACTACCACCATCTTCAAGCACCCGACTGAGGGCTAATGGGGAAAGACCGATTTGCTTAAAGGCCTTGCGGAAGGCATTCCCTGGTAAGATCACTGAAAGGTATTGTTCACCAACGAAGAGGTTCACGCCAATTCCAGCGAAGATCGTTGTAGTAACCAAACGACCGGGCTTCTTCAGACGATCAATCAATGGCTTCATCGCACTTTCAATGATGCCTTCGTGCATTAGGATTCCCCCGAGGGCCAAGGTCATGACGATTAGTGAGACGGTGCCCATCATGCTGGAGATTCCACCACGACTGAGTAGGGCGTCCACAGCTTTGTTACCAGTTTTGGCAACGAAACCAGATTCGATTAATGTTGCTAGCTTGCTAATGGCAAAGTTTGGTGTTTCGATGAAAATCATGACGATGGAAACGAAGATGTTCAAGAAAAGGGTTGGAATCGCTGGTAGTTTTCGCCATGCGCAGACGAACATCAGGATGATTGGTAAGGCAGCCCACCATGAAACGCTGAAGTTCTTGGTTAACACAGCAGACGTTTTAGCAATGGCAGCCATGGAAGTTCCTTCGTTGGTCAAGCCAAGGAAGGCAAAGATAATAAGTGAGAGAACGAATGCTGGGATGGTGGTCCACATCATATTTTTAATGTGGGCGAAGAGGTCGGAACCAGCAACGGCGGAAGCCAAGTTAGTGGAGTCAGAAAGCGGGGACATCTTGTCACCGAAGACCGCTCCAGAAATGATCGCCCCAGCAGTTAATGCAGGATTGACACCCAACGTGGCACCCATCCCGAAGAGGGCGAGTCCGACAGTAGAAACGGTGGTGAAACCACTCCCGATAGCTAAACCAACGAGTGAACAAACGATGAAGACGGATGGAACGAAGAACTTGGCGCTGATTAAGTGGAAGCCAAGCACCATCAGTGAAGGAATAATCCCGGCTTTAATCCAAACGGCGATTAAACTCCCGATGAGCAAGAAAATGAAGATTGGAACAATGGCAGTGGAAATTCCCTCAGTAATACCATCCGTGATTTCTTTCCATGAAACTTTACGGAAGGCCAACCAACCCATTAGTAAACCGATGACGGTTAAAACGGGAACTTGGGGTGACAGGCCAAAGCCAATCACGCCGACCCCTAAAATGACTAACATAATAATTAAAATTGCGATTGATTCTTGAAAGTTAATTTTTTTCATAGTATGCACCTGATCCTTTGCTTGTGAATTTGCAATGCGAGTAATTGGTTAAGAGAAGAAGTGTGCAGACTATATCGATGTTGTTCCATAATAATGACCTCCCAAATAAAAAAGTCCTGATTGAGATATACTCAACCAGGACGTCTTACCGCGGTACCACCTAGCTAGAAAGCGCGCAATTGCTTTCCACCTCGTATTGGTTGCTAACGGTACCAATGAATCCGTACAAGCGGTAATTCAATCACATATCCTGCCTGGTTTGCATCAACCACCAGTTTTCTGAACATTGAGACATGCAATCTACTGTTTTGATTACTTGTAATTTTTGATTGCTGTAAATATATCACTGTAAATTAGAGAATGCAACCCAATTTTTAAAATTTCTCATTTAATTCTCATGATTGCCAACTGAAACTTTTATTATTTTATTTTTCAAACCCAATCATTAACCCGCCATTTTCGGCATAGTAGGAACAGAGGGCGCCACATAGTGAGATATTAATGATTGAACTTGGGAAGACTTCAGCGATTGCTTTGGCTAATTTTTCTGCCTGCTCACGGCAGTTGACATGATCGATAAAGACCCGTCCCCCAACGTAGCCTTGCTTTTCCATTACTTTAACCAGTTTGCGGAGCAAGTGCTTGCCACCCCGCATCTTGCCGAGCATTTCAAACTCACCGGCATCACTGGCGGTTCCATAAACGTAAAGGTTGAGCAGATGGGTTAGTTTAGCAATGGCGGGACTAACCCGTCCATTATTCGCAAGATTATCAAGTTCTTCCAAAACGAATAACAGGTCGGTTTGCTGAATTTGAGCATTCGTTAATTCGATAATTTGGTCAAATGAGTAGCCGTGATTAATGGAGACCGCTACCTGAGAAGCTAGCAGTCTAATTTGTGGCCCGGCAGATTTGGTATCGAATACGTGGATTTTAGTTTCAGGATGATCAGCCATGTACATTTCAGCGGCTTGAACCGCGGCATTATAGCTTCCTGAGAGCGCACTAGTAATGGTTAGAACAAAGATTTCATCTGCACCTTCAAAAGCTGTCAGCCAATCACCGACACTTGGACACGCGGTTGAGGTCGTGGTTTTAGTATTCTTCAAAGCAGCCAAGAAATTCGGCAAATCCAGTTGCTCATCGTCCTGCCAGGTTTGACCATTGACCATGATTGAAAGCGGAACGTTGGTATGGGCGACCCCGCCAATAATGGGTTCTAGTGAATTGGCTCCTGAATCTGTAATAATTTTAGTTGTCATTGTTATTCTCCTGAAATTAATTTTTTAAAAGCATAGTCGTTTTAAATATCTTTGTCAACGGTTTTTAAAAAACTTATCAGCATGTCGCGTTGACATGGTGGAACGGCATTCTATAAAATGATAGGTAGGAGGATCGAAAAATGAAGAGCAAGACTAGTAACCAGCAGTTTGATTTACCACCCTATCAGGAGTTACCCGCAATGGGCCTGTATTTGAAGCAAGTTGTCACCTATTTACAACAGTGCGTGGCACCATTTGAAAGTGTTAAAGTGACTAGTTCCATGGTCAGCAACTATGTTAAGCACCGCCTGATTAGTCGACCACAAAAGAAGTTGTATGGTCGTGAACAGATTGCCCAACTTCTCTTTATCATTATTGCTAAAAATGTTCTGGAGCAAGCAGATTTACGAAAAGCCATTCAAATTCAAGAAGAAACTTATAGTACAGAAGTTGCCTATAATTACTTTGTCCAGGAGTTGGGCAACGTTTCCCGATACGTTTTTGGTCAACAAACTACCCTTGAGCACGTTGGCCAGGAGAACACAAAGCAAAAGCAGATGCTCCGCAACGTGATTATGGCCTTTGCATACCGTGAATACCTCTATCAGTTCTTTGAAGGGGTGGATATTAATAATTCAAGTTCACTAGTGTAAAGATTAACTCCGTAATGAAGTGAATTCGGTAAAACTACATACTTTTAGCACTAGGAATAACTATGACTAATGTTATAATTATTTTATTAGTAGTTAGTTAATATTGCGATTAATCATCCGGATCATTTTTTGATTCGTAGTAATAATTGCTATTGGAAAACATAGCTTTGAGGAGCGAGTAAAGATATGGTTTCGAGAAAAAATATTGAATTAAGGAAGCAGCAAAGCGCCAAACAGATTCCACATTATGGACTGCGGCGGTTAAGTATTGGTGTTGCTTCTGTTCTTCTAGGGACATCTCTGTACTTAGGAGCCAACAGCTTAGTGGCTAGTGCCGATGCAGTTACTCCGGGAAAAGACGGCCAAACTGATACAGAGACTCATGCACTAGCAACTGCGAATAATCAACAATCTTCAGTTGTGCAATTAAAAACAGGTGTCCAATCAGATAATCACCAAGCAGCAGCTGTCGAAAGTGCGCAGCTGCTCAATGACAGTAAGCAGGTTGCTGAAGTGAAAACGAGAGTCCACTTCACTGGTGATGATGGATCAGCCACCGTTGATGTTGCTAATGCTCATGCTGGTGATACCTATCAGGTGGTCTTTCATACTGACCCGCATTTGACGCTGGATTATACACCAGGGCCACTCACTCAGCAGGGAGTAGTAGATTCCAAACAAACGGTTGCCGCAGATGGTACCGCTACGTATTCAGGAAAATTTCTGAAAGCTGCAACAATTAACCAGCCCTTTATTGTAAAAAGCAACTATCGACAAGATATCTTGAATACACCGGGGACGTATTATAATTCCGCTGATTTATAATTTAATGGTCAATTAATTAATACAGTTAAGTTTGCAGTGGATGTTCCACGCCAGAAAGTTGATGCTAAGTGGAACTCTGTTGATGGTCAAGGAAACCCGATTCCAGATGGGATTCCTAGTTTCCAATACCATGAGGGCCATCGTGACTACTGGTTAGTTCCTGGTGATGATCATCAGTATCAATATTCACTCACCGTTGATGGATTATCGGCTGCTTTTGACCATCAAGGAGTTAACGTTAATATTGGTGTTCCCAAGGAATTTGTTGTTGATGGAGTTGTTGGTACGCGAGCTAATGGTATCAAAAATAATCAGGAATTAACGAAGAATAAGGATTTTACTTTTTCTCAGGATGCTAGTGGTATTCACATTACCCTCCGGAAGGGCGTTGATGACCACTATGCGGATGATCCGCAGTTTAAATTTGTCTTGATTGGTCACTATCATATGGATCAACCAGATCAGGCCACGATATTATCACCAGTAACGGCTTCAACCGTTAATGGTAATGATGGGGCTGGCGCACTGAGCGCCAAGTGGATCGGTATTCAAGCACCATTCATGGGTAAAACTTCTTTAAAGGGCTACAATTTTGGTGACTTAGTAACGCCAAAATTAAAGGTTTTCCCTGATGAACAAAACGTTGAACTAGCGAACGGTGATACTGTTGAAAATGCTTATTGGCTTAACCGTGATCATAGTGATAAGCCTTGGTTTACCGCTTCCTTTACCAATTCAACGTTGGTTGATGCCCCTGCTAGCCCGGTAACTTTCTACTTGCCAGACCATTACGAACTAACTAAATTGACGGTCGACAATTATGGCGTGCTAACTGATGTGCTTTACCATTATGCTGATGGTTCGACAAGTGCAGTTTTGGACAGCAGTAAGCATGTTACTTCTATCTCTGGGACCATGAATTTGGCGAACAAGCAAAGCGGTAATAATGAGATAAATATTAGTTTTGTGGGGCATTTAGACCCGCATCATCAGTTTAAACAGAAAGAAAACTTAGTGGCTAGTATCGGTAAAAATGGTGATAGCATCTACAAGCCTGGCGTCTTGACGACCGTAGATTTTGTCAAACGCCCTCAGCCGACTTATGACGCAGCAACGATTCAAAATCATGTTGTGCCAAAAGTTCTGGGCACTAATGCTTCAGCAGGATCAATCGAGGCCGTCATTTCTGATTGGCACAAGATTGATCATCCTAGTGCACAGTTTATTGTTACCATTCCAAAAAACACTGTTGTAAGTTCGATTTCACGCAATAGTAACTATTGGCAGGATCCGGTTTATACCACCACTGCTGATGGTCAACAACAACTTACCTTTAATTTGCAGCCTAACTTAACGAAGGAGCAGCTAGCAGGTATCCGGGAAACGCCGGTGGTTTATTTGCAATCCACTTCTATCTATGTTCCAGCATTGAAGTCTGAAGATGGGTTCGCTGAAATCATTATGAATGGCCAAAAACAAGATCGGTCAAACTTTAACGTCTCCCTGATTGCCGCCACCGCTGATTACCTCATTACGACTGCCCAGGGTAACCTAGATTCAGATGCCCTCGACAAGGCGACAAATGATGATAAGAAAACTTCTCAGGTAACACTGAATTATGATTTTGTTAACGGTAATTCAAATACCAACTTAACTGGCCTTACTTTTCTCGGTAATTTACCGCAAAAACAGGATGGTAAGTCCCAAGTCGATATTCACCTAACGGGGCCGATCCACGTTGTAAATTACTTAACTGGCCAAACAATGGATAGTAATGTCATCATTTCGTATTCGACGAGCTATTATCAACCAGATACTGTCAATAAGGCAGACTTAACAGGCTTTGTCTCTGCTGATCAAGTTCGTGACTGGTCACAGATTAAGAGCTTTAGAGTGGACTTAAAGCAACCATTGACCGGTGGGAGTGTTTGCCAAATCCAGGCACCAGCACAGGTAGTCAACCAGGTTAATAACGTTAATAAGGTGGCATACCTTTCTGGAGCAGTTTTTGGTGATGGGATTATGCCTTACCGGTTATTACCAGCGGGAAATGGTAGTGCTGAAATTAAGATCCAGGGGATTTCTACTGTGCATCAAAGGGTGCACTATGTTGATGCAGCTGGGCATGCCCACGACATTGACTTAGGACCAAGTCATGATATTCACCTTACTGATAACGTTGATAAACTAACGCTGAACGGTTTTCCAACTGATGCTGAGAGCCTGCTACCAAAGTATTATCACTGGGACCAACAGGACCCAACTATCGAAAATGATCGGGATGTTCATTATCCGGATGGGTTGCCTAACCAGACGGCGCAAATAAATGCTTTTGCTCAGTACTATTTTGATAACGATACGATTGTATGGAATTTAGTTCCAGACAAGCAGGAACAAATTACAGTCGACCAGTTGATTAAGTATTATTACTATGGATCCAATAAGCAAGCTGCTCCTGACTACACTAAGTCAGTACCGGCAATTGTTTATTTTAATCCGTTTACCCAGGCGGTAGAAGGAATTGAATTACAGCAAGAATTGCCGGCAGTATCGTCACCGCAGATTCAGAATTATCATGCTATTTATGGCGAGGTAAGCGCTTGGCAAGCACAACATCAATACACCATTGATAGTGGAATTAGTTTAGACTTGGCCCACCATGTTGCTCATATTCAAAATGATGACTATTATATCAACGCTGCTGCACAATTAGTTGTGGTGGATCCAAATACCCACATGGCAAAGAAAGTTGAATTGGCTTATGATGATGGTTCCCACCAAATCAAATTTGCGGACAATGATGCTGGACTGCAACTCTCTGGCTATCAAATGCATGTTTATTACTTAGATAATTTATTATCGCCAGTCTACAATGACACTACTCACCGTGGTGGATCATACTTTAACCTTAAGACTGACCCATTAATTTACCCGCATTCCATTAATGAGGAAACAGGAAGTGAAATCTCACCTCAACAAGAATATTACTTAAATTTTGATAAGTCTTTTCCTGGATATGACTCGCTTGCGGAAGCCATGAGCGCTAAGGATAATGATGGCAAAGCTAATAACCAGTATGATGACAAAATTGACTTATCTGAAGATAGTGACGGAAAGATGGCGTTAACGCCAACACAAATCTTCTTCGTATTTTACACACCAGTTAATCAGGACTTACAGGAACAATTCTTAATTACTGCGGATAATGATCCATTAGTAAATTCCCACTCCAAATTTTTGCAGCACTTAGCGATTCCACAATCACAGGCGGATGCGGCTAAGTCTGACCTTTACCAGAGTACGGGTAAAGCGGGAACGGTCATTTTCCCGAAAAATGATGGTACTGATAGTGCTCAACTGCCATTGCCAACCGATCCTTATATGGGTGGGATGATCGATCTGAATTCGCCACAATACTCTCAATTTACTCATTGGCTAATTAATAATGGATATGCAACAGCTGAAGATATTGAGTCAGGGGGAGCAAGTTTTAATAACAGCTTGCGACCTGGCTACGTTATTGACCGTGCTGACTATCAATTCACTAATGATGATGGGGCCACTAACACTTACAGTATTCAGCTTCATACTACTAAGGAGCTGGCAGCTTTAATTAAGGAGCAGCCACACGCCAAGGTCTTAGTGTCTGAAGGCGGTGCTCAGCTCAGCTATATGACTAACATTACCGGAGATGGTATGAATGGTTTCCAAGGCGATAGTTTAATTGACTCGTATGTACCGACCTATGATGATTTTCATGAGGTTGGTGCCCATCACTATGTTTTAGATATCTATTCAAATCAGACTTATTCCGAAAACCAGCCAGCGGTTCCCGTACTTCTGTCCATGAAGATTTTTAACCCAAATGGTCAAAGTTATAGTCCAAGTATCTTGTTTGACCAAACAGCTCATGAAGCAGGAACTCCCGATCCCCATCCGCAGGTCTTAAATGTTCATTTTAAGAAGCTTGGTACGATGGATACGTATCAGCAAAACGGCAATGTTGAGATTCACTACCAAGATGTTTCCGATCTGCAACCAAACCAGGCTGGCAAGTATGTTTACGGCGGTGGATATGAGACTAATGGCCAATTTAGTAAGGGAATTGATTACGCTGCAAACAGGATGAGTAATGCCGCAAACCAAGACCCAGCCATCGGCCAGCTAGTTAATGATCAACACGGTTCGTCCAGTGCCAGTCATAGTTATCAAATCGGGACAACTGATAGTGGCAGTACTGGTGTTGTGATCTCATTTAATCATACTGGTGATTCATCGGGTACGGCAGATGACCAAGATCAGGCAACTAACTGGAATCATTACGATATTAGTGCGGTTAATAACTATGTGGCTAATGATGACCAGTATGTCATTGTACAAGAAGATCCCGAAGCACAGAATGGTGATCATACTTGGGACATGTTAAATCCAGCCGGATATGCGAGCGCTGATGATCCAACCGGTGAAAAGACTTTATCAAAGTACATGGTGCAATTTGGTAGTGATTGGTCTTCACTGGGTTCGACTTATCCGCAAGTTTACTATGTTTATCTGAAACGCAAGCAAAAGATTAATTACCAGGTACTCGTCGAAGATAAGGATGGCCACGTGGTCGAAACTCTAACACAAAAGACTTTGTTAGGTGTCGGCGGATCAAATGAACAAGTAGCGACGACTAAGGTGAATGGGGCATTGAGTACTGACCCAACTACAATTGGTGACCGGTATCAATCAATTCTTAAACAGTTGGATGATCGGGGTTTCCAAGCGGTCACTAGTGCTGATGGTCAGCTACGGGTTAGCGATTCGCTAGATCAGTTGACCTTTGATAACGACGCCACCAAGGACCAGTTGTTGACCATTTACGTCACCCAACCAAAGACCGTTCAAGTCCACTATGTGGATGTTGATGGTTCTGCTAAGACTGGTCACTATACCGCCAATGACGGGATCGACATGTTAGATCACATGCAAAACATTTCGGGCCTTGCCGGAAGTGATTATCATAATCAACTTTGGAACTGGAAAGCAGATGGGTATGTCTTAGCTACTAGTGAAGATCAAATTGATCCTGGGACGACCCAAGGTTCATTCCAATTAACTGATCCAGCTTCACGGGCTTTCTATATTTATTTGAAGCATGGTAAGCAGACGGTCAATGACCAGGATGTAGTTAAGCATGAAAAGATTCACTATGTATACGAAGATGGCGGTCAAGCATCGCCAGATTACGATGCACCAGCGATTACCTTTAAACGGACTGGTACTAAGGACCTAGTTACTGGCGAGACTGTCTGGGATCCGTGGACAACTGATAATGATACCTTTAAGGAGGTTAATAGCCCAGCAATTGGCGGGTATCTTCCTGATTATGAGCGTATCGATGCTATCAAGATGACTGTGCAGAAAGGGGATATCGAACGGACGGTTACTTACCATCCTGCTGCCCAAAAGCTGACAGTAACATTCATTGACGACAGTGATAACGGTAAAGTACTCAAGACCGTTACCAAGAATGGGATCAGTGGAGCTGATGCTGGTTACAATACCAAGGATGATATTCAAAAGTACGAGGATCAATTCTACACATTAGTTAGTGACGAGACCCATGGACAAGCGTTGCACTTTGATCATGACCAATCGGTGGACCAATATTATGAAGTTCATCTCAAGCACACTAGCCAATCGCTCAGGGAAAACAAGACAGTCAACGAAACGATTCACTATGTTTACGAAGATGGTCGCCAAGCATTGCCAGATTACCATGCACCATCGATCACCTTTAACCGGACTGGTACTAAGGACCTAGTTACTGGCGAGACTGTCTGGGGCCCGTGGACAACTGATCATGATACTTTTGCGGCGGTTGATAGCCCAACAATTGACGGGTACCTTCCTGATATTGAACGGGTTAATGCCATCAAGATGACCGTTAAGAATGGCAATGTTGAAAAAACGGTGACCTATACCCAGAAGACTGATCACGATACACCAGACCAACATCCAGATCATCCTAGTCAACCTGTTGATTCTAGTGATCATAGTCGTCCTGGTGAACAGAGTTATCCTAGTCATCAGAATCAGCCTAGTGCTCTTGGCTCAACTAGTTCGCTAAGTAGCGTTGGCAACGATCAGGAGAATTTAGGGTTCAGTCACCAGACTGGACAACATGCTAGTCGGCAATTACCGCAAACTGGGAATACTGATAACCAGTGGTCGATAGTTGGTCTAGCTATGTCTTCATTGTTAGGATTAATTGGCTTGGATAAACGTCGTAAGCAAAACTAAATTAACTGATTTTTTGCCGAAGTAAATCGGCAAAGGCACCTCTTACAGCTGTCGGAGGTGCCTTTGTTATATGGTCAAAGCAAATTAGTTTCGTTTATGAACGGGAAAGAGTAAAATATAACCAACATTGAGCACGAAAATAGCGGAGGAAGAAGCATGCGAAAACCATTTATCGTTGCCAACTGGAAGATGCACAAGACGGTTCAGGAGTCGGTTGACTTCGTCAAAGCAATTAAGGATCACTTGCCAGACCCCGATAAGGTCGAAGTTGGGATTGCCGGGCAGGCTTTTGCACTATATAGTATGCACGAAGCGGCAGCTAAGTCTGGTTTACAGATTATTGCACAAAATGCTGCTCCACAGTTGTCAGGCCCTTTTACGGGCGAAATTAGTATGCGTGGGCTTAGTCAAGCGGGCGTTAGTCATGTGATGCTGGGCCATATTGAGCGCCGTCGGCTCTTTAACGAAACCAACGAAGCGGTACACCAAAAAGTGGAAACGGCAATTATGACCGGACTGACGCCCATTATTTGTACGGATGAGACGATGGTGCAGCGGGAGATGAATGGTGAAATTCACTACGTCCTTAAACAACTACAAAGCGTATTGCATGGGGTTTCACTAGACCAAATTCGGGACATCATCATTTCCTATGAACCCAGTTGGGCGGTCGGCGTTGGTCAACGGGCGAATACCGCACTGGCGGAAGAAGGGTGTCGCCAGATTCGGCGAATGATCGCAGATATTTACACCTATGAAATTGCGGATAAGATCCGGATCTTGTATGGCGGGAGTGTCAACCCGAAAAACATTCAAGAAATCATGGCCAAACCTGATATCGACGGTGTTTTGATTGGCCGGGCAAGCCTTGATGTCGACAATTTCTTGGCAATGGTGAACTATCAACAATAGACAAAATAATGAACGGGACGTGAATTCGTGGCCATCGTTGGCAACGGACACGTCCTTTTTTGGGAGGAATTTGAAATGAATTGGAAACCATCAGAAGCACGCAGCCTGGCAGTGGCGTTGACCTTCAGCGGTGGCTTTGTGGACGCCTACACATATATCCAGCGGGGTCACACCTTATCTGCCGGCCAGACTGGGAATGTAATCTTTTTTGCGTCTGCCTTGGCGGACCATAATGTCATGGGAATGCTGAACCGGCTAAGCACTTTTGTAGCCTTTTCCCTTGGTTTAGCCGTGGTCGGCTTTTTGCACGCTCGCCTCAAGACTCAATACTGGCGGGTTATTTGTTTATTCCCAATTGTCTTAATTTGTGGCGTGATTGGCTTTCTGCCGAAATCCGTTCCAAACTACTACATTGTGCCCACAATTGCGTTTGGCTTGGCGATGCAAAACGCTTCATTTAGCAAAATTCAGGGTTTAGGATATAGTAATGCATTTACGACAGGCAATTTGAAAAAGTCGGTGGTGGCCTGGAGTGCCTACTTCTTCGGGGCGGATGATCAGCAGCATACCGCGGCGGTTAACTATATGTGGCTGGTGTTAGCATTCGCATTCGGGGCGATTTGTTCAGCATTATTACAGCAGTTGTTGGGACTTAGAACCATCTGGTTGGCGATTATTCTGTTAGGTGGTATTAACTGTAGCTATGCACTACGGTTACGCCAACAAAATAAAATGTTGGATCAGCGGTAATTTAACAACTTTGTAGTTGTATTCACAATCTTTCACTCCTATACTTAGATTTGAAATGTTTTTTTCGACAATTAGATAAGGGAGATGGAATTGTGGTTGTGACATGGTGGGGCGCCCTAATTGGGTTAGCCATTGCAATTATTCTTATTCTACGGAAAGTTGATGCCGTTTATTCACTATTTATTGGGGCAATTTTAGGATCACTCATCGGTGGTGCTAATCTCATGCAGACCGTCAATATTTTAGTAAAAGGATCACAAAGTGTGATGGGAACAGTGGTCCGGGTTCTAGCCGCGGGAGTTTTAGCCGGGGTTATGATGGACTCGGGAGCCGCGAATACCATTGCACGAACGATTGTTGATCGACTGGGTGACCGGATGGCGATTTTAGCCTTAGCCCTCGCTACGATGGTTATTACGGCAGTTGGGGTGTTTATCCCAGTTGCCGTGCTGATTGTGGCGCCAATTGCGTTGGAAGTTGGTGAACGAAGTCACATTTCCAAATTGGCGTTGTTGGTAGCCTTATCTGGTGGTGGTAAGGCCGGTAATATTATTTCGCCAAACGCCAACACCATCGCTGCCGCCAAGGGCTTCGGTTTAAACTTGAGTCAAGTTATGATTGCGGACTTTATTCCAGCCGTTGTGGCGTTAATCGTCACGGTGATTGTGGCATCCCTGATCAAACATAAGGGGGTTGCCGTGGTCAAAGAAGACTTAGCTGATAATCCAAAGATTGAACAAAGTGATTTGCCATCGCTGAAGTCCTCTTTGGTAACGCCAATCATCGCGGTAATCTTGTTACTGATAAATCCATTAGGACAGATTTTCCACGTTCAGTGGATGAGCACGATTGATTTAGATGCCACCTATGTCCTACCATTCGCGGCGATTATTGGTGCGTTAGCCATGCACAAGGGGCGCTTTTTACGTTCTTATGCCCAGACTGGGATGGTTAAGATGACGCCCGTCGTAATGATTTTGATCGGTGCCGGAGCCATTGGTGCCACCATTACCCAGTCCAGCCTGCCACAATTGCTCATTTCGGCAATTAAGGTCAGCCACATTTCAGGGGTCTTCTTAGCACCATTATCCGGGATTTTGATGGCGGGAGCTGCGGCTTCCACCTCAACTGGGGTTATCTTGGCGACAGGATCATTCTCCAAAGCGATCTTGGGCTTTGGAGTCCAACCACTGGCAGCGGCTGCGATGGTGCACACCGGAGCAATTGTGATCGACCAATTACCACAAGGAAATTACTTCCACGTTACTGCGAATGCCATGAATATGGATATTAAGCAACGGTCTCAAGGAATTTTATACGAAGCAATTTGTGGTGGTTCAGCTTGTTTAACGGCCACCATCCTGTACGGTTTCCTGCACTTAATTTAGGAGGTTACGATGATGAAAATAGTGATTGCACCAGATTCGTTTAAAGGGTCTTTGACTGCCAAACAAGTTGCGGAAGCCATTAAAACCGGCCTGCAACGGGTGCTGCCGAATGCTGATTATGAAATGGTGCCCATGGCCGATGGTGGTGAAGGGACGGTTCAATCGTTAGTTGACGCCACGGATGGCCATTTAGTGACCCGCCAAGTGCATAATCCGCTTAACCAACTCAGTGATGCCTATTACGGAATTCTGGGTGATGGTAAAACAGCAGTCATCGAGATGGCCCAAGCCAGCGGGATTCAGTACGTTAATGATGAAACCCATAACCCGCTCATCACGACAACCTATGGGACCGGGGAATTGATTTTAGATGCTCTCGACCATGGGGTGCAGAAGATTATTATGGGAATTGGCGGTTCCGCAACCAATGATGGTGGAGCCGGGATGGCCCAAGCTCTCGGGGTCAAGCTTTTGGACGATGACGGACAAGAACTTGGTTTTGGGGGTGGCGCTCTTGACCAATTAGCCCGGATTGATTTAAGTGATCTAGATCCGCGGGTTCAAAAAACACAGTTGTTAATTGCGTCTGACGTGACAAACCCACTGACGGGGCCGGATGGTGCGTCAGCGGTCTTTGGCCCACAAAAAGGCGCTACTCCAGAGATGGTTAAGCAACTCGATCGGAACCTTCATCACTATGCAGAGGTAATCAAGCGTGATTTGCATCAAGACTTGGAAAATCGTCCTGGTGCTGGAGCCGCTGGTGGCTTAGGCACTGGTTTAATGGCCTTTACTAATTCTGAAATGGCCAAGGGTATTGACCTGGTGATTGAATTTACCCACCTGAAAGAACGGGCGCAAAATGCTGATCTAGTCTTTACTGGTGAAGGTGGAATTGATTTCCAAACCAAATTTGGTAAGACCCCATACGGGGTGGCGATGGCAACTAAAGCGGTCGCGCCACACTCTTCAGTAATTGTGTTAGCTGGAAATGTTGGCAAAGGGATTGAAAGTCTTTATGGCCGTGATGCAATGGATGCTATCTTTGCTACTCCGGAGGGTGCTAAGCCATTAGACCAAGCGATTGCTGATGGCCCGCATGATATTGCGGAAACGGCGGAAAATATTGCACGGTTAATTAAACAGATCGATTAAATATAAAAGGCTCACGAAAAAAATCGTGAGCCTTTTATTTAGTTAAAATTTAATAGCGTAACGAATTTGGTGGTGCACCGGAGCTAATGGCCGGAGGGTAATGTCACCAAATTCGGGATGGTGAGGAGCGTCTGGCAATGCTTGTGCTTCTAACGCCAATGCTGCCCAAGATTTACCTGGCCGGTTCAACTTTACGGATGCTGGCAACCCGTTAGCGGAGAAAATGACGAGGGCGTTTCGGTCAGAGTACATTTGTAACTCCCGTCCCGATTTAGGATCCCTCAGTTTAGCAATCGGTTCTTGGGCGAAGGTCGTGCTTGGCTTGACCACAAAGAAGTCGTCAAAGCCCTTTTCAGGAGTCTTTAACATCTCGTTTAAGGCATGACCAAGCATTTGCCCATCTTTAAAGTCGTAAGCAGATCCGAGGTTTTCCACGAGGGCGCCCGTGGGGATCTTTTCACCGTTAACGGCGAGATGATAACGTGAATTAATGGTCAACTCTTGACCTTCAATCGTATCAACACCAGCATCTGCTAAGTTCCAGTAGGCGTGGTTGGTTGGATTGAAGAGGGTTGGTGCATCACTTTCCCCATACATATCAATCGTGACGCTGTCATCATCGTGCAGGGTGTAGACGATGTGCACGTCGGTATTAGCAGGCATTCCATCATCTTCAGGACTGTAATGGTTACTCAAAATAATTTGACCGGCAGATGCCGAAGTGGCAGTTTGGACGTGCCAAAAGTGGTTTTGCCAACCTTGATCACCACTGTGAATTGAGTTGGCACCTTCGTTGGCTTGCAGCTGATATTCGTGATTATCAATTTGAAAACTGGCTTTGCCAATCCGGTTAGCAACTGGGCCAATTAACTGACAAATGCTGTAGCCAGCATCAAGGTAGTCTTCCATTGAATTAGCGGCGAGCAGTAAATTCAATTGACCATGATCAGTGGGAACGGAGTACTCTTGCCAAATTCCCCCAAAATTCAGAACACTCATTTTCACGCCGTGATCATTAGTGACGGTGTATTTGGTAACTTCATGTTGATTTGCTTTGCCAAAAGCAGTTTGTGTGATTTTCATGCGGTATGCCTCCTTATGCAAACGCTTGCATCAACATTTTACCATAACCAGCATCACTTGGATAAATATCTTAAAAGAAACAAAAGTAACTATATGTTTATTTAAAGAATAAGTGTGTTAATATGACTGTGTCGTCTTAATTAGGAACTAATTATAATATCTCTTTGAAAACTAGATAGGGAGGTAAAAAAGGTTGAAAATGAACCGGACCGTGCGGGATTTTCAGAACGCTCTAGAAGCGTTGCTGAGAACCAAACCGTTTGAAAAAATTACCGTGGATCAGATTTGTAATGAAGCCTTGCTTCACCGCAGTAGTTTTTATCGGTATTTTCACGATAAGTATGACTTATTAGAACAGTTGATTAATAATCGGTTGCATCAATTAATGACAGCGGCCCCCGACGAGGGAAGTTTTATCGAGGCAGCGGTTAATTACCTGAATGATAATAAGAATATTTTTCGTCACTTGGCAGCGGATAATGCAAACAGTACATTATATGCTGAAATGTTACGGATTATCAGTGAAGTGCTGATGAAGCAAAGCGCCGATCACGCTAATCAGGGGGAAGTGATCAAGGCGATTCGGCGGTCGGATAATCCAGAGCTTCAGGCCTGCGCATTTGGTGGCGCAATCATGGGCGCCCTTTATTGGTGGCAATCCAATAATTACGATGTTCCGGTAGCTGAAGTGGTTGATTTTATCAAGCAATCTGTTTTACCATTCTCTACTGTATCTACTACAAACGCATAATGGAGGGAGAAAGATGTGGGAAATGATTAAAGCAGAATTTCGTCATATCCGGCGGAATCACCTGCTATTATTATCCTCAATTGTCATTTGCTTTATTCCATTTCTGTACAGTATCTTCTTCCTGAAGTCAGTATGGGATCCTTATGGTAGTACGCAGGATTTGCCTGTGGCTGTGGTTAATAAGGATGTTCCGGTTGACTATCAGGGTAAAGAAATGGCTGTTGGTGACCAGATGGTCAAGGAATTAAAGCACAACAAGCAGCTCGATTGGAAGTTTGTTTCGCCAAGCAAGGCGAAGTACGGAATGTCACACCGGAAGTATTACACGGTGATCACAATTCCAGAAAACTTCTCTAAGAATGCCACAACGGTTTTAGATAAGAATCCAAAACCGATGAATTTAAAGTACCAAACCAATGATTCGTTGAACTACATTGGTTACGTTATGAGTCAAGTCGCGATGACCCGGTTAAATGAAAAGATTCGGGCGAACGTGACAAATGCGTACGCGACAACAATGTTCAAAGAATTGAAGGTGCTGGGCAAGGGAATGACCCAAGCGGCAGACGGGGCGACCCAATTAGACAACGGTTTAGTAACCCTACAAAGTGGGGTTAACCAATACGTTGCCGGGGTTTCCCAAGTTAATGATGGGGTACAAACCTTACGAATGGGGGTAGCTCCACTAGCTTCTGGTGCTCAACAATTAGCTAGCGGGAGTACTACCCTTGCCAACGGAATTGCTCAATACACTGGTGGGGTTGGCCAATTAGCAACGGGGTTAAATACTTTGATGGCTAATTCTGGTCAGTTGAATTCCGGTGCGGGGCAATTAAGTTCTGGCTTGAATACTTTACGGAATAATTCTAGTTCCCTACGCGCTGGCTCCAGTCAACTTTCGGCGGGTGCTAGTCAGTTGAACAACACCGTTAATAGTCAACTGGGGAATTTACCAGTGAATGACTTAATGGGCGCGATGGATAAGGCCCAAGCATTGCAACAAAGCATGACCCAATTACAGACTGGATTAACCCAAGCCAAGAGTGCCTTAGCTGGTGTTCAAGAAAGTGCTGGGAAGCTAGAATCAGCTGCTGGGTCTCTGGGCGGAGTTAGTCAAGCTGGACAACAATTAGGTAATGTTGCCAAAAGTGATGCCAATATTGCTGCACAATTAGGCAAAATTGCTCAATCAACGAGTGATAACTCAATTAAGGCGCAATTAGGATCCTTAGCACAAGATGCTGGTAATAATGCTAAGACTCTTCAAGGAGTCGGAACGGCACTTGGTGAATTGAACAGTCTTGGTTCAGCACTTCAAGGAATGCAAGGTCAGCTCAAGAATTTATCATCAATGAATGATCTGTTGAACAATGCTGATACCACCATTAGCCAAGCAAATAGTTTGTTGAATACGTTGAATGGCTACAAGCCAATGCTTTCTCAGATGCCAGATACGTTGAAGCAACTTCAAGGCGCAACGAGTCAAATCGCTGCTGGTGCTAATACCTTAAATGGTGGGGTGCAACAATACACGAACGGTGTTGACACCGCCGCTGCTGGTTCAAGTACCTTAGCTAGTGGCATTAGTCAATACACTGCCGGAGTTGCCCAAGCGGGCGCTGGTGCCGGTCAATTAACTGCCAACTCTGGTCAGTTAAATTCAGGTGCCGGTCAACTCGCGAGTGCGCTTGGTCAATTAAATGCCCAAGTACCAACGCTGGTTGGCGGGGTTAACCAATTAGCAGCCGGGACCCAAAAGCTGGTTGATAATTCGCCAGCCTTAACCCAAGGGATTACGAAGCTAAATGCCGGTGCTGGTCAGTTAGCTTCTGCTCTTGGTAAGGGTGCCAAGACGGTTAATGGCATTAAACCAACCAAGAAGACAGCGAAGATGTTTGCTGAACCAACGCGGGTTAAGCACAAGAGTTACAGCTATGTACCAAACTATGGTCATGCCTTAGCACCATATGTGCTTTCAGTTGCCCTTTACGTTGGTGCCTTGATCTTTAACTTTGTTTACCCAATTCGGCGGGTGGCAATTCAAGGTCGTTCACCATTAGCATGGTGGGCAAGTAAGGTGGTCCTTGGGAGCCTGATTATCACTTTGATGGCCATTGCTGAAGGTGGCATTATGATGGCCCTTGGCTTAACCGTGATCCATGTTCCATCATTCTTCGGTACTCTGATCCTGTTTGGGTTAGCATCGATGGCCGTTGTCATGTTCCTGTCAATGACTTTTGATAATCCAGGTCGGTTTATTGCCATGGTTCTACTGATGCTACAACTTGGTGGTTCCGGTGGGACTTTCCCAATGGAAGTTACGATGAAGTTCTACAATGTCATCCACTTCGCATTACCAATGACCTACTCAATTCTTGGTTTACGTAATGGCATTAGTGGTGGGCTTGGAACACACTACGTTGCCTTCTGTAACAGTGTCCTCTTTGGCATTGCCATCGTCTTCTTCTTGCTGTTGTTAGTTGCCATGATTTGGCTGCAACATCACCACTTTGCTGGTAAGTCCGAATTAGATCATAATCAAGAATTACTCGGCGATGAAAAAGATGATGACGGAATGCACTTGCAAGACCGCGATCAAACAATCTAAATGCAATAAGGATTCGGTGTTAAACATCGGATCCTTATTTTTATACACAAAAATCAAATTAATTTGAATAAATTTCAAAAAATACTTGCATTTATTCAAATGCCTGGTTATTATATACACATAAATTGAATAGAAATACGAAAACGGGGGACATTAAGATGCGACGACGTATAAATATGAAAATTGAGTTGATAAACATGTAAAAAGAATTATTGGAGGAAGAGGAAAATGAAATTTAAGCATTTAAAAAAGACCGTTTTAGCTGCATTGACCATTATGATTGGTTTGAGTACCGTATTAGCTGGTTGTGGTGCCAAGAAAGACAATAGTGTGCAATCCATTAAAAACAAAAAGGAACTGGTTGTTGGAACGTCTGCCGATTTCGCACCATACGATTTTCAAATTATGAAGAATGGTAAGCAGCAGATTGTTGGTTACGATGTTTTACTGGCCCATGAAATTGCCAAGGACATGGGAGTTAAAAAGGTAAAATTCGTTAATATGGCATTCCCGTCATTAATTAACGAGTTGCAAAACAAGAAAGTAGATATCGTCATGGCCGGGATGGCCTACACACCACAGCGGGCGAAGGTAGTCTCTTTCTCCGAAAGTTATCATGATGGTGGTCAGGTGCTGCTAGTTTCGCCAAAGAACAAGGATAAATATGCCAATATTGCGGTATTAAAGGGTGCAACATTGGGTGCACAACAATCTTCTGAACAAGAAAAGATTGGTAAGAAACTAAAGGGGGTTAAGTTGGTTACCGAAAGTTCTAACAACACCTTAACTCAAGAGTTGCAAAATGGTTCGATTGACGGGTTAATCACGGGTGAAGATACGGCCGAAGCTTACGCTAAGGAACACCCAGACAAGTATGCGGTCGCTAACAACATTAATTTTAAGTACAACAAGAAGGAATCAGCAACCCGGGTTGCGGTACGGAAGAATGACAAAGCGCTCCTCAAGAAGATTAACGCTACCATCAGCA
>DWZS01000041.1 GCA_019117445.1 Candidatus Limosilactobacillus excrementigallinarum | reverse complement strand
GTTGTTACTTAAAAATGGAAAAAACCGAACCACAATTTTTGAAAAATCAAAAATCATGGTTCGGTTTTCTATATTAAATGTCAAGATTAAAATAGTTTATTCCCAGCCTCTTATAATTTTATCTGATCTTTTTTCCCCAATATTGGAATAAGTCGGTTCGCAATGCCCCATTGTATAGTTTGCGACGTTTGGTTGCTTTGGCACCATAATAGTGTTCAAACTCTAAATCAGCCGTCAAAATATACTTACTCCACGAAGTCATTGGTCGGTATAATTCACCCATCTGGCGGTATAATTCATGGACCGTTTCCCGATCACTCAACCGTTCACCATAAGGTGGGTTCGCCACAATCACACCATTAATTTCATCAGTTCGCCAATCCTTAACTGCTAACTGCTTAAACGTAATATCATGCGTTAAGCCCGCCGCCTGACTATTTCGTTGGGCAATTTCCACCATCTTCTGATCAATGTCATAGCCGTGAATTTCTAACTTAACATCATAATCAGCCTGCGCATCAGCGTCATCTCGAACATCGTCAGGCAACCCAGCTGGCATCAAATTCGACCACTGCTCACAAGCAAATGACCGATTGATCCCAGGGGCAATATTATGTCCAAGCAATGCTGCTTCAATCGGAATCGTTCCGGAACCGCAAACCGGGTCAACAAACGGATTATCTGGAAACCAGTGAGCCAATAACACTAAAGCAGCCGCCATATTTTCTTTCAATGGTGCACCACCTTTATCCCGCCGGTAGCCACGTTTAAATAAACTCTCGCCGGTGGTATCTAAGGTTAGTAGGACGTGATCTTTATTAATTGCGACTTCTAATAGATATAACTGACCCGTTTCCGGGAGCTTCGTTCGCCGATGGTAAACCGCCATCATTTTTTCAGCAATGGCCTTTTTAACGATGGCTTGAACACTGGGAACATTATGCAGCTGGGAACGATGACTCTTGCCTTCCACTGGAAAGGCAGCATCCAATGGCAAAAATTGGTCCCAAGCCAAGGCCTTCGTTTGTTCAAAAAGTTCATCAAAGGTTGTCGCATCAAATTCACCAACCACAATTTTAATCCGATCGGCCGTCCGCAGCCACAGATTCGTCACCATCACATCACGAATGGTTCCCGTAAAACGAACCCGCCCGTTTTCTACTCTGGTGTCATAGCCCAAGCGACGTAATTCCTTGCCGACAATTGCTTCAATGCCGGCCGCAGCGGTGGCAATTAGTTGATATTCTTGCACAATTCATCCCTCATTTATCGATTACTTCAAATTTTTTAAATATTTAACAATGATTGCCCACATCTCTTCATGTTGCTGGTTAAAAAAATGGGGTGGCTGGTCAACATCAAAGTATTTTAAGCTAGTGGTTTCAGACGACTTAGTTGCATAATGATGCTGATCTGCTAACTGAACTAAATAAAAAGCGTTTACTGGTTGAATCGAATCACCATTCGGGTATTGATACAAATCCTGATCCAGAATCCCTAAAAGTTTCACCGGTTGCACCTTTAATCCTGCGTCTTCCTTAAATTCACGGACCAGCGTTTGATGGAAGCTTTCCCCGTATTCCATATAACCACCCGGAAATCCCCAGTTACCAGTATCAGCCCGTTCTTGTAATAAGATTTGTCGTTGGTCATTCAATAACGCTCCTGAAGCAGAAGTCATAATCAACGGCATGTGACCAACTCTTTGCCGAAGCTCCTTAATATATGCCATGTCAGCTCCTTTCCCACCACTCTGGTAAATTAATCCTCGTCGTTACGGCATCATTTAATCCATACTTCAATACTGCCATGCCCGTCGTCAAATGATCATTATTTTCACGAGCCCATGGAAAGGCTGCCCATTCTTGCGGCGCCGCTAAATGATGAACAATTAAGTTAGCAAACTGTGACCGTAATTCACTCGGTAAATCCAGTGGTGATTGAGTGGTAACAATTAACGCTAAATTTAGCTTCCGCCCTTCCCGTGCGATTTGAAAAATACCATTATTTTTCAAATTACCACTTGTTGGTAGGTAACGATGAGCTTCATCAATGACAATTTTAACTGGTAACTGATCAGTAGTAGCCCGTAAACGTTCGTTTAACAAATGCTTCAACAGGATAGAAATAACTGTACACTGCAACTCTTCATGTCGTTTCAATGGAGATAAGTCAATCACCAACGTTTGATGGTCAGCCGGCTGAGTTAAAAACATCCGTAAAACATAATTTAACTCAGTTAATGCCCCATCCTGCTGTCCAGTACCAAATAATGATTGAAACACTGGTTGAGCAATTTGGGTTCGTAATTTCACTAGTGATGACCAGAGTTGACGAATCTGCTGATAATCATATTCTTGACCACAAACATCATAATTTGCCCGGTGATCCGCAAATGGTACCACCAATTCTTCAATTATTTGCTGGGCAAGCAGCTTGATCGGATACGACGAACTCCAGTCAGTTAACTGAGCCACTTGTTGCAGATACTGATTGATTGGATAATTAATCTTTTTAAAGATTTGTGAAGTCCCTTGAATATTTTGCTTTATCCGTAGTGAATTCATTGCTTGGTTCAGTAGCTGAGCGAGTGAATGTGGTAAACCAGTAATTCGTAATAACTCGGCTGCACTGAATTGTCCAGCATCAAGATAGGCATTGGCCCCGAGTCGATAGACCACCGCGTTTGGCAATTTAGTATACTCTCCCGTTGGATCTAACACAATCACCGTTCCAGTAGTTTGCTGCAACTGGCTCAATAGTGATAGCGTGGTAGTCGTCTTGCCGCTTCCAGTTTGACCGGTAATCAACAGGTGGGACCCAGTAAGTTCCGCTGAAGTTGGTACCTGGTTTAAACTACTGATTGAACGCGCAAAATTTCTCATCATCGATCCTCCATCATAAATCCATTATGAACGAAAATAGCCAGAATAACAAACGTCATTCTGGCTATTAAAGTCGCTTGCCTAGCGGAGTTGCTCAAATGTGGTATTTTTACGATCGACTCCTTGACCGGCATTCGCAATTTGATAAGTAAAACTACCAGCATACATCTTCTTGCCCAACACAAGTACCCGATTGTATTGCCACCGTGAATTTTTACCAGATTGCGATTTAGAAAGTGTCAAATGGCTTCCCTTAGCCAAATATTGCCAGGTTCCATTTTTACTCTCCCCATTGTAAATTGTTTGGAAATCATGATCGTTGGCATTGGCTTTAAGCGCTTTGTCCTTATCTGCAGTCACGACCACTTGATCAGTATTTTTAGAAAACGCCATGTATAACTTATTATTTCCATTGACACTCGTGTATTGGTAGACATGTCCCGGAACTGTGCTAGCGACTTGATGAGTTCCAAATAAGTAGCCGCCCACTAAGATCACGACAATAGCAATAAGCACGCTAATGGAAATTTTCTTTTTTCGTGTCCACATCTTCATTAGTCGTCATCCTCATCATTATCGTCTTGTGAGTCTACCTGTTGACTATCATTATTCTGGTCTTGATCACTGGAACTATCATGATCACTAGAAGTCGAATCATCAGAGTCTTTCTTCGTGTAGACAGTCACTTCACCATCTTTGTAGTCGACAACTGCATCTTTTTGGTCATCATCCAGGTGCTTCTTAATGAGGCGTTCTGCTTTCTTAAACTTTCCCTTTGCGACCGCTTTATTAATCGCTTCTGCATCATCATCTAAATCAACGGCTTTGAGATTATCGGCATCATCTTCATCGTACTTAGTAAAACTCAAATCGTCATCATTATCATCCGCAGCATTACTTAAATCATCTGCTAAATCATCAGCATCTGCTGGCGCCTTTGATGACTTAGTAGAAGACTTCTGATGATGACTAGTTGAACTATTGTTGGTACTCTCGTTATCCTCTTTTTCATCACTACTGGTTTCATTATTAGTTGATAATTGATCATTATCAGAATCATTGTTAGTCGTCGTGGTATTAGTACTGTTATCGTTATTAACTGTCACCTTTGGGCTAACCACAAATTTAACGTTCTTGGGGCCATGATTGATTGTCGTTTTTGAAATGACAACCTGGTTAGGATCACCGACGACATGATAGTTTTCTGGAACATTGCCGTTCCGATTTAAAATCAGCGTTTGCCCAGCGTAAATCAAATTAATATTTTGAATATGATTATCATAAGCTAATTTTGCAACCGAAATTCCCGTTGCAGCAGAAATTCCTGACAAAGTGTCGCCCCACTGCACAATGTACTTAGTTCCATTAAGATCATTAGTATTAATATGCTGCATTGCCATGTTGTTCGAAATTTGTTGTGGGGTATTCGCAACCCAATTGGTGATATCAGCCTGTTCTTCAACACTCCCGTTGACCGTGTCAGCCATTACTACTGGTACCAAAAAAGTAGATCCAGCAAGGACTGCACTCATCAACAAAGCAGAAAGTTGTTTCTTACTAGTCATTACTCAATATTCCTCCCTAAATTAACCAAAACGCCACAATTTTAGTGTACTGCTCCGCTTGTTGAGTTTCAATAATTTTATTAATAATACCAAATACAAAAAAAGCCCGGAAAACCGGGCACCTGAATTGCAAACTTCTGTAGGCCATGTTTTGTCAAAGCATAATCGTCAGGCACAAATTATACAGTGGTAATCATCTATCTCAGCGTCAAAGACGCTCCCCTGGAATCACTTCAATTTGTTATCCAAAGCTCCCCGACCGTAGTTTGGGTTTACCGCTTGAGGGGTTTACCGCGTTCCATCAGAATTGTTTCCAATCCTGCTTCGTCACTGTGGCACTTTTCAGGAATACTGGGGCATAGCAAAAGCCGTAGCCGCTTTTTCCGCCGTCACCGAAAATCGGTGCCCCGCCTTATCGTTTCAGCGAGCACAAACACTACGAGCATCGCAGCTCGTGCGAGCATGGACCTTCCTAACACAACAATTGCTGTGCTCGATTACCCAAAGTCTGCAAATTTTTTAGATTTTTACGGATCTCAATTAAAGAAGGTGTGAATCGTTATCGTCGTTATTTAGTTGTGAACCAAACACCCGACGTTCCAAGTTGGATAGCCGCTTTAAAATATCCATATTAGTAGCATTGGATACTGGCTGACTATTAGTTGGTGCACTGGCACCAATTGAAGAA
>DWZS01000040.1 GCA_019117445.1 Candidatus Limosilactobacillus excrementigallinarum | reverse complement strand
GTTACTCCTAAACTCGATAAGAAATACCCATTAACAATCAACCCCATTGATAAGAATCAAGAATAACGGAATTTTTCAGGAAGTTTAAATACCAGCAATTAATTGTGATTAGGGGCGACTTTAATTTCTGGAATCATTATTGCATTTGTTTTGCGGGATAACAACCTGGGACTTATTAGCGGCTTAACAGTGGTTAGTGCAGGGCAATGTGGATACCTGTTAAAGAAGGCTATTGTTAATTAGGATCATTAACCATATGAAAAAGAGACGTAACGGTGACGAAAGTGTCATTCGTTGCGTCTCTTTTATAATTTCAAAGTGGTTTAATAGCTGCAACTCAGTTTCAATATCGATGACGATTAATCCACTGGACGACTTCTGAGTAGATATCCCATTTTCGTTGGGGCTCGTCAAAAATATTGTGCATTAGAGAAGAGTAGACGTGAAGCTCTTTGTCATTAGAAGCAATCATTGCGTAAGCTTCTAATGAATCATGATAATCAATCAAACCGTCTTTTTGACCTTGTAAAAACAATAGTGGATCCTTAAAGCCAGTTAAGTGTTCCCGAAGGAAGTAAGCTCCCTTAATTTCATTCTGCAAAATTCCAACTGTCAAGTGATGCAGATTAGCAGGATCATTTTGAATTCTATGAACTACTCGTGGATCACTGTTAAGCCCTGTACTTAACACGTTAGGTAATTGTTTCTTAGGGTCGCCTGTTAAACCCTTACTCCATGAATTTGGTGCTTTAACAATGGAAACTGGATCAGCCACCACGAATCCATCAACCGTTTGCGGGTACTTTATGCCATATAAGAGGACTGTTTCGCCACCCATGCTATGACCAATGACAAATAGGGGAAGGTTTGGATAAGCCGTTTTAGTCCTTCTAACCATTACATGTAAATTTTCATACAGGTCAGCTAAAGAATCCATATATCCCCGGGGTCCCTCTGACTTTCCATGACCAGGCTGATCGTAGCGAAAAACGTTGCAATCATGCTTAACAAGAAAACTAGCGAAGGGGTCATAACTTTTAGCATATGATGATAACCCATGAACGATAATTATATTTACCTGTGGAGTTTCAGCTAAGTTCGTGATTGTGTACAAATGAATACCCGGAGTGGCTGATTCAACCATCCTTTCAGTTTGGTTGCCATAAAAACTCATTGTTAGATGCTTCCTTTTACGTTAACGAATCGTTGTTCCAAGAACATTCTTGAAGTGTCCCATTGCCCACTTTGCTCCCAGTTCGGAGAAAGTAGCGATTGCCTTTTGCGGGATGACAATTTGATAATCACGGTTATATGCACTAATTGCCGTGTGTAATACACAGATATCGGTACATACTCCACAGATCCAGACTTCGTTAATCCGCCGTTCCCGTAAATAATTGTCTAGATTAGTATTCTGGAAAGCGGAATAGCGGTTTTTATTAAATTTATAGACGTGGGGATCAGTCTGATTTTGTTGGAACCATTGACCAACCTTGCCATATAATTTTTGTCCCTTAGTCCCAATAATATTGTGGGGTGGGTATAGGCGATGTTCGGGATTAAAATGATCATCTTTCAAGTGACCATCAGTCGGCAGAATCACGTAATCCTTATTTTTAAGAAACTGGTTAGCTAAACTAATGATGGGTTGCTCTAACGCCTGGGCTGGTTTACCGACGGTTAGGGATCCATTATCAGCGACAAAGTCATTTGTGTAGTCAATAATTAATAATGCTTTTGCCATTTTAATTCTCCTCAGCAAACTGGGCTTTGGTAATCAATTGTTCTTGAAGGTCAGCTAACTTAGCGGTTAAGTAAACCGGGTAGCGATCAGGGTTGACTAGCCGCTTACTTGCTTCTGGTAATTGAGCGAGCAATTGCCGGGAAGTTTGTTGAATCTTAAAGACATCCGTTTCCACCTTTACCGGCTGGCCTGCTGTTAAGTAGGTTTTTAATAGCGGCTTAGCAGTAAAGTTGGCTAAGACTTGACTGGCATTAGTTGCGGTAGGGTTGGAGTTAACAACCTTGAGCGGTGCAGTGATGGGTTCATCAGCCAGGGCAATGACATCGGCAATGGCCTTATTTGGCAGGTCATTACTGTAGATCCGATAAACCTGCTTGTTACCTGGAATAGTAACCTTTTCCCGGCTATCACTAACCTTAATCGTTGGGATCCATTTACCATTGACTTTTTCTTCCGCTAATTTATAAACGCCGCTTAAGACCGGACTAGAAGAACTAGTAATCAAGCTTTCACCAATCCCAAAGTTATCAATTGGTGCACCCTCGTCCAGCAGTGATTTCACAACGTGGGCATCAAGCGCATTAGAAGCAGTGATCTTAGCCTTTAGGAAGCCCGCTTCATCAAGCATCTGGCGTGCTTTAATGGCAAGTTGAGAAATATCCCCGGAATCAATCCGAATGCCAACTGGTTCATGACCATTGGCCCGAGCTTGCTTAAAGACCCGAATAGCGTTTGGAACCCCTGATTTAAGGACATCATACGTATCAACCAGTAGGGAAATTTTATTTGGATAAACTTTTGCCCATGCTTGAAAGGCGCTGAGTTCGTCAGGGAAGCTTTCTACCCAGGCGTGGGCCATTGTTCCCGCTGCGGGGATGTGGAATTGACTAGCTGCTTGCAAGTTTGAGGTACTGGTGCAACCGCCAATCACAGCTGCCCGTGCACCATAAGTGGCCGCGTCGGGTCCTTGCGCACGCCGGGCACCAAATTCCATTATTGGCAGTCCTTGCGCGGCATGGTTAATCTGCCATGACTTAGTGGCAATTAGTGACTGGTGGTTAATAATATTGAGGACGAAAGTTTCTAAGAGTTGGGCCTCAATTAATGGACCACTAATGGAGATAATTGGTTCTCGTGGGAATACTGGAGTACCTTCAGGGAGCGCTTGAATAGTGCAGCCGTTTTTAATTTTGCTGAGGTAGTCCAGAAAATTAGGACTGAACTCTTTTAATAATTTCAGGTATTCAATGTTTTCCTTAGAAAAATGCCAGTTAGCAACTTGTTCAACTACTTGTTGGAGACCGGCCGCAATAACAAAGCTGCCGTTATCAGGAACCCGCCGGTAGAAAACGTCGAACCGGGCCTGACGATCATGGGGCAGGATGGCGTAATAGCCATTTGCCATTGAGAATTCATAAAGGTCGGTTAACATTTGTAAATCCATATTACCCACACTTTCTTTTGAGTAAAAAGTACTTTAATTATCGTAAAAATAAAAGTATCTTTGACTTTTATTTACTTCTAGTATAGATACTCTTTTTGAAAATGCAAGTTTATAAAATTAACAATTTAGCTTAAACAACTTTGGCGGCCGACCTGAGTGTTGTAATGAGGCGGTGCCGACTTCCTTAAACAGGTGGTTGTGAGTTTTCTTAAAATTGGAATTATCAATTTTATCCAGGGTCGTTCCTAAGAACGCCGCAAAGACTTCCCGGGCCTGACGCAGGGTAAAGGAATCGCCGAGAATGTGGAGAATACCTGGTTGGTAATCGAGCTTATTTTTGATCCGATTAATGGCGGTGTTGATAATTTGAACATGGTCAAACGCAAGGTCAGAAGGTGTCGTTAGGATGAATTGCTGCCGATCGTGACTAATTACATACTTGCGTTGATCAGCACTCAAGGTAAACCATTGAGCGTCCGTTGCCCCATAGCCCGGATGCAGCTTGGGCGTCGAAGGCAGATAAGTCATGTAGGCTAATGATAAGGCCCGGCTACCAGTAACCCGGTTGGGATCAGTAAAAGTAGCCAATTGTTCAGTTGAACTCATCGGCACCTGGAGGCCAATCTTATCGTCAATCAAGCGAATACACGCTGCATCAGCACTTTCATGACTACGCAACAGAGTTTCTGGCAAGGCCCACTTGCCCTTTAATGGTTCATCGGCCCGTTTAATTAACAATAATTGCGGCCGGTGCAATTCTGTATTAAAGCTCCAAATGACATTCGTGATGGTGACTAAGGGGCGGGCAACAATCTTACTATCCAATCTGGACTCCTCCTTTCCAGATAATTAACTTACTTCTATTTTAGCATTTACCTTTTGTGCTGTAATGATGCGATGTCATTTCTCAATTGGGTATAAAACGTCGTAGGACCCGATTACGGTTTTCGTTACTACCGCATTCATGTGGTGAGTAGGCGTGGGCAAAACACACCGGTGTACCGGTTAATTCCTCGATTGTGTGAAAGTCCGCAAATTCTTTTCCATGATCAACGGTCAGCGTTTTAAGCTTGCCATTAAGTTGATGAGCTAGCTCGACAATTGCCTGCTTCATTGATTGACTATCACGACCATTAAGGCGTTTAACGATGGTAAGACGACTCTTTCGTTCTACGAAAGTGGCGACTGCTTGGCCCTTACGCTTACCAGAGAGAACAGTATCAGCTTCAAAATGGCCAAATTCCTGACGGGTGTCAACACTAGCAGGCCGTTCTTCTACGGAGCGCCCGTGGCTAAAGGTACCGCGCTTTTCTTTGGCCCGATGTCTACGGATACCGTGATCTGGTAAGTCCTTGAGCTGGAGGTCAAGCAATCCTTGGTCAATCCAATTGTAGATTGACTTATAGGCAATTCCAAACACATGCACGACCTGTTCAGCTGACCATTTCTGGGCCTTAATTTTCTCTTCAATCAGTTGTTTGAGATTAGTAGTTAGAGAAGATTTGCGTCCTCGTTGGGTGACCT
>DWZS01000039.1 GCA_019117445.1 Candidatus Limosilactobacillus excrementigallinarum | reverse complement strand
GCAGGAATTGCCGGTGACCAGCAGGCGGCGTTGTTTGGTCAGGCGGCTTATGAGAAGGGCTCGGTAAAAAACACTTACGGAACTGGTGCCTTTATTGTGATGAATACGGGGTTAAAACCGACCCTCTCTGATAATGGCCTGTTGACAACTATTGCGTACGGCTTAGATGGTAAAACTTACTATGCCTTAGAAGGGAGCATCTTTGTAGCTGGCTCGGCGGTACAGTGGCTGCGAGATGGTCTTCAACTGTTTGAGCACGCGAGTGAATCTGAACAGATGGCGGTCGCTGCCGAATCGACTGGCGGGGTGTATGTTGTTCCTTCATTTACCGGTCTGGGTGCCCCATATTGGGATCAAGAAGTGCGGGGAGCCATTTTTGGCCTTACCCGGGGGACCAACCGGAAGCACCTGGTGCGGGCAACCCTGGAATCGATTGCTTTGCAGACTCGTGATGTAGTAGATACGATGGTTCAGGATACTGGCCTTCCATTGACGGCCCTGACAGTTAATGGTGGGGCTTCACGAAATGATTTCCTAATGCAGTTCCAGGCGGATATCTTGCAAACGCCGATTAAGCGGGCGGCCATGGAAGAAACTACGGCATTGGGAGCTGCCTTCCTGGCCGGGCTAGCAGTTGACTTCTGGAATGACCAAGATGAGCTGCGGCGCCTTTCTAAAATTGGCGACCAGTTCCAGCCTGCAATGATGCCTGAACAGGCGAACCAGATTTACGCTGGATGGCAACAGGCAATCAAAGCAACCCAGTTTTTCAGCCATGGAAAATAGAACTTGTGGGCAATGTTAGTAAGAAAATTGGTTATAAAGAAGCTAAGAAAATATCCCAGATTCTTTAAAAATAATGGTGTTATAGTGCATGGCTGTAAACTGGCAATTTAAATGCTGGAATTACCAATTACGGTTAAATAGATTCACAATGCGAACTAGTCATCCTTGAGGGAGTGGACTAATGAACTAGGTAGGATAGTTCATTAGTCCACTCCTTTTTTAATCAACGTAATAACTCCTGATAATTAGTGAAAAATAGGCGTTTTTACGTATGGGTGGGAGCATATATGAATGATTAATCATGTAATTGTAATTAAAAAGAACGTTTTTACACATAAATAAAAAATCATAAATAATACTTACTTTTATTAATTAAATAGTTGCTATATATTAGGCGGCTCCTTCCACTATTGTCTTAATAGGATTGCGTGATAATCACGGGAGACAAATTTGTTGTTTCACAAGTAGTTAATTGATATTTATATGTAAAATAGTAAGCGCTTACTAGTAGTAATTGCAAATGGTTATGAATATTAATTGTGAAACGATTTTGGAAATTGAAAAAGGATAGTCTAATGATATAGTGATGATGTGCACAACATATGTGAAGTTAAACTAAATAGCGCGTTAAAGTTCTACTTTTGTAAATTTTATTTATGTTCTATAAGGGGGGATTTCGATGAAAAATTCAAGTCAGGAGGAAATAATGGCCTCTAAGGCTGGCTTAACGGTTGATGAATGGCGCAAAGAAACAAAATTTGACAGTGTTGATCGTGGCTGGGTAATTATGAGTATCGGAATGGCAATTGGTGCGGGAATCGTTTACCTTCCGGTTAAAGTTGGTATTGTAGGTATTTGGACATTTTTAATTTCTGTAATCATTGCTTACCCAGCAATTTATTTGTTTCAAAAGCTTTTTATTAACACGCTAGCTGAATCGAAAGAATGCGTGGACTACCCAACCGTAATCACAAACTACTTGGGGAAAAATTGGGGATTCTTTCTAGGAATTCTATATTTCCTTATGCTGGTTATCTGGGTGTTTATATATTCAACTTGTGTCGTTAATGATAGTGCCTCTTTTTTGCAAACTTTTGGTGTTACTAAGGGTGTCCTTTCAGATAATCCATTTTACAGTCTTGCGGTTATCTGTATCTTAGTTTTAATTTCTTCACTAAGTGAGAAACTGCTATTCAAGATTTCAGGCCCACTAGTAATTATTAAATTAGCGGTTATTGTACTACTAGGAATTGTTATGATTCGTTTCTGGAATTTAAGCAACCTGGGGGCCTTTCCACCGTTGGGATATTTGATTAAGCAAACAATTGTATTATTACCGTTCACGCTCACATCAATTATTTTTATTCAGTCACTATCCCCGATGGTAATTTCTTATCGAGCCCACAATAAGAATATTGAGGTAGCTCGCTATAAGGCATCACGAGCGATGAAAATTGCCTTTTTGACTTTATTCGCTGCGGTACTGTTTTATGCATTCTCGTTCAGCTTTTCAATTGACCATGCTCAAGCTGTTGAAGCCAATAAAGAGAACATTTCCGCACTTGCCATTGCAGCCAAAGGGATGAGTGGCAATACAGTTAAGGTTGCTGCGTTGACAATGAGTATTCTTGCGGTGGTTACAGCATTTTTCTCAAATTTTCAGGGCTTTAGAGAGGCTTGTCAAGGAATTGCTGTGAATGTTTTAAAACGATTCATGCCAGAGAGTCGAATTAACATGAAAGTCTTACATGTAGGAATCTTAATTTTCGCAATTTTAATCACTTGGCTGGTCGCGGTTATTAATGCACCTATTTTAAATTACACATCATATTGTTCACCGATATTTGGAATTATCGGTTGTCTGTTACCGACGTATCTTGTTTATAAAGTCCCTGCTCTCCATCACTTGAAGAGTCCCGGCTTTATCTTAATTATTTTAACCGGAATCTTATTAGTAATTTCACCATTTTTAGCTGTTTAATATAGGGGGAATAAAAAATGGAACAAGCAAAACAAAGTATGTATCTAAAGGCCCTTCATAAGGGAGTCTCTACTGCTACTGGCTGTACGGAACCGGTGGCAGTAGCCTTTGCAGTGGCAACCTGTGCTGAACAATTGAATCACGAAGAACCTAAACAGATCGAAGTGAAAGTTTCGGCCAACATTATGAAAAATGCAATTGCAGTTATTGTACCAGGAACAGGTCAACCAGGTTTGCCAATTGCTGCTGCGGTTGGTTACCTATATGGGGATGCTTCCAAGGGAATGAAAGTAATTCCTAAACTAACTGCTGAAGATGATAAAAAAATAGTTGCTTTAGCAACTTCTGGAAAGATTACGGTCTCAGTAGCTGATGTCCAGGATAAATTATACGTTCAGGTTAAGGTAACGACCGTCAACAATAATACTTCAGAAGTATACATTGCAGCTGATCATACAAATATATATCTTATCAAGAAAAATGGAGAAACTGTATTTTCGAAGGAACGTCCGGCAGTGGATTCATTGGCTGACTGGGAATTATTTATGCAGAAGAGCAGTTTAGAGGAAATTTGGAATTTCTGCATGACTACACCGTTGGAAGAACTAAAATTTATTAAAATTGCACAGGAATATAATATGGCACTGGCCAAAGAGGGGCTCACGAACAACTATGGTATGAAAGTTGGCCGTTCAATGAACAATCCACAAGGCATTGCTTATGAAAATTCTTTGACCAACGAAATTATTTCAAAGACAGCGGCGGCTTCCGATGCAAGGATGGGTGGTGCACAGTTACCGGCTGTCACTAACTCCGGATCAGGCAACCAAGGAATCACGGCTACGGTACCAGTATGTGTGATTGCTGAATATAAAGGTGCGGATGAGGAACAGCTAATTCGCGCACTTGCCTTATCGCATTTAACTGCTATTTACGTCCATTCATTTTTGCCGATTTTATCGGCATATTGTGCGACTCATTCTGCCGCAATGGGAGCTGCTACCGGGATTTGCTACCTGCTTGGCGGGAACATAGAC
>DWZS01000038.1 GCA_019117445.1 Candidatus Limosilactobacillus excrementigallinarum | reverse complement strand
ATCAATCATGATCGTCCCCACATGGTGGTCAACCGCCATTTCCAGCTCTTCACGCGACTTATTATTACCATGGAAACTTACCCGTTCCATCGGGAAGTCAGCCTTAGTTGCTGTATAAAGCTCCCCAGCCGAAACGACATCAACGTGAGCCCCTTCGACAGCAGCAACCTGATACATTGCAATTGCGGCAAAGGCCTTACTTGCATAACTGACCGCATAGTCGACCTGATTAGCATCAAATACTCGCCGAAAGCTCCGAATTTGCTGTCGGATTTGGGAAACGTCGTAAACAACCAGTGGCGTTCCGTATTCCTGAGCTAGTTCAATTGAATCACAACCACCAATCATCAGGTGTCCCGCGTCATTCAATTGGTCAGCAGTAATTTGTTGGTTCATACTCATTCCTCCATTACTCATTCGGGGAAAACAAAGTGATAAAAAAATCCACTGTCTGCGCAAAGACAAACAGTGGATGTATTTTATCCGTTTTGTCGATAGCGCAACGTGGGCTGATATTGTCCCACGACAGTCCGCAACTTATTCAGCTACGCCCCAGCTACCTAACTTTGCCAAGTTAGACGCTTCGGCAGCCGCCCTGTTCAATAACCCTCATTGCTTGGCAAGCTAAGGCTAACTACTAGTGTTGGCTGCGCCTCTTCGATTTATAAATATAATAGGAGTCTTAGATTAGAATGTCAACATAATTCTTAATTTTTCTCATATTGATCTAATTCATTCTCACTTATCAGTGAATCTCTTCTTATATTTAGTCAAATTTCAAGAAAGTCAATCATCAAACAAATTTCTGTGATATTCTAGTAGGAATAAGCTTTTAAATTTACTTTAAGAAGAGGAGAATTGATAGTGTTAGACCGGATCTTTCATTTAAATGAGGCTCATACAACTGTTAAGAGCGAATTAATCGCTGCCTTAACGACATTTGTGAGTCTGTCATACATTTTATTTGTTAACCCAAATATTTTGCACGCTGCGGGAATTAATAAGGGTGCTGCCTTTACAGTTACCGCAGTCGCTACCGCAATTGGTTGTTTCTTAATGGGACTAATCGCTAACTATCCGATTGCCTTAGCACCGACCCTTGGGAGTGCCGCTTTCTTCGCCTACAACGTTGTTATTGGGATGCACATTAACTGGCAAACTGCTTTGGCGAGTGTCCTGGTTGCTTCTTTCCTGTTCATTTTAATTACTGTTCTTAAGTTACGGGAAAAAGTTGTTGACGCCATTCCAAAAGACATTAAATATGCCATTTCTGCAGGGATTGGATTATTCATTGCTTTCATTGGTTTGCAAAACGGTAAGCTGATCGTGAACAATTCATCATCTCTAGTTGGACTCGGTTCATTTGGTAATCCAGATGTTTGGTTGACTCTTTTCGGCTTAATTTTAACTATTATCTTAATGGCTGCTCGAGTTCCTGGTTCCATCTTTATTGGGATGATCATTACCGCCATCTTCGGGATGTGCATTGGTCAAATTCCTTTACCACATGGTATTATCTCTACTGCACCAAGTATGGCCCCAACATTTGGTCATTCCATCTTCCACTTGAAGGACATTAATACCCCACAATTATTCATGGTTGTTTTGACCTTCCTCTTGGTAACCTTCTTCGATACCGCGGGGACATTAATCGGTATGACCCAACAAGCAGGAATGGTTGATAAGAACGGTAAAATTCCTCGGATCGGTAAAGCCTTCTTATCTGACTCTCTTGCCATGGTTGAAGGGGCAATCTGCGGGACTGCCCCACTTGGTACTTCCGTTGAATCAAGTGCCGGAATCGCCATGGGTGGTCGGACTGGGTTAACCGCTGTTTTCGTTGGAATCCTATTCTTGATTTCAATGATTTTCAGCCCATTACTAGCCGTTATCCCAACAACTGTCACTGCTCCAGCTCTAATCATCGTCGGAGTCTTAATGGCAAATAACCTGAAATACATCAACTGGGATCGCTTTGAAATTGCTCTTCCTGCATTCCTCGTTGTTGTCGGAATGCCGTTAACCTACTCCATTTCCGATGGTTTGGCTCTTGGGATGATTGCTTACCCAATTACCATGATTGCCTCCAAGCACCATAAAGACGTTTCACCAATGATGTACGCCCTCTTCGTCATCTTCATTGCGTTCTTCTTGATAACGAATATGAAGTAGAGTGTGACTCAGTAAAGAATTTGCGGTCACGATGAGCACGTTATAGCTATATCTAAAAAAAGGCCAGGAAGTTAACCTGGTCTTTTTTGATCTCTTATTTCAGCTACATAGTTAAAATATGCTTGCCCTAATCTTCATCAAAGCTTGTTTTTCTAGGTAACATAGTCAAAATATGCTCACCAGGAGCTTGCTAGAGCTAGTAGTACTAATCAAAATGTGCTCGCACTAACCTTCCTCGAGCTAACGACCTCCACCTTCGACGACAAGACGCCGTTCGGTGGAGAAATCGTTAGCCACCGGAAGGTTTTAACGGGCTCGCACTCTAAGATTTTTCTTGCATATTTATCAATCAATGTTAAAATTCGATTAAAAACTTTGCATGAGCTTCTCGTGCATAAAGGAGAATTGAAGATGAAGGTTGTTAAGTTTGGGGGAAGCTCTTTAGCTGATGGCCCTAGCTATGAACATGCGATTAAAATT
>DWZS01000004.1 GCA_019117445.1 Candidatus Limosilactobacillus excrementigallinarum | reverse complement strand
CTCGTTTAATGAAACGTGAGAAACGATTATTTCCAATTGTTGACACCGCTGTTGAAGAAATGACAAGTTTTATTTTGCAATTCTATCACCGCCGGAATAATATTTTACCGCGAGAAATTTTGTTACCGGCTGGATTGCCAAACAAAGAAATTAGTGAAATTTTAGGTGTTCCAGTACGCACTCCACAACGTGGTGAAAAAGCCGATCTGATGTCGATGGCTAAAGAGAATGCTCAATTATCGCTGAGTGAAAAATTCCGCCTTCTTGAACTGGATAAAAGTAAAACTACGGGGGCAATGAAAGAAATTACGGATGCGCTTGGTTTACCGTCTGGTCATAAGATTGAAGCATTCGATCATTCCCATATTCAAGGAGCAGACCCTGTTTCTGCAATGGTAGTGTTTATTGATGGAGAGCCGGCCAAAAAACTTTATCGTAAATATAAATTAAAAACGGTAATTAATCATGCTGATGAAACTGCAAGTACAAAAGAAGTTATTCGTCGCCGTTACAGCCGTCTTTTAAAAGAAAATCAACCAATGCCGGATATGATTTTTATGGATGGTGGGGAAATTCAAATGAATGCGGTGAAGGATGTTTTGGAAAACGAGTTAGACTTATCGATTCCAGTTGTGGGAATGGTTAAGAATGATAAGCACCAGACTGCCGACCTTTTATTTGGTGAACACAATGAACATGTGGATCTGAATCCACGGAGTCAGGCTTTTTATTTGGTCCAAAGAATTCAGGATGAAGTTCACCGTTTTGCCATTACCTTTCACCATAAAGTCCATACGAAGCATTCACTTAGTTCACGATTGGACGAAATTAAGGGTGTTGGCCCTCGAACCAGGAATAAATTAATGAAGAACTTTGGGTCGTTGAGCAAAATTGCGGCAGCTTCCGTTGATGATATTCATGCTCTAGGAATTAATCTGCCGACTGCGCAGCTCATCAAAGTTTCTTTACAAAAGAACGCTGAAGTTGCCAAGGGAAGCAGTCATGATTAACTTTGACGCGTTTTGATTTATCCAATATACTAGATTAATAAGTAAATAGAACGGAGAAATAACATGTCAACATTTGTCGATCAAGTTAAAATTGAAGCTCATGCTGGAAAAGGCGGGAACGGAATGGTTGCTTTCCGTCGGGAAAAATATGTTCCAAATGGTGGCCCTGCTGGTGGGGATGGTGGCCGTGGTGGTAGCATCATTTTGAAAGTTGATGAAGGGCTTCGCACTTTAATGGATTTTCGTTATCATCGAATTTTTAAAGCAAAGAATGGTGGAAACGGAATGAGTAAACAGATGACCGGGGCAGATGCCAAGGATACGGTCATTCCAGTCCCTCAGGGCACCACGGTTCGAGATCTTGATACAGGCGAAATTGTGGGAGATCTAGTAAAAAATGGTGATGAATTAGTAATTGCCAAGGGTGGCCGTGGTGGTCGTGGTAATATGCGATTTGCTTCCGCCAAAAATCCAGCCCCTGAAATTGCTGAAAATGGTGAACCAGGTGAAGACCACTACTTAGAGCTGGAACTTAAAATGCTAGCGGATGTTGGACTAATTGGGTATCCTTCAGTCGGTAAGTCAACCTTGTTATCAGTAGTTACAGGTGCTAAGCCGAAAGTGGCAGCCTATGAATTTACTACATTAGTTCCTAATCTTGGGATGGTAATGCTCCCAGATGGTCGTAACTTTGCGATGGCGGACATGCCGGGATTGATTGAGGGCGCCTCTAAGGGTGTTGGTTTAGGTCTACAGTTTTTACGTCATATTGAACGAACACGGGTCCTCTTACATTTGGTAGACATGGGTAATGAAGATCCTGAGCAAGCGATGGAGCGCTTTCGGTCAATCAATCATGAATTAGCAAGCTATGATCCTGAATTATTAAAACGACCGCAATTAATTGTGGCAACAAAGATGGATTTACCAAATTCGGCGGAAAATTTGGAGAAGTTTAAAAAGATGCTAGCTGATGATTATACGTTACCAGAAGTTCCTGAAGTATTTCCAATTTCTGCTGTTACCCACTCTGGAATTGATGATTTAATGAAAAAGACAGCTGCAGTTCTGGATGCTGCCCCAGAATTCGATAGTGAAAGTCACGATAAACGGTCAATTACTCACTATGGCTTAAAGAAAGTTGACCAGGATGAACCTGAGTTTAAGATTTCTCGTGATGATGACGGTACTTGGGTACTCTCAGGGGCTAAGTTAGAAAAACTATTTGCCATGACAAATATGGATCATGAAGAAAGTCAATTGCGTTTTGCTCGCCAATTACGGCATATGGGAGTTGACGAGGCTCTTCGTGCTAAGGGAATCCAAGATGGTGATCAAGTTCGGATTGATGACTTTGTTTTTGAATTTCTTCAGTAGAATTAGAAAGTTGGTATAAGGATGCAAATTGAATTTTTGGGTACGGGTGCCGGTTCGCCAAGTAAACAGCGGAATGTATCTAGTTTGGCATTACGCTTATTAGAAGAGCGTAATGCAATCTGGCTTTTCGATGTTGGTGAAGCAACTCAGCATCAAATTTTAAATACCACAATTCGTCCGCGAAAAATTGAAAAAATTTTTATAACCCACCTCCACGGGGACCATATTTTTGGTTTGCCAGGTTTATTAAGCTCGCGATCATTTCAGGGAGGTAATGAACCATTAACCATTTATGGACCAGTTGGGATTAAAGAGTTTGTCCAAACGACACTCCGGGTTAGTGAATCACGGTTGAGTTACCCGATCAAGTTTGTAGAAATTACTGATGATGGGCAACTTTTTAGTGACCAAACATTCACGGTTTATGCAAAAAAACTTGACCATAAGATTGCTTGTTTTGGCTACCGAGTAGTTGAACACGATCATCCAGGCGAATTACAAGTTGCTAAATTGAAGAAATTGGGAATCCCATCAGGACCATTGTATGGCCAATTGAAGCAGGGAAAAGAAGTTCAATTAAATGATGGAACTATCTTAAATGGTCAAGATTTTATTGGTGCACCACAAAAAGGTCGGATAGTGGCCATCTTAGGTGATACACGGAAGACTAAAAATGCGATTGCGCTTGCAAAAGATGCGGATGTTTTAGTCCATGAAAGTACCTTTGGCAAAGGTGAAGCAAAATTAGCACATAATTATTACCATTCAACAAGTGCACAAGCTGCACAAATTGCTAAGCAAGCTCATGCCAAAATGTTATTGCTAAATCACATTTCTGCAAGATATGTAGGTAAGGCTGCTTACGGTCTTGCATATCAAGTTCGGGATATTTTCCCTAATACCCGAGTAGTAAATGACTTTGATGTTTATGATATTCCGTTTAAAGGAGGTCAACCTAAATGATGCGCAGATTAAAGTCACTACGACTATTAAAAAATAAGATTGTGTTGATTACCGGTGGTTCCAGTGGAATTGGTGCTCAATTGGCATTGGAGGCCGCTCATCGGGGAGCAATTGTTGTTGTATGTGCTCGTAATAAGGAAAAATTGGAAGAAGTAGCCCATAAATGTTTAATTTTATCGGGTCGGCCTTCTTTTGCATATGAATTAGACGTTACTGACCCTGATCAGACTGATCAAGTGTTGGATCAGGTGCGCCATGAAGTTGGTGAAATTGACGTATTGGTAAATGCAGCTGGTTTAGGTGAAATGGTACCGGTCGTTAACCAAGATCGTAAATCTATGGCGAAGATGGTGAACGTTAATTTATTAGCAACCATGTATCTTAGCCGGTGTGTTGCTAAGCAAATGATGGATCAAGGCTATGGGGCGATTATTAATGTAGCTTCATTAGCAGGAAAGTTACCAACGCCAAACAGTGCGGTTTATTCAGCTACTAAGGCGGGAGTCATTCAATTTGATAATATTTTACGGATGGAAGTTGCGGACTATGGGGTACAAGTGTTGACAGTAAATCCAGGTCCGGTTGCTACTCATTTCTTTGCAGCTGCAGATCCTGATGGTAGTTACTTATCACATGTACCATCCTGGATGATTATTGAGCCTGACTCACTAGCCAAGACCGTGTGGAATAATGTCGGGTATAAAACACGTGAAATCAACGTGCCAGGATATACTTCAGCAATTGGTTGGCTTTACCAAGTGATGCCGGGAATTGGTGATTGGGCAATTAAAAAGTTTTTTGATTTTCAACAAAACAAGGATCTTTTATAAAAAAATCGAATGCATTATTAGGTGCGGTTTGTAAATCATTTAATAATGGTTCATCAGGAGCGTGAAAACGACGTCCAAAAGACATCGGCCACGCTCCTTCATTACTTTTAGGAGAATTACAATGCTAGAAACTAAATATGAATGGCAAAGGGTTGCCAATCAAGATGCGGCTCTCGTTAATAACATTAAAGAACAGTGCCAAATCAGTGCAGCATTAGCGAATTTACTGGTTGCCAGAGGCTTTCAATCAGTTCATGAAGTACAACTGTTTTTAAAACCGCAACTTCAACAAATTCAGCAGCCGAATAAACTTCATGATATGGATAAAGCGGTCGCAAGAATCACTCAGGCGATTAAACAAGGTGAGCAAATCACGGTTTATGGTGATTATGACGCTGATGGTATGACAGCGACTGCAGTGATGTTTGAAACACTAGAGTCGTTAGGAGCCAAGGTTAATTATTATATTCCAGATCGCTTTAAGGATGGTTACGGACCAAATCAGGATGCTTATCAACGATTAATTACGGATGGCACTCAACTGTTGGTAACTGTTGATAATGGGGTGACCGGTAAAAAAGAAGTTGCATTTGCCCATGATCAAGGGGTGGATGTAGTTATTACTGATCACCACAGTTTACCGGTAGAACTTCCCGATGCGGTGGCGATTGTCCATCCACAGTACCCTGGAGATCAGTATCAATATGGCGATTTATCTGGAGTGGGGGTAGCCTTTAAAGTGGCTTGGGCCCTCTTGGGTGAATTTCCAACGGAATTACTAGATTTAGTGGCCATTGGAGAGATTGCCGATCTCGTTTCAATGGCCAAAGAAAATCACGTTTTAGTTAAGTTTGGCATTCAACAATTACAAGCGGGACTTCGACCAGGGATTAAAGCATTACTAAAGATTGCAGGTATTCAAGAACAATCCTTGACCAGTCAGGATGTAAGTTTTAAATTAGCACCACGGTTAAACGCTTTGGGTCGGATTGCTAATGGTAATGATGGTGTCAAGTTGTTAACGACGGTTGATGCGGATACAGCTGAACAACTAGCCAAGGACGTTGATCAATGTAATCGTCAACGTCAGGAGTTGGTTGAACAGATTACCCAGGAGGCACTACAAAAGGCACAAGCTCCTGACAATCTAAGACGGCGGACGTTGCTAATTGTTGGTCACGATTGGCATCAGGGCGTTTTGGGAATTGTGGCTAGTCGGTTAGTTGAAAAAACAGGTAAGCCGACAATCGTGGCTAGTGTTAATCATGGTGAACTGGTGGCGAAAGGCTCTGGTCGAAGTGTCGATGGATACGACCTTTTTGCGGCACTTGATCCCCATCGTAAATTGCTTACTGCATTTGGTGGACATGTAATGGCTTGTGGAATGTCGTTTATGATTACCAAAGTTCCAGCAATTGCGAAAGTGCTCGAACAAGCAGCTCAAGAACAACATTTAGATGCTAATCAAAAACCGCGCTTAATGATTGCGGGAACTTTGCAGCCTGACGAAATTACCGAGAAGTTATACCAGCAAATTCAGCAATTAGCACCCTTTGGCCCAGATAATGAAGAACCAATTTTTGAAATTACTGACCCAATTATCACTAGCAAACGACAAATGGGAAAAAATAACGAACATCTTAAATTTATTTTAAAATGTACTCGTCAGTCGCTGGATGTCTTGGCATTTGGCAAAGGTTCTAGTGCAGATTTATTTAGCCCCGGTATACATCTGAAATTGGTTGGAAAGGTTGCGGTTAATCGTTGGCAGGGCCGAACGACACCTCAATTACTTTTGGAGGATCAAAAAATTGAAGGATCAGTGGTGATTGATGCGCGAGTTGAGCAACTCCAACCAACCATGTTTACAGAAAATGCTGCCTATGTTGTTTTTAATCCCGTGCTCCGGAAAAACATTGCTGGGCACGTTAACGGACGGATTATTGATGTGGAACATCCGGAGCTTGGTAATCATGATAAATTAGTATTTGTTGATGTTCCACAATCGATAGCACAGATGGATCAAGTGCTTCAAAATAGTCAAGCAGTAAGGGAAGTTAAACTCTATCTTTTTAATGCCAGTCAATCCACGGCCGTAGCAATTCCACATCGTCCAATATTCGTGAATTTTTATCAAATAATTCGTCAACACCGGCAAATCAATCTTAATCAGCAAGCTGAGGCACTATGCCAGTATTTGCGAATTAATGGTAATCAATTAATTTTGATGATTAAAGTGTTTTTAGAACTCAGATTTGTTACAATTAAAAATGGCTTGTTAAAAATCTCAGCAAATCCGCAAAAGGGTAATTTAGAGAAGACACGGGTTTATCAGGAATATGCTGCCCGTTGGCAAGTACAAAAAATTTTATTAAAAAGTTCAACTAAAGAGTTAACAGGATGGGTGCAAAAAGAGCTGCATCTTAATTAAAGGAGAGACTTTTATGTCGTTAGACTTACATAAGTACGTAGTTAGTGTCCCGGATTATCCGGAGAAAGGCATTATTTTTCGGGATATTTTACCTCTGATGGCAGATGGCAAGGCCTTTAAGCAGGCAACGGATGAGATTGTTAATTATGCTAAAAACAAGCATGTTGACATGGTTGTTGGCCCTGAAGCGCGGGGCTTTATCGTGGGGTGCCCAGTTGCCTATGAACTAGGGGTTGGTTTTGCTCCAGCACGGAAGAAGGGAAAGTTACCGCGGCCAGCAATTTCGTCATCTTATGATTTAGAGTATGGGGAAGCAACCCTGCAAATGGAAAATGATTCAATTAAGCCTGGGCAGCGGGTGTTAGTTGTCGACGACTTACTAGCAACTGGTGGAACAATTTCTGCCACCATTGATATGGTCGAAAGAATGGGTGGTGTTGTGGTTGGCACTGCATTTATTATTGAATTGAAAGATTTAAATGGACGGCAAAAAATTGCTGACTATGATTGCAAAGCATTAATGGAATATTAGTCGGGTGTAGAAAATGATTTTATTAGTAGTTTTTGGTGGTTTAATGTTGATCTTAGGGTTGTTTTACTTAGTCAACTCTTGGCAGCAGTATCGTGAATGGAAATGGGCAACCTTTATTGTTTTAGTGAGTCTGGCTGCCACAGTTTATGGAGCAATCAATTTACCTTATTGGCATCACCATTCACAAAGCCAGCAGACAAGTCAGCAAACTAAAAATGCTGATCGTAGTAGTTTTTCTTCTTTTTCTAATAATGGATTACAGTCCCAGAACGGCCAAACTCAAGAAAACAAGGAAATGGCTGTTCTAAGACAAATGCAAAAGGCTTACACTAAAATGGGAAGTGTTTCTTTTGATAGTGATTCAAAAACGTTTAAGATTCAGCCAAAAGATGGTGACGAAAGTAAGGCTATTACCTATGTGATTCAGAACCCTAGCCAAGCTGATCAAGCAGGATGGCCAAATTTAACTAAGTCATTGGTAAGTACATCTAAACAGTTGAAAAAGGTTCTCGGGAGTGGTTACTCTGTTAGCTTGATGAATCCAGATGATAGTAATGCAGCTGTTTTTACTGCTAAAGATGGTCAACAAACCTATACTGCAGTTAAATGATTCAGGAGACGTACCCATAAAGTGCTTGCTCATTGCTAGCGAACTTGATATAATGTGAAACGTTATGGAGAGTTGGCAGAGTGGTAATGCACCGGACTCGAAATCCGGCGAACCCATGTTGAATGGGCGCGCAGGTTCAAATCCTGTACTCTCCTTAAAACTCAAGCGAGATTTGAGTGTTTGAAAAAACACCCGTGAATGAAGAATTAATCATTCACGGGTGCTTTTATTAGTATTAAGCGAGGTAGAGATAAGTCATGAAAATTGGGATTGACCAAATGGCGTTCGCAACAACGCCTTATTACATTGAATTATCAGATCTAGCAGCTGCCCGAGGAGTGGATCCTAATAAATTTAAAATTGGTATTGGGCAAGACCGGCAAGCCGTCGTTCCACCCACTCAGGATATGGTTACGCTTGGCGCAGCAGCAGCAAAAAAGTTGCCGAAAAATGCGTTACGACGGGTCACAACCTTAATTACTGCTACTGAATCGGGAATTGATAACTCAAAAGCAAGTGGGATTTACATTAAACGGTTGTTAAAATTAAATGATTATATTCGGGTTGTTGAAACTAAGGAAGCTTGTTATTCTGCTACCGCCGCGTTGCAGTTTGCGCGAGGATTAGTAGCACTTAATCCGGAAGAGACAGTTTTAGTAATTGCTTCGGATGTCGCTCGATATGGTTTAAAAACACCTGGTGAGGTAACTCAGGGAGCAGGTGCCGTTGCCATGCTTGTGACCAAAAATCCCCATGTCCTAGCAATTGAACCTGTGAGTGCTTCATATACTAAAGATATTATGGATTTTTGGCGTCCATTGTTTGCTGCTGAAGCCCACGTAGATGGTAAGTATTCTAACCAAGTTTATGTCGACTTCTTTTTAAAGACATATCAGCGTTACATCCAGATTACTGGAAGAACCTTAGCAGATTTTGCTGCAATAGCCTTTCATTTACCATACACAAAGATGGGAAAAAAGGGACTAGAAGGATTGCTTAACAATGATCAAAGTCCAGTTGCACAGCGGTTGCGGAAGAATTTAACTGCAGAACAGCAATTTTCTCGACAGGTTGGTAATCTGTATACGGGTTCATTGTATCTGGGCTTAATGTCTTTGTTGCAAAATGGTGACGTTCAAACTGGAGAGCGGATTGGATTATTTAGCTATGGATCAGGTGCGGAAGGTGAATTTTACTCTGGAATTTTACAATCTGGTTATCAAGAACATATTGATAAGCGTCTTCAGGAAGAATTGCAGAATCGACACCAGCTTACAATTGCTCAGTACGAGCATTTATTTAACCAACAGTTAGGAATGTCGAGCGAGGATGTTGAATTTGATATTGGTAGTGATCCTAGCGAGTATATTTTAGCCGGCCAAAAGAATGCTCAACGAATCTATCAAATCCAGGATAGACAACTATAAATTAATAATAAAAAAGGGTTCCAAGGCTTGGTCTTACCAAACTTTGAAACCCTTTCTTTGTTTAAAAGATGTTATCACGGAAGAGACCAACCACTTTTCCTAAAATGGTAACGTGGTCCAAAATGATTGGATCCATCGTATCATTTTCTGGTTGTAAGCGATAGTAGCTTTCTTCCTTAAAGAATCGTTTACAGGTTGCCTCATTATCACTAGTCATTGCAATAACCACATCACCGTTATTTGCCGTATTTTGGCGACGAACAATAACCTTATCACCATCCAAAATACCCATGTTAATCATACTTGTTCCTTGAATTTGAAGCATGAATAAGTCATCATGATCATTGATGGTTGGCGGAATCGGGAAGAAGTCGGTTGCGTCTTGCTCCGCAAGAATTGGTTCACCAGCGGCCACGATTCCGAGAAGCGGGATTTGATTTTGTTTAGGTTCAATGCCAAGAAATGATAAACCTTCTGGAGTAATTTCTAGTGCCCGTGGTTTAGCAGGGTCCTTTTTTAAATACCCCTTTTTAATTAAACGGTTAATATGGCCATGGACTGTTGACGTTGACGAAAGACCAACTGCCGCGCAAATTTCGCGAACCGTTGGTGGATATCCTTGTGCAGCCACTTGCTTATGGATGTAGTTTAAAACAGCTGTTTGTTTGTCTAATGCGTTTCTTGGCATAATTCCACCTCATTTATTAGTTACAATTCATTTTAGCATAGCAACGGTTCTCTGTAAACATACGTTCGCCATCTTTCTAAGATGTTGCAATCAGCGTCAGACTTGTTTAGACTTAAAGTTGCGATTAGAAGGAGGATAATTATGGCTGAAGAAAATGAACAAGATAAATTATTGAAAAGAATTAACGAATTAGCCCATAAAAATAAGGCGGAAGGGCTGACCGAAGAAGAAAAAGCTGAACGAAAAAAACTTCGTGACGAATATTTAAAAAATTTCCGCGAAGCTTTCCGCAGTAAAATTGAAATGACGCAAATTTTTGATAAGAGCGGAAAGGAAGTTACTCCAGAAAAGGTTAAGGAAATTCAACGTAAAAAAGGGTTGCGTGACGATTAATTTCAATAAAAAATTTACAATGAATAAATAGTTTTGTAATATTATTAGTATTGAATTAAAAAGGAGGGCGAAAAGTTGAGTACTCTTGGTGTTATCTTATTAATGATTCTAGCCTTGTTAGTTGGGTTAGTAATAGGTTTCTTTGGTGCCCGGAAGTATATGGAAAACTACTTACGGAACAATCCGCCAATTTCTGAAGATATGATGCGGACAATGATGCTTCAAATGGGACAAAAACCATCCGATCGGAAATTGCATATGATGATGCAAACGATGAAGAATCAAGCTAAGAAAGCAAATCGTAAATAAAAAAGTCGACAAAAGTCGACTTTTTTTATTTTACATTAAAAGTGGTCATCAGCTGGCTTTTCGGGCATATCATAATGGAAACTAGGGTCTAACTGCTGGTCTAATTGATCGAAAGCAGCTTGCATTTGCTGTTCATATTCTTTTTGAATTTCATCGGTTAAACGCTGTTTACGGTCAATATAGATGGGGTTTCCAAATGCAATTTTACGTTTCTTTCTCGAAAAAAGGGCACTAAACGATAACGGTCCTTGGTAAACGGCAGGTACCAATGGGACATTTGCTAATTTTGCAATCATTAAAGCACCTCCCTTTAGTTCTGAAGAGTACCGTGATCCAGATGGAAAGATAATGGTCGAGAGGTCGGATTGGCGAAGTTCTTTTACAGGAACCTTAATTGCTGACGGGCCAGGATGAACTCGATTGACAGGATAAGCGTTTAACTTTCTTAAAAACCAGTTTGCAAACTTATTTTTGAATAGCTCCTCTTTGGCCATAAAACTGAATTTTTTTGGATAAATAGCTAATGCGAGGAGAACTGGATCCATCCATGTTCGGTGCGGAGCAACAATAATATAGTTACCAGCTGGTAACTTCTCTTTGTTTTTAATGATTGGCCGGCCGTTAATCACACTCAAAAACGGCTTTACTAAATGAACAAGGAAGTCATACATACTTTATTTACCTCAAATTATTTTTGTATAATATGATTATTATGAGCAAGAAAAACTGAACATGCAAGTTGAATCTTCAGTTTAACCAAAGGAGTAAGCATGGATAAATCAATTTTAAAACCGCATGAACGTATTGATCAGCTTAGCAGTCAAGGGATTAAAATTATTCAGAGCAGTGAAGTTTTCGCTTTTTCCCTAGATGCAGTGCTATTAGCTGATTTTGTACGGCCTAATCATCGTCAGCGACTCCAAACGATTGACATATGTGCAGGTAATGGGGCTATTGGATTGTTTTTAAACCGTAAACTAGGTGGGCAATTTACTGAAGTAGAATTACAGCCGCGGTTGGCCGATATGGCTAAACGAAGTATTTCTTTAAATGATTTGGTGGATCGCTATCAGGTCATTAATACAGATGTTAAAGATATTTTTGATTATGTTCGTAAAGATACATATGATATCGTAACTTGTAATCCGCCATACTTTAAATCTTTGCCGACGAGTAAAAAAAATCCCAATCGTTACTTGGCGATCGCTCGTCATGAACTAACCATTGATTTACCAACGGTTGCTGAAAAAATGGCCGGTTTATTAAAAATGAATGGTAAGGGTTATCTAGTGCACCGGCCAGATCGGCTAACAGAAATTTTACGAGTCTTGAACGAACATCGATTAATGGTTAAGCGGATTCGCTTTGTTTACCCCAAACCAGGTAAAGACGCGAATATGGTCCTAATAGAAACAATTAAGGACGGTCGTCCAGGGGGGACAATTATTGAACCGCCTTTAGTAGTGGGTGATCAAGAAGGTAACTATACACCACAAGTTGAGGCCATGCTTCATGCAAACTAAACCTTATTATATTTATGTATTATTGTGTGCCGATCAAACACTATATTGTGGATTTACAGATAATGTTGAACGAAGATTTAGGACTCACCAGACATATCGTGGTGCAAAATATACGCGGGTTAAAAGCCGCCATCCGCTAAAATTAATTTATCAAGAACGGTTTGATGATAAGAGCAGTGCATTAAGTGCCGAATATCATTTTAAGCATCAAACTCGTAAACGTAAGTTAGCATATTTAAAACAGCATGGGGTCAACATTCAGAAATTATAATTTTCTGCTTGCGATCACAGTAGTTTTTATGTACAATACTTGTTGGTGCTATTTGCACAATTCACACCCGCCGCAATGGTTTGAATAGTGCCACTAGGTGTTTGAACCAGAGGACCGGTGGGGAGGAAAAAACTATTTTGGAGGTATTATTTCATGTCTGTTGTAAGTATGAAACAATTACTTGAAGCCGGTGTCCACTTTGGTCACCAAACTCGTCGTTGGAACCCAAAGATGGAACCATACATCTTTACTGAACGGAACGGTATCTACATTATTGACCTGCAAAAGACGGTCAAGATGATTGATTCCGCTTACGATTACGTTAAGAACGTTGCTGCTGACGGTGGTGTAGTTCTTTTCGTTGGTACAAAGAAGCAAGCTCAAGATTCAATTGAAGAAGAAG